>JAISWT010000111.1 GCA_031271005.1 Prevotellaceae bacterium | reverse complement strand
CCATTAAAAAATATACCTGAACAATACAAAAAATATGATGACAAAGAGATGCTGTTATTAGACAATGGATATATTCCGATAAACTACAAAAAACCTTTTGCCGTATCGCTAGCCCCGATATTAAACGGCTTGCTTGAAATGGGATATGAATATGTCCGGAACAAAGAATATGTGCCATATATAAATGGTAAAAGATGTTTTGGAAGAATTTTGGTGCAGAAAATATAAATCACAATATAGTTATATAATGGAAAATTTATCAGACCAGGAAATTTTTAGAAGAAACTCGCTGCAAGAGTTAAGAAATCTCGGCATTGAGCCGTACCCCGCCGCGTTGTACCCTGCAAACGCTTTCTCAACAGATATTAAGGCAGAATTTGACGACACGCTCGAACCGAAACGGCAAGTGTGCATTGCAGGGCGAATTATGAGCCGTAGAATTATGGGAAAAGCATCGTTTGTTGAGTTGCAGGACAGCAAAGGACGCATTCAACTTTACGTTTCGCGCGATGACATCAATACAGAGGAACAACCCGAAATGTACAATACTGTTTTCAAAAAACTGCTTGATATTGGCGATTTTATTGGCGTCAAAGGCTTCGTTTTTAGAACGCAAATGGGCGAAATCAGTATTCACGCAAAGGAACTGACCGTTTTGGCAAAATCGTTGCGCCCGTTGCCCATTGTGAAGTACAAAACCGATGAACAGGGAAATAAAATTGCCTACGATGCTTTTGAAGACCCTGAACAGCGTTATCGTCAGCGTTACGTGGATTTAGTTGTAAATCAGGGCGTTAAAGATATTTTCTTAAAACGTACAAAAGTGTATCAATCAATGCGCGAGTATTTTAATACGCAAAATTATATAGAGGTTGAAACTCCAATTTTGCAGCCGATTCCGGGCGGTGCAGCAGCACGTCCGTTCACTACGCACCACAACGCATTAGATATGGAACTCTATTTGCGTATCGCTAATGAGTTGTATCTCAAACGTTTAATCGTTGGCGGATTTGAGGGCGTGTATGAATTTTCAAAAAATTTCCGCAACGAAGGAATGGACAGAGTACATAACCCCGAATTTACCGTGATGGAAATTTATGTGGCATACAAGGACTATAACTGGATGATGAATTTTACCGAAAAAATGCTCGAAAAAATCTGTCTCGACGTGAATGGAACCACAGAAGTTGAGATTGGCGGTAAAAAAGTCAGTTTCAAAACACCCTTCAAACGCATTACGATGCTTGATGCAATTAAGGAACATACCAACTGCGATTTGACGGGAAAAACGGAAAACGAAATACGCGAAATCGCTAAAACATTGCACATTGAGGTAGATAACACAATGGGCAAAGGCAAATTGATTGACGAAATTTTTGGCGAAAAGTGTGAAAGCAACTACATTCAGCCTACATTCATAACCGATTATCCGCTCGAAATGTCGCCGCTCTGCAAACGCCACCGTACTAACCCCGAACTTACAGAACGTTTTGAACTGATGGTGAACGGCAAAGAACTTGCCAACGCATACTCCGAACTCAACGACCCGATAGACCAGTTGGAACGCTTCCAAGAACAACTCCGCCTCTCGGAGAAAGGCGATGACGAAGCGATGTTTATTGACCTCGACTTTGTCCGCGCCCTCGAATACGGTATGCCGCCAACATCTGGCATGGGAATCGGAATGGACAGGCTCGTGATGCTGATGACAGGACAGGTTGCAATACAGGAAGTGCTGTTTTTTCCGCAAATGAAGAAAGAAGGATGAGAATTGACCAAATTTATTATTACCGGACAAGGATTTTGGATTAAATGTTACACAGACAAAAAATTATAAAAAACATTACAAATAAAAAAACTTTCTTACTGTTTGCAATTTTTTCCTAAATTTTAAACAGCATCCGAAATAATTCTTGTGAGTACGAAGTTTTTGTAGTATCTTTGCGCGTAATTTTCTGGCGATTGTGTTGTACGGTACACAATGCCACAAATTTTTTAATCCACAAAAACTTATATTATATTTTTATAATTGTAAATCAGCAATTTACAATGCAGGCAAAATAAACAACAGTTTTAATAATAATTTATAAAAGTATTTTCCAAAAAAAAACGAAAAAAACAATATGGAAAACATTCAAAATACACAAAATACACAAAATCAACAAGTTCAATTCTCGGAAGAACAGTCAGGGTTCGACTTGATGAAATGGGTGATGCTCATTCTGAAGCATTGGTATCTGTTCGTTTTTTTTGTGCTGGCTGCTATGAGTTACACTTGGTGGCAAAACCGCAAATGGGTACCCCAGTATCGTTCAGAAGGCACTATCCTGATAGGCGGACAAACCGCAACACGCGACCAGACTTTTATGCGCGGCTTTGGGCTGCAGCAAAATTATGAAAAATATGACAACCAGAGTTATATCATTCGTTCACACGACTTTATCGGGCGAGTTGTTGACAGTTTGCCTAATTTTACGGTCGAATATTTCAGTCGCGGACGTTTTAAAACCAACAATTTGTATAACGCTTCCCCCGTAGACATCAGTTACAGTTATATTGCACCGACAGCATACGGAAAATATTTTAAACTGACACTCAACGGCGACGGCACATTTGTTATCACCCCCGAAGAGCAGTCAAACGAAAAAAAGTTCGCTTTAAAGGGGAAATCCGGCGAGCCGATACGATACAATCTCTTTGTGATTAATGTTTTTATAAATTCCGATAAGAAGCGCGAAATATATTTTCGCTTCAGAGACCGTGCAAGTCTGGTCAGCGAACTTTCGGGGCGTCTGAACGTCAACATGCTCACCAATGCCTCGTCAATTATGTCCATGTCCATGTCAAGTGCTACGCCGGCACGCGATGTTGATTTTATTAACAAACTTTGTCAAGTCTACATCGACAACGGATTAGACAAAAAAAATGAAGTAGCAACACGCACCATAAACTTCATAGACGAGCAAATGAGCAATATACAAAGTTCGCTATCATCTTCGGAAGACGACCTTAACAGATACCGACAGGAGAACCAAATTGTCAGCACCTCTGTAATGTCAACCGATGTTATGGGTAAGATGACAGCCGCACGCGCCTCGCTGGACGAACTGGTTCAACGCGAAACTTACCTGAACTTTCTTGCCGACTATTTAAGCAAAAATATTCAACAGGATTCGATAAGTGCACCAACGAGTTTCGGGTGGTCAGAACCACTGCTCACCGCCTCGGTCGACCGCATTAACGATTTGATTATCAAACGCAAGTCCGTAAAAATAGACAACCCGTATTATGCACAATACACTCGCGAGATACAGGTGGCAAAAGGCGGCATCCTCGAAGCAATAAGGTCAATGCGAGTGGCGTTGAATATACAAAAAAACACACTCCAACGTCAAATGAGTGAAGCGCAGCAGCAGTTGGCTACTCTGCCGATAAAAGAACAGACGATGCGCAGTTTTGAACGGCAGTACAAAGTAGACGACAGTTATTACACATACTTCCTGCAAAAACGAGCAGAAGCATCTATCCAAAAAGCCTCGAACAGCGCAGACGACACGATATTAGACCGCGCACGCCAAATGAATATGACCAACGGCAGAGAACGCTCAAGAAACACCAGCACAGGGCTGGCAATAGGATTGCTTATACCGCTGGTTCTAATCATTGTAAAAGAACTGTTCAACAACACAATCAGAAACAGTGACGAACTTGAAAAACTCGCATATTTCCCAAATATCGGCTCTGTACGCCATTCTAAAAGGACAGACCCCGTTCTGGCTGCCAAAAATCCGCGCTCTTCATTTACCGAAATGTTCAGAGTTATACGCACCAGAATAGAATTTATTCTCCAGCGAAAAGAAAACATACTGATATTGGTAACATCAAGCGAAAGTGGAGATGGAAAAACATACTTCTCAACCAATCTCGCATCGGTTTACGCCATGACAAAGAAAAAAACGCTGATGATTGACATGGACATACGCAAACCTTCTATTTTGCGAGAGTTTAAGGAGACCTCAAAATTCGGCATCACCGACTATCTGATAGGCGACTGTACGCTGGACGAGGCTATCACAAAAGTAAAAGGAATTGACTTCGATATATTGCCCGGCGGAACAATCCCGCCAAACCCGGGAGAGTTAGTCCGCTCTGAAAAACTTAGAGAACTGTTTGATATACTCAGAGAACGATACGATTTTATAATCATGGACACAAGTCCGGTAGGACTCGTTGCCGACGCATATTCGCTGATGACAACTGTGGCAGACATTAACCTGTTCGTTGTGCGACAAAACAAAACTAACAAAATCTTTACAAAGCGTATTCTTATGCAGTTGAAAGCCGACAAAATAAGCAGAATATATTCCGTACTCAACGATGCGGATATTGACAGAATAAACTATTACGGCAAATATGGTAAATACGGCGAATATGGGGCATACGGTTACGGATATTATTATTTCTCAAAATCGAGAAAACGCGAAATAGAACAGCGCAAAAAATACTACTCGGACGAAGGCGATATTTAGCAGTGGTTAGTTGTTAGTGGAGAATTGAGAATTGAATAGAGTTAGGTATAGTTAGAAATAGTTAGGCGTTGAATTTTGAATTAACAATTAGCAATTAACCACTAATCACTAACAACTAACAACGTTTTTTCTTTTCAAAGTCCTCTCTCACAAACCATTAGAGAGGTTTTGAAAAAAAAATTAAGTCGTTGATGTCAACGAACTCCTGATATCTGTCAACTAAACTCTAAACTCTAAACACTAACCACTAACCACTATTAAAGGTTATTTGCAATAACAATGCCCTGCATCAAGCCAAAAATCAAAGGTAATACCAACCGTTATTGCCGAAAGCATATCTTTATTCAAAAAATTTGACCCCTTTACTCCGTAAATATCACTGAGTTCGCAAACGCCCTCAAGACGGTCGGTAAAACTCAGATGATGAACATATTGAGCGTTCAAATTCCAGCGCGGCGCAAGTTTGTACTTGATACCCACGCCAAAGGCTACAAGCGGCTCTATGTCGCTCTGCGACTCAAAACGATACATTGTGCCGCCAATGCCCGCAAAAATGTAGGGAGAAAAACGCCGAGCCTTGCGATTGAACTCATTTATTTCAAAATCAAAAAAATTAAACTCCCCTACCAAGTCGCTAACAATCAGCGTATTAGTATATTGCAGAGATTGCTGCGCAACGCCATCATTCACCGCCGAATAAAGATTGTAGCCGCCACCGGTCAACCGCAGCGACCACCGCTTGTCAAACTTAAAACGCACTATCCCACCAAAGGCAGGACGCAGCTCTTTGTACATCGTTTTTGACGTTTCAGCCCCCACGCCACCAAAAGCGCCCAACTCCATGCGGTAAAATGACTGCTGACCATAGCCCGCGAAAATACTCGTCATTGCCAATACATTGATTAGCAATATAGTAAAAACTTTAATTCTCATTGTTTCTTCTTTGAACAAAAAGTTAAACGAAAATTTTACTGTTTTATTTTTCAAAAAAACGAAAAATTGCAATTTTATGCCCAAAAATATTTCAAAAACAGACCACAGTTTTCAATTAGCAATTAGCAATTAGCAATTAGCAGATAGCAGATAGCAATTAGCAGATATTAGAGTTTAGAGTTTAGAGTTTAGAGTTTAGAGTTTAGAGTTTAGTTAGGTGTAGTTAGAAATTGTTAGAAACTGTTAGAAATTGTTAGAAATAGTTAGGTATGGTTAGATCTTGTTTCAATTCTCAATTCTCAATTTCTTAATTCATTCATTTCTTCATTTCTTAATTAATCACTATTCAAAAAAGTATTTTTTCCAAAAATAAACCTTTTCCTTTTTTTTCTGTCAAAAAGCAATTACTAAGCAAAATTATCAGTCTCTTTTTTTTTATGTATTAGTTATTTTTATTATGAGTCGTAAAATATTTTTACTTATTTCACTGATTTTCTTTTCTTTAAATGTTTTTTCTCAGTATTCAATTTCGTCTTCCGTGTTTGACTATACAAATGGTGGAGCAATGGAAGGCGTAGGCGTGCGCTTGCTTTTGGCGAAAGATTCTGCGTATATCAACGGGACGCAAACCGGCGATAAGGGCGAATTTTCACTGCCAAAAGTTCCGAGCGGACACTACATTCTCGAAGTAAGTTTTGTGGGCTATATGTCTCAAACTGTGAATGTTACGGTGGCTGACAAAAACGTTGTGCTGCGGGCGTTTCATTTGGTTGAAGATGTGCAACTGCTCAAAGAAGTTGTTGTCAAAGGCACGGCAGCGCAAATGACCGTCAAAGGCGACACGCTGGAATACAACGCAGCAGCGTTCAAAACCAACGAGAACGCGGTTGTGGAAGACCTCTTGAAAAAAATGCCGGGCGTAGAAATCACCGCAGACGGAAAAATTACGGTTAACGGCGAAGAAATAAAAAATATTCGCATTGACGGCAAAAAATTCTTTGACGGCGATATTGAAATGACAACAAAAAATATCCCTGCCGATGCCATAGAAAAGGTGCAGGTGCTCGACCAGAAGTCGGAGATGGCGCAACTGACAGGCTTTGAAGACGGCGACACCGAGCGCATTATAAATCTGACATTTAAGAAGAACCGCAAAAAAGGGCAATTCGGTAATTTTACCGCTGGAGCGGGCGCAGATGTTAATGACGGAGAATTTCGTTACGATGCAAACGGCTTCTTAAATATAGTAAATGGCGATTATCAGCAAACAATCACCGCAGGCGCCAACAATGTGAATACGGCACGGACTTCGCGCGGGCGCGGAGGATTTAATATGAACACCGGAATTACCGAAAATCAGAACCTCGGATACAATTTGAGTGGCGAGGTAAATCCTAAATTGAACATTGGGGGCGATGTGTCGGCAAGCCACACGCGAAACACACAAGATACCGAAAACGACCGAACAACTTATTTAGATTCGGCAACTTATTATAATTACTCCAAAAATTACAGCGTAAATAATATGTGGCGCACAAATGTTCGGCTCGAAGCGGAATGGAAACCTGATTCTATGAATACTTTTCTTTTTCAGCCGAATTTTAATTTAAGTAAAACATTTACAGACAGTTCCAATGATTTTTATTACTTAACGCAAAACGACACCACTTCGCAAGGCAGAACCGTAAATAACGGCGAAAACACTGCCTACGGCGCGAACTTACGCACTACTTACAACCACAAATTTCAGAAAAAGGGGCGCACACTCACAGCACGGCTCGTTTTGGGAGTTAACAAAACCGACCGCGAAACTATAAATGAGCAAACTAACGAAATTTTGACCGACAATAATATTAACCAAAAAATATTCAACTCCACGAGCCGACAGAACTTTGACCTGCGTATGTCGTGGGTTGAACCGCTGTGGAATGTCAATAATTTACTCGAAATTGTGGCTGACATTGAAGGAAATTTTAATAAATCGGAAAAAAATCAGTACCGAAGAGATGTCGCAGGCGATTATACCGACTTGGACACTGCATACAGCAACAACTTCCGTACTAATTTCTACAAAGAAGCCTTTGAATTGAACTATCGATTTACCCAAAAACTCTATAATTTAACTTTGGGAATGAAAATCGAACCCTCGCAAACCGTCAGTTTTGGCGCCCGCGAATTTCAAAATTCAGTAGTTAATTTTGCGCCGAATTTACGCTTCCAATATAATTTTGAAACGAAAAAATTTGTCCGAGTAGATTATCGCGGGCGCACCTCGCAGCCGTCAATCGACCAGATGCAACCGGTGAAAGATAATTCAAACTTGATGAGCCAAACTGTTGGCAATCCCACTCTGAACCCCTCTTTTGCACACAATTTACGCCTGATGTACAGCGCGTTCAATCAAAATACTTTCTCGTCATTCACAATGATGATGTTTGCCAATTTGACCCAAAACGCGCTCCTAAACAACACTATTTATGACGCGGCGGGCAAACGCTATTCGCAAACAATCAACGCTATCGGCGTTTTGCCCTTCATAAGCGGTGCAAATGTGAATTTCAACACGCCACTTGTAAAAAAACGCCTGCAATTCAATACCAACACCAACCTGATGTTCAATAGGCAATATGGTTACAATGCGCGCAATGTCAAATCTGACGAAATAGATATTAACAATCTCAAACTCGGCGATTTGAGTGAAAGTCAGAACCTGCGGCTCGGCGAGCGGCTGTCGCTAACTTTTACCAACGACTTCATAGAGGTTGGCGCTAATGGCGGACTGCAATACTCCAACGCCAAAAGCAACATGAACGTAAGCAGTGGCAATGTGGAAACATACGACTGGACAGCCGGCGGCAACGTGGTTTTTCACCTGCCCAAGAATTTCACGCTGTCATCAGACATTAACTACACCACACGGCGCGGCTACAGCAGCGAATTCGACCAAAAAGAAGTGCTGTGGAACGCCTCTATCGACAAAACCCTTTTCAAAGGAGCGGCAACGCTGACGCTAAAAGCCTTCGATATTTTGCAGCAACGCCTAAACATTCGCCAGCAAATAGGCGACAACTACATTCAAAACACGAAATACAACACGCTCCAATCGTACGTTATGTTAAGTTTTTCGTATAAATTTAACCGCTTTTCGGGAATGACGGCTTCCGAAGCGCAGGAACACACTCAGAAAAGCGAACAACGTCCCGGACAGCCGCCATTCGGCAACAGACCGCCAAGATAAAAACGGGTATAAAAACGGGTAACAGAACAGGAAAAACATCTGTTTGCATTTCTCAGACGGATAGGATAGGGGGATCATACCCCTTTTCCTTTGAAAATTATTTCAAAAGTATAAATCAGAATTTTCATATCCACAAAAAGCGACATGTTATCCATGTAAATAATGTCGTAGTTGAGGCGCTCAATCATTTTTTCTATCGTGTCGGAATATCCTATTCTGATAGGTCCCCACGAGGTTAATCCGGGCTGTATCCTGTATAGCAGGCAGTAGTATGGCGCATCTTCGGTGATTTTTTTGATGAAAAAAGCGCGTTCGGGGCGCGGTCCAACCAAACTCATTTCGCCGCGCAAAATGTTGATAAACTGCGGGATTTCATCCAGACGGTACTTGCGTAAAAAATATCCGATTTTTGTAATCCGCTCGTCTCTTGCGTTGCTCAATTGAGGCAATCCGTTTTCGGCATTGTTGCGCATTGTTCTGAATTTAAGCATTTTAAATGGAACTCCATATCTACCTATTCTTTCCTGCCTGAAAAAAACGCTGCCCGAAGAATCCTTTTTTATCGCAATGGCAATAGCAATCATTGGTAAAGTGCATATTATCAGCGCAATAATAGAAAATAAAATATCACAGAACCGCTTAACACACACTTGCCAGTCAGACATTGACGAGTGCGTAACGCTTACAAGCGGGCTGAACTTCGGACTGTTCATTTTGGCGCTGCCTGTAATAATTTCGTTGATACGTGGAGTAAAACTTATTTCTATATTGAAGTTGAAAAGTTTGTTAATAATAGAAAAAAGCGTATAATCATCAGGACTGTCAAGTGCAATAATAATTTTTTTGATTTGATAATTGTCTATCAATGAGCCTATTTCGTGAAACGACCCTAATATTTTTTCCTTTGAATGTTTTGGCATCCCGTTTGGCGAAATAAATCCCGCAAATTCGTCAGTTGTAGAAAAAGCGAGTTCGCGCGAAATCTTTCTCGCATTTTCGCCAAGCCCAATAATGGCTGTATCTATCGCCCATTTTTTAGTCTTAAAATTACGTTTTACATACGAAACAATGAACAGTCTGAAAATCAATATAATAACAATGTTTAAACCTAAAAGTACTAAAAGAGAATAATAATAATATTCGTATGTAACTACCACATCATCAAGCATTAAGGCGAAAAAAATTACAAACGAAATCACAACCGAAGACGCAACTGTGGCAAGAAAAACAGACACGCCGGTTTGCGCCATCGGATGCAAGTAAATGCCTGATAGCCAATGAACAAACAAACAAACAAAAGGATACACCACAATGCTCGATATAAAATTGTACTTGGGGATGAAAATGCGCACATTCTCGAACAGAATATTGTCGTTCACAATTTGCCTGAAATACATAAATGCCACCCACACCAAAAAGGCAGCAACAAAATCGGAAACAATATAACGATATCGAAGTAAAGTTTTTTCCACTACATTTTCCTCTTATTTTTTTATATTCTAATTAATTGAAATTCAGCATTTTTACTCAATTTTATGATTGAAGAAGGCGCTGACATTACAAGTTCGTTCTGTCTGAATTTTACAACATAATCCACCGATGCGATGATATTTTCTGCTATTTCTGCAAAATTTGCAGGTGCATGCATGCCGCTGATATTAGCCGAAGTAGACACAACAGGCTTACGAAACCGCATGCAAAGTTCTCTGGAAAACTTTTCGCGTGTAACACGCAGAGCCACAGAGCCGTCAGCAGCAATCACATTTTTTGCCAAATTACGCGCACCCGAATAAACAATGCTTACAGGCTTTTCCGAAATCTCAACCAAATCGTAAGCAATGTCAGGTACAAATTCCGCATAGACCGACAGTTTGGCGGCGCTGTCGGTGAGCAAAATCAACGACTTTGAATCTGCCCTGCGTTTTATTGAAAAAACCTTTTGCACGGCTGCCTCGTTTGTTGCATCGCACCCAATTCCCCAAACAGTGTCCGTTGGATAAAGAATTGTACCGCCTTCGCGCAAAACTTTGATACACTGCTTAATATCCTGCTCAAAATTATTTCTTAGCACACAAATGATGTGAAAATTATTAGAATATAACGAAAAATCATTAAAAATATTAGAGATTATCCAAAAATTTTCAATAAAATATTATGGAAAAGACTAAAAAATGTATATTACGCATACTGTTCATTTTTGCTGTTTGCAATTTGTTATATACTGCATGTCTTAAAAACAGTAATTGCTGTTATACTATTGTATATCAGCAATTTACTTCATCAATGCGTATGAGCGGCAAACGGGACTCGAACCCGCGACCCTCGGCTTGGGAAGCCAATGCTCTACCAACTGAGCCATTGCCGCGTTTGTAAAAATTAAGAAAACATGAACTTTATCAGCCTGCAAAGATAACATTAAATTTTTAAATTACACGCCAACCGGTAAAATTGTTTCGCAAAATTTTATAGAAAAAAAACAATTAATTGTTCATTGAATACAGTTAGGTATAGTTTTGAATTAGTTATTAGTTATTAGAGTTTAGAGTTTAGTTAGGTATTGTTTTAATTCTCAATTCTTAATTCTCAATTCTTAATTTCTTTAAATAATTTATTCAAAACAGGAATTTTTTTTACAGGCAAATCGTTTTTTATAAATATTAAAAGATAAATTATAACTAAAATTGTTTTAATAAAATAATTTAACCATTCGTAAGAGGTTTTTATTAAGAATGAGAGTACAAACAGTATTAATGCTATCAAAGTGTAAAACCCAATTTTTTTCAGATTATAGGCTATTGGCATGTATTTTTGTCCGAAGAAATACGAAAGCAGCATTACCAAAAAATAGCAGGCAAAAGCCGCCCACGCACAACCGTAATAACCAAAGCGAGGCACAAGCAACATATTGCCAGCCACGATAACGGCAGTGCCGGCAACGGAAAACCACGCCCCAAACATCGTCCTGTCCGAAAGTTTGTACCATATAGAAAGATTGAAATATATGCCCTGAAATATGAACGAAACAAGAATTATCGGCACCGCGTCAAATCCTGACCAGTATTGTTCCGGTATAATAAGTTTAAAAATATCTATATAAAAAATCATTCCCAAAAAAATAAACCACGACACCACTACAAAAAAATTCATGGCTTGGATATAACTGTCGTGGTGTTTCGGGGAGCGTTTTTGGGCAAACACAAACGGCTCGTATGCAAAGCGAAAGGCTTGGGTGAACATCAGCATTATAAGCGCCACTTTGGATGTAGCGCCGTATATACCCAATTCAATATCGCCGCCAATGCCTGCCCGCAGGTATGGATAGAGAATTTTGTCGAGCGTCTGGTTCATTGTCCCTGCAATGCCCAAGAGCAAGAGTGGCAGCGAGTAGCGCAAAATTCTACGCAACAGCGCCTTGTCAAACTCAAACCTCACAACAACTATATACCGAACAAGGAAAAGCGTTTGAATGATTGTTGAAATAATATTTGCAACGAACACATAACCAACGCCATAACTGGGGTCGTAAAACCATTGGACAGAGGCGGGCGCGTGCTTGAGCAGATACGGACAGGCAACAAAGAAAAACAGATTTATAAGTACGTTCAGTACTACATATATCAATTTTATAGCGGCAAAGCGTATCGGCATTTTGCAGTAACGCAAATAGGCAAACGGGATGCTGGCAAAGGCATCGAGGGCAACGGAGATGCCAAGCATGCGAATGTATTCGGGGTGCGCCGGCAATTTGAGCAATGTGGCACACTGGGGCGCCAAAGCAACAATCAGCACGGCAAACAGCAAGGACGTGCTGCCTACCGAAATCATTGAGGTACTGTAAATGCGGTTAGGAGCGTCTTTGCCATTGTTGATAAAGCGAAAAAAGCCCGTCTCCATTCCATACGTGAGAATAACGAGCAACAGCGCTGTCCACGAATACAGGTTGGTAACAACGCCGTAATCAGACGGACTCGCCAAAGTGCGCGTGTAAAGAGGCACCAGCAACCAGTTGATAGATTTCCCTATAATGTTGCTCAAGCCATAGATTGCAGTGTCTTTTGCAAGCGACTTTATTTGCTTTCCTGCCATTGAGTTGCGTTCAAATTCGGTAATTTACTTTTATCAGCCTTTGGGGGGCAACTGTTATTTAGTGATAAGAAATTAATGACTTATAATGGTTGTCTGCGCAACTTGCAAGGACACTTCCGACAGCGAGGGTCGGAAATATCCTTGCAAAAATAAATTTGTTAATATTTTTTCAAATACGAAACAAATTTTTTACTGTTGCTGCAACTTGAAAGTTACAGGGAGTGTAAAATACTGACGTACAGCGCGTCCGTTTTGGCGTCCGGGCTGGAATTTGGGCAGCATTTTTACTACACGCACCGCTTCCTTGTCGCAATTGCTATCAAAACCGCGCATTACGGTTACATCTGATACTGAGCCGTCTTTTTCCACAACAAAGCGTACCGTTGTTCTTCCCTGAATCCCATTCTCCTGAGCAATGGCGGGATATCGCAAATTGTTTTGAACAAATTTATACAATTCCGGCGTACCACCGGGGAACTCTGCATTTTGCTCTACGCTTACAAATATTTCCTCTTCTTTGGGCTTCTCGGCAATAACCTGATGCGTTTCGAGGTCTGCCTTGTCGATAGCGTTAATATCATCTACCCCTTTCACTGTTTCGAGCGAAATCTGTTCTTTGGTTTCCTGCAAGGTCTCCTGCGATTTCAGTTGATTGTCTTCTGTGAGTTCGCTTGCATCAACCATTTTGGGCGGCACAAACTGAATTGTGGTTTTCAACGGCGGCGGCGGCGGCGCCTCCGGCTTGATAAGTTGCTCGTCCTGCTTTTGCTCTTCTTCCGCATCCTGCAAATTAGCCAGTTCTACGGAAGCATCAATACCCTGTTGCTGAATAAAGGCTTTGCGTACTGTGCTGTATATCATTGGCACAATTGCAATAACTGCTGCTGCTATCAAAACAATCAGGAAAGCCCAAATATGTCGGCGTGACGACCCAAGACGCATCTGATATGCTCCGTATGCCTTGTTCTTGTTCTCGAAGACCAAGTCTGACCATTCCTGAGAATTTAAATAAATATCTTTTGCCATAATTATTATTTTAATTGTAAAGTTTAAAGATGAAAGTTATAAAAATTATTAATTATGGAATTGCAAATTTTATAACTTTATTTACCATATCTCTTTTTGCTTATTTTGGCGCAAGTCCTGCCTGCTGGCTAAGCGCTCCTTTTTCCTGATAGTTTTTCACGAGGAAATTATCACCGTCTGTCATGTCAATAATCGCATATCGTCCGATAGCGCAAATTTGCATTTCGTCAAGCACAGCCACCAGATTGTTGAACGTTGCGCCGCTTGTGGGCTTTATCATAACGTTCCATGCGTCTTTGGCGTCTTTGACCTCTGCCGACTGCTTCTTGAACGTAGAGTCGGGTATTTCGTTGCGTGCCTGTTTGTTGCGCAGGTCAACTATTTCCCTGACCGCTTTCACGTTCTTCTCCACCAGCAACGCGCGTAGCCCGGCAGGTGAATAGTCCGTTTCGTGCAAAGATTGCCAATCGGCATAATTCGGGTCGCCAATATAGTAGTAACATTTGTTGTCGGCTCCAAGAATGACTGTAACCGTCCTCTCTTTGTCTATTTTTGGCGGGTCTTTGATTTCTATATTCTTATCTTTTGCGGGCACCACCAGGTTCATCATTTGGGGCTTACTCAATGTTGTACAAAACATAAAGAACGTGATGAGTAGCATGTTCATATCCACCATCGGGGTAAAATCCACACGCAGGGTTCTTTTTTGCGGCTTTCCTTTTTTGGGTTCTTCGCTGCCGGTATTTACTTCTGCCATTTTATTTTCCTTTCTTTTTCTTTATGTTAAAAATTAATTGGTAGCCAAAAGATTTGGCATCTGCTCCAAAGTGGTTATCAGGTTGAAGCGGTTCAGGTGCAAATCCTGCAAAGTAGAAATAACAGGTGCAACATTGTCGTAGGGTGTTCCCCTGTCGGCTTTTATTGCGATGTTATATTTTTTTGCATATTCTTCGCCGTCCTCTCTTGCAACGTTGATAGCCGTTGTTAGCCACGTTTTAAGTTGATTGTCTGCGCTGTCGGTAGCGAGCCCGTGTGTTTTCAGGTACTCGTCCTGCTCGGTGAGCGACAGGTCAAGGAACTTTGGAAACGTGGTGTTGTTGATGGGTACGCCTATGGATGGCTGATTCAAGAACGCATTGGTCTGGTCCTTGCTGAAAGTGATGTTGTAGTCCTTTCCTATCTTGTTCAATATGGCTCTACGGTCGTTTGGGCGGTCAAAATTCACGTATGCTTTCCCATCCGGTCTTATAAGAATGGTGGTGATAAAAGCGTCCGGAATTTTGATTTCCATTACCGACCCCGGCGATGTTACCTGTATCGGCTCTTTGGGCAAAAACGTTGCCGTACTCATAAAGAACGTAAGCAGAAGGACAGTAACGTCACTCATTGCCGTCATGTCAATAAACGTACTGTGTTTTTTCTGTTTTATTTTTGACATTTTTTTTTCCTTTAAATAAATTAAAATACTACAATTGCTAAATCCCTCACAAATAAGGATTTGGCTTTGTTCTGCTCGTACTTGCCGCTATTGCGGGCAAGGGCTTTACTTTTTCAACGAGCGTTTTGTAAATGTTTGACCTATTGTGAAGCCGATTTCATCTACAGCGTTAGTAATATCTTGAATTTTGCCGGAAAAATATCCATAAGAAACGATAGCCAAAGCGCCTGTGCCGATACCTGTGGCAGTATTATAAAGGGCTTCTGATATACCAACAGCCAAAGCGGTGGAGTCGGGTGCGCCTTCCTGTCCCATAGCGCCAAAGGAGCGAATCATACCAAGCACAGTCCCAAACAATCCCATCAGAGTACCGAGTGTAGAAATTGTTGCAATAACGCTCATGTTTTGTTCCAGAGTTGGCATTTCGAGTGTAGTTGCATCTTCTATTTCTTTGCGTACCATTTCTTCCTTTTCATCATTAGAAATGTCTTTGCGGTCAATGTCTTCGTAACGAAGCAGAGCAGAGGTCAAAATGTTTGCCACGCTGCCACCCTGTTCGTCGCACAATTTGCGTGCGCCGGCAAGATCGTCACTGCCAAGTTTGGCGTTAACGGCTTCTACAAAACCCAAAAGTTTCTTTTTGCCCTTGGCTTTGCTCAAAGCAATGGCGCGTTCTACTGAAAGCACTATTACCGTCAATAACAAAGTGATGATGATTGGCACAACGAAACCGCCCTGAAAGTACATTCCAAAGAAGTCAATTGGGTGACCTTTTGCATCAAAATGCGATGCTGCACCGCAATATCCAAAGAAAAACACGAATGCTACTACTGCGCAGGCGAGTACAACAAGTGCGGCGGATACGCCATTAGATTTTTTTACTTTTTGTTTTTTAGTTTCCATAATAAACTTTTTTTTTTAAAACTTTAATGTATTTTTTTTATTATTATTTTGTTTTATTTTTCATGTCAAATAATAAGGCAGTTTGTTCATCTTTTAGATAACTGCAAAACGCTGTTTTTATTGTGTCTCTCAAAAAAAATGTAATTGACAAAACAATTTAAACTTAATATCTATAAATATCCGTCTGTTAAAAAAAACATTGCTGTACGCACTTCCCTTATCTTAGGGTGTTTCTATCCTCAAATTTTTACTGCAATTTTGCAACTGCAACCCACAAAAACTTAGCGATATAATGGGACTGCAAATATATAAAAAAATTTAATGTGTTCTATTTTTTTTCAAAAAAAAACAGTTTTTTTTATTTTTTCGTTCAATTTTTGCAAGTTCATTTTAACTCATATTGTAACTTGTCTCATTACAAATTTCCTGTAATCAGCGACTTACATTTTTTTTAATCTTGTTTGCGTACTGTAAAAAGAAATTTCAAAGATTTTGAAAAAAAAAATTGATTTTCAGGCGCTTACTGTTTCCCATGCACAAAATTCCATATTTTTAAGTTTGTGCAAATTGAGAGGTTCTCGCCAAAAGTACTGTTTTTTGTATAGATATGGCGAGAACCTATGGGTAGATTTCGCCAAAACAAATATTTTTTGTAACTTTGTAGCGAAGTTTAAATCCTTATCTTATGAAACGAACACGGTTAACAAAACACACAAGGTTATGATTATGTTGTCGTGTGAGTTCCATCTGACCTTAAAAAATAAAATATAAACAAACAGATGAAATCAAATATCATTGGTAGAGTACAGGAACAGAGGCGGTTAGTTGATTTATACAACTCTTCCAAGCCTGAATTTGCGGCGGTTTACGGCAGAAGGCGCGTAGGCAAAACTTTTTTAATACGGGAGACATTCAAAGAAAAATTTTTCTTCGATATGGCAGGATTGGCAAATTCTAACATCAAAGAACAACTAACCAATTTCACTATTTCGCTTAACAAAGTTGGTTTGGGAGAATTTTCTGTCGCCAAGTCGTGGATTTACGCCTTTGAAGACCTGATAACAGTCATTTCTAAGTCAAAAGAAAAGCGCAAAATCATTTTTATTGACGAGATTCCCTGGTTAGATACGCATTGCTCCCGTTTTCTCGCGGCGTTAGAGCATTTTTGGAACGGATGGGCTTGCGCCCGAAAAGACGTTTTTTTAATCGTTTGCGGCTCTGCTACCTCGTGGATAATCAATAAGTTAATAAACAATCACGGCGGATTGCATAATCGAATCACTGCCTCTATTTTTCTCGAACCGTTCACACTGAAAGAGTGTGAGAAGTATTTAAAATCACAAAAAATAAAGTTCTCACAATATCAAATTGCCGAATGTTATATGATTTTGGGCGGCATACCGTTTTATTTAAGTAAAATTAAAAAAGAATTGAGTTTGTCGCAAAATATTGATTTTCTGTTTTTTGATAAGTTTGCAGAATTAAAAAGCGAATTTAAAAATCTGTACAAGTCGCTTTTCAGAGATTCCGAAGAGTATATGAAAATTGTTGAGGCATTGAGCAAAAAATCCAAAGGACTTACACGACAGGAAATATCAAAAGCAACAAAAATCAGTACGGGCGGTGGCTTTACAACAATGCTGGAAAATTTGGAAAACAGTGGTTTTATTCGCTCATATTCTTCGTTCGGAAAAAGAAAACGTGATATTTTATATCAATTAATTGACTCGTTCACACTGTTTTATTTCAAATATCTGTCGAACAACGAGTACAACGACACACATTTTTGGACTAACTCGGAAAACACGCCGCAACAAAATGCTTGGGCTGGTTTTGCCTTTGAAATTCTTGTATTGCAGCACATTAGGGAAGTAAAAGAAGCGCTTGGTATCGCGGGCATACAAGCATCGGTTGCCTCGTGGCGAAATAGCAAAGGTACAAAGCCCGCTGCACAAATTGACCTGATTATCGACCGCAAAGACGGTTTGACAGATTTATGCGAAATAAAATTTTCAAAATCAAAATTCACTATCAACAAAGAATATGATGAGAAATTGCGCAACAAAGTTGCCAGTCTTATTTCAGAAACAAAGACGCAGAAAGCAGTACATTTGCTCATGCTAACTACTTATGGAGTAACAAAAAACAAGTATTACGGCACAATACAAAAGGAAATTACATTAGCAGATTTGTTCAAGTAAAGAAAATAAGATGTGGCGAAAACCTCCATTAGGTTCTCGCCAGAAGTACTGTTTTTTATATAGATATGGCGAGAACCTCTATCAGGTTCTCGCCAAAAGTATTGTTTTTTATATAGATGTGGCGAAAACCTCTATTAGGTTCTCGCCAAAAGTACTGTTTTTTGTATAGATATGGCGAGAACCTCCATCATGTTCTCGCCAAAAGTATTGTTTTTCGTATGGATATGGCGATTGAAAAAAACAGCCATTTGTAATAATATTCTGTTATTTTAATATTGGCAGGAGTATTTTTATTTATTTTTCAATAAAAAATATGCCATTTTTTTCAATGCCATAGCGCGATGACTGATTGCGTTTTTTTTGTTTGCAGCAAGTTGCGCAAAACTTTTGTCGTAGCCGTCCGGCATAAAAACAGGGTCGTAGCCAAAACCGTCTGACCCACGCGGTTCAGTGATTATTGTTCCTTGTGTTTTTCCTT
Source organism: Prevotellaceae bacterium (assembly GCA_031271005.1). Classification (GTDB taxonomy): domain Bacteria; phylum Bacteroidota; class Bacteroidia; order Bacteroidales; family Paludibacteraceae; genus WRGS01. The sequence goes on along the minus strand of JAISWT010000111.1, from coordinate 50,963 downwards.
CAAAAATATATTCTTTTTCGTTGAAAATAAGTGCGATAACGGTTCTAAATTGCGCTCTGCGGTTTTGCTGGTTCTCAAGCAGTTGCAACACTTTTCGCATGTTGTCAATCGGGCTTTTATGCTCGCCTGCAAACCGCGCCGAATGTACTCCGGGCGCACCGCCGAGCGCAGCAATTTCGAGCCCCGTATCATCTGAAAAGCAATCCATACCGTATTTTTGGTGTATGAAACGCGCCTTGAGCAAAGCATTCCCTTGTAAGGTATCGGCAGTTTCGGGAATGTCTTCGGTGAAGCCCAAGTGATTCAAACTCAATATTTTAAAATCCTTCAAAATGGCGCATGCTTCTTCGAGTTTGTGTGCATTGCCGGTAGCAAAAATAATCTGTTTCATCTGTTTATATTTTATTTTTTAAGGTCAGATGGAACTCACACGACAACATAATCATAACCTTGTGTGTTTTGTTAATCGTGTTCGTTTCATTTAGCAAAAATAATTTTTAAAGCCGTCAGAAAAAAACAACTTGTCATCATTGTCGAGCATAAATCCTTCAATATCAAAGTTTTGACGTAAGAGTTTTATCTTTTTCAAAAATGTTTTTCCGGTGAAATTCATCAGTGCGGTTGAAAACACGTCGCCCGTGAGACAATCGTTTGAGATTATTCCAACTTGCTGATTTTCAGAAGGCAATCCCGTTTTTGGATTAATAATATGTCCGAACTTACGATTGCCGTTTTCAACGAAAATAATATTTTGCGCCGAGGTGGAAAAACATTGATTTTTAATATTTAAATTGAACAAATTTTTGTTTGTAGCAGGGTGATTAACAATAATTTGCCAGTTTTTGTGCTGCTGGTTTGCCAATGCAAACAGTGTGCTGCCACCGGCATTTACCATGCCGTCGGAAATGCCGGCTGCTCTCATTTGCGCAATCACCTTATCAACAGCATAACCTTTTAGAAATGAGCCACTTACAATTTCCTGTTGCTTGCCAGTTTTTACAAAATTGCCGCGAATTTCAATGCGCCTGAAATCCACAAGTTTTTTGCTCTGTTCCAACGAGTTCTGCATTCTGCGGTTGCTGCGGTGCGGGCTGATTTCAGACTCGAAAAATCCCAACGCTCGCAGTAGCGGCATAACCGTAATGTCATACTCGCCATCAAAATTGTTGCAAAGCGCAATTACGCTTTGCAACAAGTCAACTGTTTGAGTATCAACGTCAGTAAAACTGCCTGAATTTTTGTTGATTTTATCTAAAAACGAATTTTTGGAAAATGTGTTGTAATTTTTATCAAAATTTTCGGCAACAGCGAACAGTGAATCAAACAAATTGTCGGGGTAGAATGCAGGCAATTTGATTTTTACGTGCGAATGAAACATAAAGCGCGTTTGCGACTTGTAGAGCAGTTTTGCTCCGTTTGTATTGTTTGTGCAGGTTGCACCTGCGTTTCCTGTTTCGTCTACCAAATCGTTCATGTCAAATTTTAATTTAATTTTTGGGAACAAAAGCAGTAAGAAAAAAACAATTCGGAAATTGGCTTTCCATTTTGATTTCCCATTCATCTTTTGGCACGCACCTTGTTAGGGTTCAATTAAAGTCTGTTAAATCTCTCTGCTGCGCAGGTAACAGATTTAATAGACTTTCCGTATAACATCTACCGTCAAACTTTCTACTTTTCCTTCAATAGCATTTACAAACGCTTTGAAGTGTGCGCTGTCATTATGCAGGTTGATGGCTTCCTGCGATTGCCATGTTTCCAATATAATGTATTTCAACGGATTATTTACGTTACGATTCAGTTCGTACAGGACATTGCCCGCTTCCTTGCGGGTTTCATCAACTACGATTTGAAACGCTTGTTCCAAATCATTCTGAAATTCGGGTTTTGCAACAACGGTTGCTACAATTTTTAATTCTGACATTATCTATATAATAAATTAGTGTTTCAGGAAGAGCAAAAGTATAAAAATAATTTCAGAGAGCAAAAAAATCTTTTTTTTTAAAATAATTAAATAATCAACACATAAAAAAAACTTCATTTTATACATTTGGAAAACTCGTGTTTTTCATGTAATTTTGTCGTAATTATATATATTTAACTAACACATTTAATTTATCATGAAAAAAATATCTTTATTTATCACGGCATTATTGGTGTCGTGTTTTGTGTCCTCTCAAATCCCCGCGAGAGCAACTTGGTCTTGTGTAGGCAATACCGACAGTGAAATTGTTGGGGCATTGAGCGATGGTAACTATGAACTTGCAGGACTGCAATTTAAGGCATACGACGGTCCTGATGGCTGTCTCTCGGTACAGTCTGTAGACAACACAGACTGGCACACAGCCGAAGATGCCGGTAAATACATTCAATTTTCTGTTGGACCGATAGAAGGCGGCAGTTTTACCGTTACTGAAATTTCGGGCTGGTTTTGCGGAAAAGGAGGTGGCGAAATGAGGGCTAATTTTTACTATTCAACAGACCCTGATTTCATACAGAGAACAAAAATTCCTTATCTCGAAAACGAGGCAATAGGCAGAGACAACACCACAGGACTTCAGCAAATGGTTGAGGAAGTGGATAATTTGTTGGTGGAATCAGGCGGGAAAATATATTTTAGGATATATCCTTACTATAAAAATGTTTCCACCGGAAAACAAATATGTCTTAAAGACATCATCATTAAAGGAACTACGCCGGGCGAACTCGTTATAGAACTTCCCGCGCTTGCAACCCCAACCGCCGCCACTTACATCTCAACCAATTCGGCAAAAACATCGTCCGGCATATTAGACAACGGGGGCGGCTCAATCAGCGCTTGCGGATTTGTGTGGAGTACTGAGGAAATGCCGACCATATACCTTGAAAGTAAAACCGTTGACACTGACACCAAAAACGGAAATTTTGCAGTTCAATTGCAAGAACTTGAGACAAATGCAACTTACTACGTCAGGTCTTATGCAACTAACGAAGCAGGCACAGGGTATAGCGAGCAGATGTTTTTCACCACATTGTCGCAATTGTCGCTTCCAACGGTTACAACAGGCGCTGTTTCGGGCATTACCAACACCGGTTTTGCAATCAACAACTGCAACGTTAGCGACTGGGGCGGCGCAGAGGTTACAGAAAGAGGCGTTGTGTATAGCGCCTCCGAAAATCCTACCGTGTCGGACTTCAAAAGCGTGAAGGGTAGCGACATCGGAACATTCAACGGTTATGCCGGCAATCTGGAACCGCAGCAGACGTATTTTGCAAGGGCTTTCGCTACAAACAGCGTTGGTACGTCCTACGGAGAGCAAGTGAGCGCCACAACGCTCGCCTCGCAGCCACAGGTGGAAAAGACCGTATCAAAGTACGGAGACGGCGATTATACAACAATTCAAGACGCTTTTGACGCAGTTCCCACAAATTATCTCGGAAACTATATTATCAGGGTGAAACCGGGAATTTACAGAGAACGTCCCACGCTCGCTCAAAATAAAAACAAGGTCTATCTTGTGGGCTATTGGAAAGACAGCGTTGCACATACCGTCATTGTTGATAGTATTGCTGCCGGGATGGATAACGGAAGTGGCTCAACTTGGGGTACAAGCAATTCGCAGACAGTAGCCGTCTTTGGCAACGACTTTACCGCAGCATATATCACTTTCCAAAATCTTTACAAAAATGCCACTATCGACCCGCTCCAGGCAAAGCAGGCTGTTGCACTGAAAACACAGGGCGACCGTCAGGCGTTTTATCATTGCAATATTCTGGGATATCAGGATACTTATCTCGGTAACAGCATTGGCAGGGCTTATTTTAAAGAATGTTATATTGAAGGGAATGTTGATTTTATTTTCGGTCGTCAGACTTGTGTGTTCGATAATTGCACCACTTATGCTAACCGCAAAAACAGTGTGATTGTTGCGCCTTCAACCGAAGCAACTACTGCCTACGGGATGGTCTTTTTGGATTGCGACTTAAGGTCTCTTCCGTCTGGGGAGTTGGATTTTAATGATGATGCCATGACTTCGTTCCACTTTGGTCGCCCGTGGCAAGCGCGTCCCAAAGCGGCTTTCATCCGTTGCAATGCCCCAAATACGCTCAACCCGCAAGGCTGGACAACAATGACCGGAGGGCTTAATCCTGTTTTTGTAGAATATGGAACAATAGGCGAGGGCGGGGCTGACCTTTCGCAACGCGCTAATGGAGGCATTGTTATATCAGAATCGGAAGCCGCTTTGTTCACAGTAGGAAATGTGTTTAAGCACGTTACCGACCCGTCATTTCTGTTTGACTGGATGCCTGAAGCCAAACTGGAAGAGGGGCTGTCCTTTGATGTAATACCAGCAGAAATTCCTTCTGTGGATAGTAATAATCAATTTTTTCAGATTTTTCCGAATCCGGTAACTGCGAAACTGAAAATTGTGAGTAAAGATTTAAGTATCGGAACTTGCGAAGTTGAAATTTATGACATATCAGGGAAAATCGTTATTACTTCGGAATTCTCAGGAGATAGCCACACAATTGATGTTAGTTGCCTTACATCAGGTGTTTATTTTTTGAAGGCAGGAAATATTGTGAAGAAGTTTGTGAAGGAATAAAAGATATTAATGTTTCTCCCCGCGCCTGTTGAATTTGCAAATTCCTAAAATTCACCGTCCCGCAAGGTTACAAATCCTGCGGGACGGCTAATTATCTGACAACTGACAAGTAAGTTCTGGCTAACTACCTGATAAACAGTAATTCCCTGTATTTTGGCAGTGGCCACATCTCATTATCAACCACTTCTTCGAGTTTGTCAATTTGGTATCTGATTTTGTCAAAATAGGGCGATACGGTGTCGTGGTAGGCGTTTGCTTTTTGCTGTTCGTGTTCTATCACGTTGGCTTTTTTGCGTGCGTCTATCATTGCGGCTACTTCGGTTTGAATTACGCTGATACGCTCGGCTATTTCTTCCACCAGATTCATGTCTATTGCATTGATTTTGGTGGCTTTCTCATCGTTGAACACGGCTTTAACTCTTGTAATATTGTCCAGTAGCAGCGATTGATATTTCGATGCAACAGGAACGATGTGGTTCAGCGCCAAATCGCCCAAAACACGCGCCTCTATTTGAATTTTCTTTGTATAAGTTTCCCATTTCACTTCATTGCGGGCGTGCAGTTCTTTTTGGCTTAACACTCCTGTTTGGGTAAACAGTTTTATGCTTTCTTCCGATGTATATGCCTCGAAAATGCGCGGCACGCTTGTTTGGCAGTCCAGTCCGCGTTTCTTCGCATCTTCTTTCCACTGATTGCTGTAGCCGTTGCCGTCAAAACGAATCGCTTTCGATTCTTTTATGTATTTTTTTAGCAAATCAAAAACTGCCTTCTCTTTGGTTACTCCCGATGTGATTTTTGCGTCATATTCTTTCTTAAATTCGGCGAGTTGATACGCCACAGCCGTATTGATGGCCGTCATTGCAGAAGCGCAGTTTGCCGAGGAGCCTACAGCGCGAAACTCAAATCTGTTGCCTGTGAATGCAAAAGGCGATGTTCGGTTGCGGTCGGTATTGTCCAAAAGCACTTCCGGAATATGTGCTATGCCGAGTTTCATTTTCTTTTTGGCATCTACAACTATTGCTTCTTCGGATGTTGATTTTTCGAGTTTATCTAATACGCCCGAAATTTGCGTTCCCAGAAACACGGAGATAATAGCAGGCGGCGCTTCGTTGGCGCCAAGGCGGTGGGCATTGTTTGCCGACATGATTGAAGCCTTGAGCAATGCGTTGTTTCTATGCACCGCTACCAGCGTATTTACCAGAAAGGTAATGAATTGCAGGTTCTCTTCGGGTGTTCTGCCCGGAGTGAACAGTCCTACGCCGGTGTCTGTCCCTAATGACCAATTGTTGTGCTTTCCGCTGCCATTGATGCCTGCAAACGGTTTCTCGTGCAGCAGGACGCGGAAGCCGTGCCGCCGTGCAACGCGCTTCATAATAGCCATAATAAGCAGGTTCTGGTCGTTGGAAAGATTGGTTTCGCCAAAAATCGGGGCAAGTTCAAATTGATTCGGCGCAACTTCGTTGTGGCGAGTCTTAACGGGAATTGCATATTTATATGCCTCATATTCAATATCTTTCATGAATGCCTGCACGCGCGTTGGTATTGCGCCGAAATAGTGGTCTTCCAACTGCTGATTTTTCGCGCTCTCGTGTCCCATCAGCGTGCGCTGTGTCATCACGAGGTCGGGACGCGCAGCATACAGCCCGTCATCAACAAGGAAATATTCCTGTTCCCAGCCCAGGTAGGAATAAACTTTTTTAACTTTGCTGTCAAAAATCTGCGCTACGGCAGTGGCGGCTTTATCAATCGCCGACAATGATTTCAGTAGCGGCGTTTTGTAGTCGAGCGCTTCGCCTGTGTACGAGATAAAAACTGTGGGTATGCAAAGGGTGTCGTCAACAACGAATGCCGGCGATGAGGGGTCCCAAGCAGTGTATCCGCGTGCTTCAAATGTATTTCGGATGCCGCCGCTGGGGAAACTTGATGCGTCCGGCTCCTGCTGCGCAAGCAATTTCCCCGTAAATTCTTCGATTACACGCCCGCCTGCGCGGGTTTCGTACTCAATGAAGGCATCGTGCTTCTCTGCGGTGCCGTCTGTGAGCGGGTGAAACCAGTGCGTGTAGTGCGTTGCGCCCATTTCCATAGCCCACATTTTCATTCCTGCGGCAACATGGTCGGCAACGTCTCTGTTAAGAACCTCGCCTTTGTCAATGGCATTGAGAATGATTTTAATCGTTTCGCCGGAAAGGTATTTTGCCATCTGCTCGCGATTAAAAACATACTTACCATAATAGTCGGACACTGCTTTGCCGGGCGCCTCTACTGCAATCGCTTTCTTCTTGAAAGCATCTTCTACAACCTTAAACCTTAATAAAGACATAATTTTTTTTTTTGAAAACGGTGTTATAATGTTATGATAAAAAATAATTAAATCACATTATTTTACTTGATTTTGGTTGCAAAATTAGACAAAATGATTAAAATAACTTTTATTTCAGGCAAAAAAACTATATTTGATTGTTTGATAAAATTATTTCTTTTAAATTATTATTTATTTACCTTAATTTTTATTAATATTTTAAAAAAATACTTTTATAAATTGCATTTTAAAAATATGTGCGAAATAGACATAATTTTTTCCAAAAAAAGAATTTCAATTAGCAATTAGCAATTAGCAGATAGCAGATAGCAATTAACCACTAACCACTAACAATTAACCACTAACCACTAATTCTTGCGGCCGTCAGGGTTTTGAATGTTTGGAAATTCTTCGCAGTCTTTTTAACGGAACCGTACGCGAGCAACGTATTATCCAACTTGTAGCAACAAGCATCATGGTTAAAATCAATGGTATAAATGCGTAGTTAATTGATTGAATACCGGCAGCGTATATAATCCACGCAACTATAATGAGCGTTGCATAGAACACAAAATAGAAGAACAAGAATTTTCGCATAGGCTTGTACCAAATCAGTATGCCTGCAATCACATTGAGCGGCATTAGCCAAAGGAGATTGTAGTTGCACCCCACCATTGGATGTATGGATATAAAGGTCAGGAAAAAAGCAATAATTCCGATTACTCCCACGGAAATGAGCAAAACAGAGTCAAGGTTCAAATATTTTTTCCTTAAAACTTTAATTTCTTTTACCAGTAAAAAAGCGCGTGCAATAAAAAGGACTAAGAAAAACAGAAAAGGAACAGACATTTTGCGTGCGTTGACATTGAAATCTTCTCCGCTTTTTGGCACCAGAATATTTTGCGACAATATCAGACTGCGTTCGGGCAGCACGTTGGACACAATGGTTGAATGTGCAAATCTCTCCTTCATAATTTCGGGCAAAAACATTGCGGTGTCTTCATCGGGCGCCTCGTCCGATTCGGCGCCAAAAACGAGGTCGATTCCAAACATAAGCCAAGTATGTTTGCCCACGTATTGCGCAATTAACTCTCGGTAAGAGAGGGGCGTATACTTGGCATCGTTGAAACATATATGCTCGTGGTACGAATTGATAGCAGTCATTATCAAGTCGCCCGGACGTGTGGCGCAGTTGTCGAACACAAAATTATAGCGATACACGCGGTTCTCGGGCTGATAATTTTGCATCAACAAATATATGAGATTGTTTTTTTCTGTCAAATTAAGATCCAGAACCTGCTCTGTAACACTCGACCCGCGTCTGTGGTAGTCCTCCAAAAAATATGGCGTCTCCACCACGCCCAACTGATAGTCGGTATAACCACTGATAAATTTCAAATAGAAATTACTGGTGTTAAACGAAAATACACCCCAATTGAACATCCAGTCAATTTTTTGCATGGCATCATAGATTCGCATACCTGAGTGTCCAAATTGTGCATACACAGCACTCCGGGAAGGCGAACATGTGATTAGGGATATTTGTGTAGAATCTGTTACCTTAATTGTTTGAGAATTAGAACTTAAAGTAACGATAAATATCAGATGCGCCAACAAAAATCGTTTCATAAAAAAACACTTACTTATTATTAATAATTTGGTTTTGCAAAATTAATATAATTTTTTGTAAAACCAAATTAGTGATTAGTGATTAGTGATTAATAGTTAATTAAGAAATTAAGAAATTAAGAAATTAAGAAATTAAGAATTGAGAATTAAGAATTGAGAATTAAGAATTGAGAATTAAGAATTGAGAATTGAGAATTAAAACAACATCTAACTATTCCTAACAATTCCTAACAATTCCTAACAATTCCTAACTAAACTCTAAACTCTAAACTCTAATATCTGCTATCTGCTAATTGCTAATTGTTTGAATATTTTCCACATTGTTCAGATTGAATGCTTCGCCTTCTTTCTGTTTTATTACAATATTTTTAAACACAATGTTTTTACATTCCGACAGCGTTGCTCCGTAGGTTGCTGTAATAAATGCGTTTTCCACATTGATGCTGTCGATAGGCATTTCGGGCAAGCCGTTGAAAAACATTGCTCTGCGTGCGTTGCGTGCCGTGAGATTTTTGACGTTGATATTACGGAAAGCGGGCGTTGTTTCGTCAGCGGCAGGAATTTTGTCTGTTTTTGGTGTGCTGACAGTATCCGACAGGGCTTCTACAGCCGATTTGCCGCCGTAGTAAAGGTCGAACAGGAATGGTTCGGTGGCAATATTGAACATATTTATATTGCTGGCGTAAATATTTTCGACAACTCCGCCGCGTCCGCGCTTGCTTTTAAAGCGCAAACCCACATCCGTACCCATAAATACGCAGTTGGATACAGAAATATTGCGCACGCCGCCGCTCATTTCGCTGCCCACTACAAAGCCGCCATGACCGTTGAACACTTTGCAGTTGTCCACAATCAGGTTTTCGGTGGGGCGGGCGCGTTTACGTCCGTCTGCGTCCTTGCCCGATTTGATGCAAATTGCATCATCGCCCACGTCGAGAACACAATTGATAATGATGGAATTTTTGCACGACTCCAAGTCTATACCGTCTCCGTTTTGCGCGTAGGCGGGATTGCGAACCATAACGCCATCAATAATCACGTTTTCGCACATTAAAGGATGAATAGCCCAGCATGGAGTGTTTTCCACTAAAATATCTTCAATCAGCACGTTTTTACATTCCATAAAACTAATCATCACCGGACGCAAAAAGTCTTTTATTTCGAGCCATTGTTCGGGTGAATAGTCGCCTCGCGGCACGTTCATATCAGCAATTGCCGCGCCTTTCATTGAGCCTTCGGACGGGTACCAGGTTGTGCCGTCTTTAATAACGCCGCCTGTGGAAACAATTGCCTTCCACTGACTTTCGGTAACCTTGTCTCTTTTGAGAGGTCGCCAAAATTCACCCGAACCGTCAATTGCGCCTTCGCCCGTAATCGCAATGTTTTCGAGGTTTTTCCCCGAAATTGGCGACTGGCAGCGGCGGGTGTCAAGCCCTTCAAACACTGTCTCTACAAGCGGATAGAGCGAAAAATCGGGCGAGAACAGTATCAGCGCGCCTTTTTCTATATGCAAATTTATATTCGATTTGAAAATAACAGGACCCGTATACCACACTCCCGACGGTACGCGCAACGTTCCGCCGCCTTGTGCCGACAGGGCGTCCATTGCTTTGGCAAAAGCATCGGTATTGAGCGTTATGCCATTACCCACGCCCCCAAAATCAACAATAGAAACCGTCTTGGCAGGGAAAGTCGGCTTTGTCAGCCTCGGCATTTCAAACGGCAAATCTTTATATAAATAATCAAAATAATTTGCGTTTTTTATGCCATTTTTACACGAAAAAGAAATTATTACTAATAAAAATAAAATAAATTGATTTTTAATCTTCATTTTTAATAAAATTTTTTTTAACAAAAAACTATAAAAGCCCCGCCCTTGCTTATCAACATAACTGAACAAGGGTTACCATAAATTAACAGCCTGAGTTTTGGATAAGAAATTGCATAATAATCTGATAATCAGATAAATATCATATAAATCCCTCTTTAATCCTTTAAAAAATTATCCGTTCCAAAACTCAGGCTATCAATCATTAAAATATTTTAGTTGTTATGATTTCTACCACCAGCGCGGGTCGCCGATAATTCCTCTCACCGCAGTATTGGCAACGTGAAAATCGCCATTTTCAGCGTCGGCAAATCCGGGGTCAACTTCGGTTGCGCCCACCTGCCCGGGGTCTGTATAAAGTCCTACCCAAATATTGTAACAACTCCACACAATGTTACTCGAATAAACAGGAGATTCGGTGCTGCCTAATATCATATTTCCTGAATTTTTACAGAAATTTCCTGATGAGGCGTTTGTCGGATTGTCCACACCTGTTTCTACAAACAAACATTTGCTTACTTCAAATTTGCCGCCGCCGCTCATACGAAACAGCCCTGAATTGTTGCTGTTGTCCAGATTGGCAATTTTATACATTGTGCAATTGACAAATTTAGCATCACATTCCACTTGCATGCGCAGGAATGCCCGCGAGCCGCTGTGGAAAGTGGTGTTGTTTACGTCAAGTTTGCCGAGCGTTCCGCCGCGCCAGTCAATATAGTCGCCGCCGGAGCCGTAAATATGATGTACCAACGAATTTGTAACAACAATAGTGTTTACTGCTCCTGATTTGTTGTTGTACAGGAAATTGTTGTTATAATCGCGTATTTCGCATCCGTCAATAGTCAACACATCGAGATTGCAGGCAGCATCGCCAACGTTGAAAAACTGTCCGAGTTTTGTTACGGCGTCGTCATCCGGCGAAACGTCTATTCCGTTGCCGTCAAACACCATCCATTTAACAGTAATTGCGCTAACTTCGGAGGAGCATTCCAACTGTCCTTCTATCACAGGCATATAATCTGCGCCAAAGCCCATAAGCGTAATGCTCTTGCTGAGTACAATTTTATTTGTTGCATAAACGCCGGGTGCGCAAATGATTGTTGCGCCGTCGGGTGCGTCTGCGATTATCTGTTTCAAATCTTCGCCCTCATTTACAACAATCGTTCCGTCTGCCAAAGTTGTGATTTCGCGGCGTGCATATCTTCTGTCGCCGGCATAAAGCACTACGGTATAGGCAGTTCCTGCCTGCAACTCTGTTACGGTAGCCTCACCTGCTGCAATATCCTCTTGTTGAAGTTCATAATCAATGCTTTGGCTGCCATCATTTGCTGTAAATACGAGTTTTACAGCCTCGGTTACAGCATTGTCCCAGTGCATTGTTGCAAAATCTGCGCCAATATCGCCAAGAATGTAAGGCAGAAACGCATCGGGCACAAGCGTTGTGAAGTTGTTTGAGTACCATTTGGAATCGGCTTTCTCTCCTTTTGCCATCACGCGGACGGTATAAGTCATGTCGCTTTGTCCGTCAAAACTGTAACGATTGCCCGTAACTTCATTCTGTAAAACGAGATTTGCAGGTTCAAATATATCTTTTCCTGTGTATATTTCAACAACGTAGAGTTCTGCGCCATCAACGTTTTTCCAAGTTATATCGGCATGAGTGGAGTTTAGTATCACTGCACTGACACCTGTGGGCGAAAACAGTCTGTCGTATTCAGGGCTGCCCGGAAGAGGTTCTTTGTCATCGCAAGCAAACAGAAATGCGCTTGCGGCAATCACAACCATTAGTTTTGAAAATATGTTTTTCATTTTTATTTTAAATTTTAAATCTTAAAAATTAATAAAATTAATATCCGTAATCGTTTTTCAAGGTTCCGTTACTGTTGCTGATAATGTAATCCCAAATGGGCCAAAACTGTTTTGTATCGGGGTCGTTTATAAACAGCGCGTCAATTTGATTAAACGAAGCAATTGTTTCATCAGCATTTTTTACGGGTGAAAATCTGTTAGCATCGAGCCATCGTATCTGTGTATATCCTGCGGGCGCATTTGCAGCGGTTTCGCCTCTGTTAAGTCCGTAGAACGACAGGGTGCCGTCTTCATCGTTTGCTGCCTTGTAGAAAACATCAACAGGAACATCGGCGTAGCGACCTGTGGGGTGTACTTCGCCATCTGCACCTATATTTATCAATTCTCTCAGGCGTTCTTTGGTTTCTTTCAGGTTTTCGCCAAGTTTGTTCCAGCGGATTAACTGCTCTTTGCGGAACATTTCGCCTGCAAATTCGTACTTGTTTTCGTCCATTATTGCACCCCACAAATCTGCGTTCATTGTGCTTGCGGCTGTTGCCTCATTGCCATCAAAAGCCCTTGCACGCACTTTAAGCAGATTCTGTCGAGCCTCCGCAGTGTTTCCCAATTTGAAGTTGATTTCTGCCAGCATCAAATAAATCTCCGAAAAGCGCATGTACTGTTTTTGCAAGCCGTCATCGTTGGTACTTGTAGCCACCCGTTTCATCCATTCAAAACGATATTTTCCAAAATACCATTTTGATGCAACTTGAAAATCACCGTCGCCTTTGTCGCCATCTCTTATCAGTTCCTGCTTTCCGTTGCGCCACTGATAGGGCACAATTGTTACGTCTCGGCGCAAATCGCCCGAAGCGTAATCGTAGAATAATGTGGATACGGGTCCAATATCGCCGCCGCGCGCGCTACCCATTTGAAAATATTTATCATTATTAAAATGGCGTGGTGCAAAATGGAATGCGATGCGTCCGCGTCCCTGCCCAAAGGGTAGTTGCCACAGCGACTCGCCGCCTGCGGTGTAATCCTCGCCCGATAGTTTGCGAAAAACCGTTTCAAAAGAACTTTCCATTTTGCCTGCCCGTGCGCCTTCTGCCACAATTTCGTCAAGTTCCTGCTTTGCAACAGGCAGCATAATGTCAGGCGACAGTTCGGGGTCATTGCTGAGGCGGACGCTTCCGTCCGGTCGCTGCGAATAGCCGCAGGCGTTCAGGCACAAACGCGCACGATATGCTTTGACAAATGTTTTGTTAATCCCGTGAACAGTTTGTGTGTATTTGTGCTCCAGAGGCCACGATACCAAATCTTCTGCCTCTTTGAGGTCGGCAATAATTTGTTTGTAAATCTGGTCTCTGTCGGTTTTAGGAATATAAATAGATTCTGATGAAACCGTTTCAAAACGCGCCGGTATGTCTCCCCACGCTTTTACCAAGTCGGCGTAAATAATTGCTCGATAGGTTAATGCTGTTCCGAGCAATGCGCCTAAATCTGTTCCTGCTGTGGCTTCGCCCGTCTGACGCAAACCCTGAATAGCCATATTTGCTCTCTCAATAGCAACGTACATAAAATCCCATGCGTTGGGAGTCCCCGCTGTGTTCATATTGCTGTTGTTGGATTTTGTGTTGTATTGGGAAAGGTCCGAAGTAGCAGTGGATGATATGTTTGGCACGTTCCACCATTCACAGTCGGTATTCAGTCCATAATAAGGAAGGAAACGTCCTCTGTAAGCATTTGTTTCTGCCAACGGATATAATATTCCATTTACCGCGCCTTCGGCAAGGGTAGGAATTGAATATATCACTCCCGAATCAAGCGTTGATTTGGATTTAGAATCCAAATAATCTTCGCAGCCAAAGAGGGAGATGGTGAGGAATGCTATTATTAAATATTTTATATTTTTCATGTTATAAATAATTTTAATATTGTTAAACATTATTTTTTTTATTAAAAAGTTAAATTAACACCAAACAAAAATTGTCTGCTTTTGGGATAGGCAGCGTAATCAACTCCCGGCGTTGGCATGTCTGCCGAAGATGAGCGGGTTGAAACTTCGGGGTCAAATCCTGTGTAGTTTGTCAGGCAGAAAACGTTGTATGCCGAAATGTAGAAGCGCACTTGTTGCAATTTTGCACGCCTTACGATATCAACAGGCAACGAATAGCCCAAAGTGAGTGTGTTCAGGCGCAGAAAAGAAGCATCTTCCACTGCCCAGTCGGTCAAAATGTAATTCTTCATGTATGGCGACCACATTGTAGTGTTTTTATTCATTTCGCGCAGTTGGTCCAAATCTGTCGAAAGCGTTCCGTCCGGAAGAAGATTTGTCCAGCGATTGCCTTCTGCCATTATGTCAATCATATTACGGTAATTGTATTTACTGGTAGAAGTATATTCAATTTTATTGGCGTTGTACACCTGATTTCCGTAACTGTAATTGAACATTGCCGTTAAGTCAAATCCGTAGAGTCTTCCGTTGATGGTGAAGCCGCCCACATGGAGGGGATTTGCATTGCCTATAACGCGCTTGTCGGCAGTGGTTATTTTGCCGTCGCCGTCCATGTCCTGCAATTTAATTGATCCGGGGCGAATATCCGCATCCAAAATATCGGAGTAGGTTGGTTGTCCGTCTTTCAGAATCCATTTTTTAGTACCCTCGTTGTAACCCACAAAATCGTCTGCTTCATAACGCCCGTTGGACAGATAGCCGTATATTTCGCCGATTTGTCCGCCAACTTTTACAATATAATCGTCAAGCACTTCGGAGTTCCAATAGGCTTGCGTTGTGATTTGGTCAAGTCCGCCCAAAGAATTTACTTTGTTTTTGTTGAAACCAATATTGAAACTTAAATTTAAGCCGTAATTTTTCTTGTCAAGCGCAATCCAGTTAACCGTTGCTTCCACACCTTTGTTTTCGGTTTGACCAACATTAATGTATTGATATTTGTAACCGCTGCCCGTAACCGGATAACGAATGAACAAATCGTCTGTTGTGTTCCAGTAAACATCGAGTGTTCCATAAAGTTTATTTTTTATGAACCCAAAGTCTAAACCTGCATTTCGCGTGGTGATGACTTCCCATTTTGATTTCGGATTTGCCATAATCTCCTGATTGGGCGCCCAAATATTAGTGTCGTACAGCCAACCTGTGTTCGATGTTGTTCTGTTGTAATCCTGAAACATTGTCCCTGACGGGATTTGGTTGTTTCCGGCTTGCCCAAAACTTGCTCTGATTTTAAGATTGCTGACAGCATCTTTAATTCCGTCCATAAAACCTTCTTCGGAAATGCGCCACGCAACCGCAGCCGAGGGGAAATAGCCCCATCTGTTTCCGCGGGGAAATTTGGAAGAGCCGTCGGCGCGAAATGATGCCGACAGCAAATATCTGTCGTTATAACTGTAATTAATGCGCCCAAAAAACGAAATCAGTCTATCGGTTGCGGCAAACTTATTGTCGAAAGGCAGCGCTTTACCCTGTCCTGTCAAGTTTATACAATCTTCAAAGGTAAATTCAACAGGATAGTCTGTTGCCGTGTTCGTCAATGTTTCACTGTTGCCTGTAATTGTTTCTTCGCCTGCAATCATATTAAGCGAATGGGTTTCGGGCAGCAACGCTTTGAAATCGTAGTTAATGGTATTGGTATTTCTGAAAACATTCCGCCAAGCATTTGTAACAGTTATCATAGGCATTCCCTGCGTGCCGTTAGCGGTATTTCTTGAATTGTAGGAAGTAGTACCGTAAAAGCGCGTATCTTTGCCGTTGTATCTGTCTAATCCGACCTCTGTGCGAGCCGTAAAATTCTTGAAAATTTCCCATGAGAAGCCGCCGGCAATATTCAATGCCTCTCTGCGCTGTCTGCGGTCGTTGTCGCGCAAGGATACAAGCGGGTCAATAAGATTGTCGTTCATATCATCTTCTGCATCATCAAGATTGACAACCTGAAAAGGTATTGGCGAATAAAGCATTGCCTGTTTTGTACGCGAATCGCGCATACCTACTGCGGTTTTCGACCCGTCGGTTGAACCTGCGCCAAGGATGCCCGTATTTGCATAACGCGCCGATAAATCAATTTTGGTGCTTTCCGAAGATTTTACTCCTAATTTTAACGCCAAGTTATCGCGATTGAACGAAGAGTTTGTCATAATCGCGCTGTTATCAATGTGCGCATAACTCGCTGTAAAATTGAAGGTTTCCGAGCCGCCCGATACGCTTACATTGTGATTGGAAGTTTGCCCAATGTTTCCGTAAAGTTGGTCTAACCAGTCAATTCCCTGATAATTAGCATACATGTCCATGTCCTCATATGCGCCAAAATACTTTTCGTAAGCAGATTTTGAGTCGCGTAACAACGAAAGTTCATATTGCCATTTCAAATAATCCTGTACATTTAACCTGTTAAGCGGGTTGGCAATTTTTGAGATTCCGTAATAGCCATTGTAATTCACCCTAATTTTTCCCGCTTTAGCGCTTTTTGTTGTAATGATTATTACGCCATTAGCACCGCGTGCGCCGTAAATAGCAGAGGAGGATGCGTCTTTCAAAACATCAATTGTTTCGATGTCCGAAGGCGCAATGCTCGAAATGTCGCTCACGGGGAATCCGTCAACAATATACAGCGGTTCGTTGCTTTGGGTAATTGAGCCGCCGCCGCGTACGCGAATAGAAATTTGCGCATCCGGCGAGCCTTCGCTTGTTGTTACTTGCACGCCGGCTAACTGTCCTGTAAGCGCTTCTTGAACCGAAGAGGTTGGGATTTTGTTCAACACATCGCCGGCAACCGAACTTACTGCGCCTGTCAAATCTTTACGCCTCACAGACTGATAACCGATTGCCACCACTTCGTCAAGGCTGGTAACATCTTCCTGCAAAGCGAAATTTACAACGCCGCCCGTAATGCGCTGCTCGGCAGGTTTGTAGCCAACATAACTGGATTCAAGTGCGCTTGCGTTTTGCGGAACATTGAGTGAATAATGCCCGCTACCGTCAGTCATAGTGGCTGTGGTTGTGCCTTTTGCCTTAACTGTTACTCCCGCAAGCGGCTCGCCCTGCCGGTCGGTTACAACGCCGCTTACCGTCCGCGTCTGCGCAAAAAGCGTAACCGAAATAAGCAACAATGTAACTGCCAGAAAAACACTTTTTCGTCTCTGTTTCATGTTTATGATAATTAAATTTAAAGTTATTAAATGTTATTTTAATTTTCTAATGCGCAATATTACGGCATTTTTTTTTAATACTAATAACTTTTTTTGACTTTTCAAGGGGGACAAATTGGTTAATGTAGGGGTCAGCGCTTAGTTATTAGTGGTCAGTTATTAGTGGTTAGTGGTTAGTGGTTAGTGGTTAGTGAATAACACAGGGCAGGTCATTCTTTGTGCTCTTTGTGCAACCTTTGTGTCCCTTGTGGTAAATTTTTCTCACCACAAAGAACACAAAGAAATTCACAAAGGGCACAAAACATTCCCGCTTTGGCGGGACAAGTCTTGCGTTCTTTGCAAAAAATCTTGCGCCCCTTGCGGTTAAATATTTTTTTTACCGCAAAGGAGCGAAAAAATCTTTATTCTTTAAAAATAATTCGTATAAATTCAGGTTAAATTTTTTTTTGAGGTACTATTGCCTTTTTTAATATATTTAAGAAGCCTAAAAATTAGTAACTCATTGCGCATCAGTTGATGTTAGCTTGTCCTGAATTGAAAATCGGCGTGATATTGACCGGTGTGTATAACTGTGTGAGGTATAATAGCGCCTCAAAAAAAGAATTAACCGTTTAAGAAATATTTTATGGCATAATATTTGCGGAAGAAGAAAACAAATTTTAATATTTTTAATTCAAAAATTTTTAATTTAAAAAATCATGAAAAAAGTTTTTAGTATTTTATTTGCTGCCGCTCTCTTATGCTCTGCAAATGGCATAAAGGCGCAAAACGCTTCCGAAGGTGGATTTATGGATCATTTGGGAGTGGGTCTTAATTACTCTTTCCTCAAAGGCGAGGGTATTTCCGTACATTTCTCTCTTTTGCCTATACTCAAAGCAAGAGTAGGGTTGAACTATTTCGGGCTTGGGCTTGTTCCTTCTCTTATTAAAGAGCAATCCTTTGAAGCCGACAGTTACGATGGAACGCAAGCAGAGTCTGTTTCCGGTGAGATTAATAAAGCCGGTATAGCAATGATTAATGGAAGCATTCTTGCCGACTATTATCCCTTTGGCGGCAACACTGTTTTCTCAATTACGGGCGGTGTGTTCATCGGTACTGACAGAGTGAACGTGTCTGGAAAGGCAGACGGCGACTTCTCTTTTGAAGGCGTCAAAATAAAACCCAATGCGGATGGTACTTTCAAAGGACACATTTCTATGGGTAGCGTTATTAAGCCTTATATAGGCATTGGACTTGGCAAAACCATTCCTAACAAGCGCGTGGGCTTCCGTTGGGACCTGGGAATGATTTATCAGGGTAAATTCGGGTTGTACAGCGACAATGCAGGCGGCAAATTTACACTTGACGACTCGAAAGTTGGCGAAGCAAACGACGGTTATAAAACAGTTTTAGACATGGTTACTCTCGCTGTGTATCCTCAGATGACATTCACTTTGAGTTACAGAATTTTTTAAAAAGAAACTTATAAAAATCAGATTTTTAAAAAAAATCCAAAAGCAAAGCAAAAAAACAAGGTCGTTCATCATTATTTGAACGACCTTGCTTTTCTTCTGTAACCATCAAACAGTTATAGCCCTTTGAGCAAATTGCCGGCGAGCAGAACTACAAATCCTGCCACTACAAGCCACGCAGCACAACAACCAAGATGAAGCGCGGGAACCAGCAGCCCAACCAAACCCACTACTGCCAAAATAACGGCAATAACTAAGGTGATAAATTTCGGTGCATTTGTTTTCATTTCTTAAAAATTTATATTAGTTTATAAAAAAATTAGTGCGGCAAATGTATAATTTTTTTTTAAAATAAAAAAACTTTTTCAAGAAAAATTTTTAAAAATTTTTTCGGCAATAGCCTGCATTTCCTCCGGCGACAAGTTCAACTTCTTGTTAATCAAGTTCATGTCGCTCTCTTTTTGCAGAGGCACGAGATGAATGTGAGCGTGCGGCACTTCCATTCCTAAAACCATCATTCCTATTCGGCGACACGGCACAGCCTTTTCCAATGCCGCTGCCACCCGCTTTGCAAACAGCAGCAACCCGCTATATGTCTCATTATCAAGCGAAAACAGATAATCGTTCTCTGTTTTTCGCGGGACAACAAGCGTATGCCCCGCTGTAAGCGGTCTAATATCCAAAAACGCAAAAAAATTGTCGTCTTCGGCTACCTTGTACGAAGGCAGTTCGCCGGAAGCAATTTTACTGAAAACAGTCATAATCAATTAGTAATTAATAAGTTTGACAAATAAAAAAAAATTATAAACCGATTTCGAGAACCTCAAATTCCATTTCGCCGGACGGGACGCGCACAAGCGCTTTTTGACCTACTTCCTTGCCCAGAAGCCCCTGCGCTATCGGCGTTGTTACCGACAGTTTGCCCTCCTTGAAGTTCGCCTCGCTCTCCGAAACAAGCGTGTAAATCATCTCCTGCGCGGTCTTGGTATTGCGGATTTTAACTTTTGTCAGAATCTGGACCTTGTCGGTCTTAATCTTCGACTCGTCAATCATACGCGCATTGGCAATCTTGTCTTTAAGTATCGCGATTTTCATCTCGAGCAAGCCCTGAGCCTCGCGAGCAGCGTCGTACTCGGCGTTCTCCGAAAGGTCGCCCTTGTCGCGGGCATCTGCAATTTGCTTGGAAATAGCAGGGCGTTGAACGCTCTCCATTTCGCTGAGTTCTTCCATCAATTTACGATAACCATCTTCGGTCATATAAATAGCAGCCATAAATTTCTCTTTTTTTTTATATTTTACAAAAAAGTTAAACAAAAAAGAATACCGATATCCTCATCGGTACCCTCACTAATCAAAATATTACTGCTGCAAAGTTACAACATTTTTTTTGATAGGCAATTTTTTTTTTTATGTTTAACAGCAGTATTTTGAATTATTTTTTTTAGCAACTGAAAAAACAATTCAAAAATCAGGCGTCAAATTCCAAATCTCCGTTTATTTCAAACTTGTATGGCAAGCCGCTTTCTGCAAGTTTTTCGAGGAACGGGTCTGGGTCAAACTCTTCCACATTGAACACGCCTGCGCCCTGCCATTTACCTGTGAGGAACATGTATGCTCCTGTCATTGCAGGTACTCCTGTTGTGTAACTCACTGCCTGTGTGCCTGTTTCCCTGTAAGCCGCTTGGTGCGAGCAGTTGTTATAGATGCAGAATGTTAGCGGGTTGCCATCTTTGACCCCGCGAATGCGGCAGCCTATTGATGTCCATCCGGTGTAGTTTTCGCCCAAAGTTTGCGGGTTGGGCAATACGGCTTTCAGGAACCGAATGGGTACAATTTTTTGTCCGTTATAATCCACTTCGTCAATGC
Organism: Prevotellaceae bacterium; assembly: GCA_031271005.1. Taxonomy (GTDB): domain Bacteria; phylum Bacteroidota; class Bacteroidia; order Bacteroidales; family Paludibacteraceae; genus WRGS01. The sequence continues at coordinate 30,356 of JAISWT010000111.1, read as the reverse complement.
GAGCCATACCAATGTTTTGGATCACACGCAAATGCGTTAAATATTCCTGCCCGAATGTCATCCAGAAACGCGCCCGTTTCAGGGTGGGAAAATTCTTTACCAGACTTTCCAGTTCTTCGTGGAACAGTAAATACGAGTCTCTTTCGCCAATTTCGGGGTAATTCAAAGTGCGGTGTACCGCCAGCGGTTCTGTACGGTGCCACTGTCCGTTTTCCCAAAACTTGCCTTCCTGTGTTATTTCGCGGATGTTAATTTCGGGGTTGAAGTTGGTAGCAAATGCTTTGCCGTGGTCGCCGGCGTTGCAGTCCACAATGTCAAGGCTATGCATTTCATCAAAATAGTGTTTTGCTGCATAGGCGGTGAAGACGCCGGTTACGCCCGGGTCAAAGCCGCAGCCCAAAATTGCCGTCAATTCTGCGTCTTTGAACTTCTCCTGATACGCCCATTGCCACGAGTATTCAAAATGTGCATCGTCTTCGGGTTCGTAATTGGCGGTGTCCAAATAGTTCACTCCGCAGGCAAGGCAAGCGTCCATAATTGTCAAATCCTGGTACGGCAATGCTACATTGATAACAATTTTCGGCTTGAACCCGTTAAAAAGATTAACCAAATCGGGCAAATTGTCGGCATCAACGGCAGCAGTCTTAATGTCAATATTATAACGCTGCTTAATATCTGCGGCAATAAGGTCGCACTTGGACTTGGTGCGGCTCGCCAGCAGTATGTCGGTAAAAACATCTGCGTTTTGCGCAAGTTTATGCACCACCACAGTACCTACTCCGCCCGCACCGATTACTATAACTTTACTCATCTTTTTTATTTGTTTTTTTTATGATAATTTTTTTGAAAAATTTTTAATTTTTAATGCTAATTGCTAATTGCTACTTGCTAATTGCTAATTGCTAACTGTTTCTATTGTTTCATTAATTCAATAAAGCAATCCTCTATAGCAGGCATTATTCTCCGAATATCAATGTCTTGTGGCAAGTTATCGGGTAAAATATTATTTTGAAAAACCAGATGCAGAGTGTCGCCAAACATGTAGCACGAAGCAACATCTGCACGCTCTCTCAATGATTGCTGTAGTGCGTAATTGTTGGGCGACCGTATTTCAAATATTGTATTATTATTCTGATTTACAATATTTTGCGGTGTGTCGACGGACAATATTTTCCCATTTTGAATCAATGCAATTCGCTGACACAGACTTGCTTCGTCCATATATGGCGTACTTACCATAATTGTAATTCCTGCGTCAATCAGTTTCCTTAGTATTGCCCAAAATTCTTTGCGGCTCACGGGGTCTACTCCTGTTGTAGGCTCGTCGAGGAACAGCGCTTCGGGTTTATGCACAAGGGCGCAGCACAGCGCGAGTTTTTGCTTCATTCCGCCCGACAGCTTGCCCGCGCGCCGCGTCTTGAACGGCTCAATCTGCACATAAATATCGCGGATAACATCGTAGTTTGCCTCTACGGTTGTACCGAAAATGTCGGCAAAGAAATTCAGATTTTCCTCCACGCTCAAATCCTGATACAGCGAAAACCGCCCCGGCATATATCCAATGCGGCGTCTTATTTCCGCCAAATCTTTCATCACATCGAAGCCGCAAACCGTAGCCACGCCCCCGTCGGGCTGTATCAGCGTGGTAAGAATACGGAAAAGCGAAGTCTTGCCTGCGCCGTCAGGACCGACAAGCCCGAAAAGTTCGCCCTTCCGAATTTCCAGCGAAACATTTTCTAACGCGCTGATTTCCCGAAACTTTTGGCGATAAACCTTTGATATGTTCTTTGCAAAAATCATCATACATCAATTAATAATTAGCAATTAGCAGATAGCAGATAGCAGATAGCAGATAGCAGATAGCAGTTATTAGAGTTTAGAGTTTAGAGTTTAGTTAGGTATAGTTAGAAACTTTAATCAATTAGCAATTAGCAATTAGCAATTAGCAAATCGTAATTCGTAATTTTTAATTCGTAATTGAATATAATTCTCAATTCTCAATTCTCAATTTCATCATTTCTTCATTTCTTCATTTCTTCATTTCTTCATTTCTTCATTTCTTCATTTCTTAATTAACCACTAACCACTAACCACTAACCACTAACCACTAACCACTAACCACTAATATCGCTTCTTATCAGTGCAAATACTGCATAATTTATCATATCGTAATAATTAGCGTCAATTCCTTCGGACACCAGCGTTTGTCCGGCGTTGCTTTCTATTTCTTTTGTACGGTTAATTTTCATTAAAATCACATCAATGTACGATTCAATTCTCATTAGCCGCCATGCCTCGTCGTAGTCGTGGTTTTTATCAAGCATAAGTTTTTTCGCTGCCTCGGCGTACTTATTATATAAGGTCAAAGCGCGGGCGCTGCTCATATCCTTTGCTGTGTCTGCAAATCCGCATTCAAGTTGTATAAGCCCTATAATTCCGTAATTCACAATGGCAATCAGTTCGGCTCTAATATCTTCGGCAACGCGCTGCATGCCTTTTGTTTGGATGCTGCGAATGCGGCTCGCCTTGATAAATATCTGGTCGGTAACCGATTGCGGACGCATGATGCGCCACGAAGTCCCATAATCAACCAGTTTTTTCTCAAAAACAGAGCGGCAAGTTTTTATTACCTCGTCAAATTCGTAAGATGTTTTATTCATATATGATAAAAATTTGCGCAAAATTAATGTTTTTTATTCAAAATGCAATATTTTTTTTGAAAAAAAATTACAATATAAATCATTGAATATCAAAAATTTAACTGTTTAGGCATGACATTTTAAGGAAAAAAAATAAAAATTTATGTTAAAAAAATTAGACAGAAAATAAAAAAGTTGTAACTTTGCATCGAATTTGCGGAACAGAAACCAATTATTTTTTGTAAGAAAAAATTTGGTACGGTTTTTGCCGAGAGATAAAATCAGGTGTTTTTACACTTCTTTAATTTAGGGAAATAACTGATAAATAATAATTTAACATAATGATATTGAAAAATAACAAAAATTTATTGAACTTATGAGAAAAAGTATTTCAGTTTTCTTGATGTCGTGTTTTGTGCTTGCTGCTGTGGCACAAACCAGCGGAAATACCAGTCAGGTAAAATACAGAAGTTATTTTGATTTTACGCGCTGGTCCATTAGTTTGGAAGGTGGTCTGAACGCTTTCGATGGCGATGTAACTCAATACGATAAGAATTTCTTCGAGTCTGTTCGTGGAAAACTGTCGGGTGGTGTGGCATTGGAACACACGTTTAACCCGACCGTCAGTCTTGGGTTGCAGTATTACTACTTGCCTGTTCAGGCAAACAGCGAACTTCGCTACAGAGAAATAGAAGCTAACAAGTATCAAATTTCTGAAGGTATTCACCATCAGGGATATTTGTTTGCAAGCGCCAATTTGCTGCGCGTTTTCAACAAAAATATCACAACACATTGGGGTATTTGGGCTAACATTGGCTTGGGCGCTGCATATTTTAATGTAGACTATTGGGGCTTTCAACGCACGAGCAAGCAGCAGGGCGCCGAAGGATACAAATGTATCGTTGCGCCGAGCGCCGGTGCAAACCATGCCGACCAGCCACAGATTGATGATGCAAGTACATATTTCTTGGATGCCCACGGCGCCGATGTGCATAATGCATGGGCAGTAATTGTACCCGTTGGTGTGAACATAGAGTACAACTTTACCAAGAATTTGGCTTTAGGGTTGAAGTTTAATTACACCTCTTACAACCGCGACGATTTGGAAGGCAGCAAAGAGAAATTAGAGAGCGGATTGGGGTTGAATTATGGCGGCGTTACAAACGATTTTATCGCTTCAGGCTTTGTAAATCTGCGCTGGAAATTTAATTCGCAGCGTCCGCACACACGTAATATAACATGGCGCGAATACGATAACGAAGCGCTTGCTACCGCTCAAGAAGCGCTGCGCAAGCAAACTGTTATGCCAAAGAGTTACGATGACGAAATTCGCAATCTGCAAGACCAGATTGATTCTATCAGAGGCGACATAGACCAACTGCGCGAATATATGAGTCCTGACGGGCCAGACGATGACGGAGACGGAGTGCCAAACATCCGCGACCTCGAACCCAACACACCACCTAATGTGCTTGTGGATTTCTACGGACGGACAATCAGCGAACAGGGCAAAGTTGACCAGTTGCCGGCAGTGTTCTTCGACTTCGACAAGTACAACCTTGACGAAACGGCACAGCAGGAAGTGTATAAAGCAGCACAACTGATGAAGCAGAACCCGAACGTGTTGTGCGAAGTACGCGCTTACTGCGACTACGTTGGCAGCGACAAGTACAACAAACAGTTGAGTGTCAACCGCGCTAACCGCGTCAAAGAGGAACTCGTTAAAGTATATGGAATCAGTGCAGACCGCATCGTTGCAAACGGCAATGGACGACTGCTCGAACCGCCTTCGAAATACAGAATCAACAGGCGTGCTGAGTTCCATTTCAGCAACGAATAAGAAGTGAACGACATTATGTACCAGTAGATGTAATATGTGTGGGGTTGAAAATCGAGAGATTTTCAACCCTCTTTTTTTGCCCGCATTTTTTTTATAAATGAAATTTAGCAGTTTTGAGTTAAATATTGATTTATATTTGTAATAGTTTGATTATCAATAGAATAACGCCTTTGCAGGCGAAACAGCGAACAGTGAATAATAACTACATTCTGAAAACTGATATTAATTTCTTAACGGAAGAATTTGTGTTTCAATCTGTTAGGATATGGAGTTTCGTAGAAAAAAATATTAATCAAAAACCTGTATTCCGTTAGAATGTAACCTTTGAATTAATATTTTTTAAAAAACATAAAAATAATTTAGCAAAAATTACCTTAAAAATTTTTTTTCTCAATTTTATGTTGTACATTTGTACCGACTGAATTTATTGAAAATAAAATTTGCATTAAAACACTGATTATCACATTTTTATAAATTAATATGCAGTTTAAAAGTCGATAAAAAAAGTTGTTTATAATTCTTTTTTCTTTTCAGTCGGAAGTTTGCATAACAATTGTAAATTTAAGTAAAGTTGGCAGTTGAAAAAAATCTCGTGTTTATCGTATGACCGGCAACAGACTGTTTTACATATTTGGAAAAATTTTCAATTTGAAGATACGGAGTAAATACTTTGTACTGTTCTTTGTTGTGAGTATAGTGCAAGGCTGTTTTGCTTCCGTTGCTGCGCAAACAAACGATGCGAGTGTAAGCGAGGATGAAGTTACCGTTTATGTTGGCAAAAACGCGCAGATTTTCAACAATCAGCAGTTGCTGACAGGCGGAGGCGGGAGTGTACACATTGTTTATGAATCCAAAGCACAACCGCGCTCGCGAACTCACAGAAACGTGCAAAGCAAATGCGATGAACAGAACCTGCAAACCGATGCGAAAATAAAAAAGACTTGCAAAGAAAGTTCTTACAACTTGTTTTTACCTTTCGACAATGCTGTTTTCGTTGGCAGCAGCACAGGTTACGCAGCCATATTGCCACAGCAAAACAACAGCAATAAAAAACTGCAAAAACACGCAATCAAAAATAGAAACAATATTTGCTTCAGTACTTTGTCTATCCCAACAAAGTATCTTTCCAAAAACACTTATCTCTTCTTTTCTAACGACAACGGTCTTGCATATTCGCAAGGCAATTTACCTCCCCCGGATACCTCTGTGAACTTTGTGATTAAACTGGGAAACCGCGTTTGAGCATTTTGCAGCGCAGAATAATATTTGCGCTGCAAAAAAAAGACAACACTAACAATAAAAATTAAACCGTTTTTCCTGCCTTTAAAAAATAAATACCACGTTGAGTGATTTCCACTCATAAAGAGGCGCGGAGTGCGCCGCAACATCAAGTATTTTCTCCGTACAATCCTTTGTTTTATCTGTTTATTACAGTCGGGTTATTGAATATAATTAACTTGTATACAAAAGGTTGCGTACTTATCACTGTGCACCAGCGATTGCAGGATTGTGTGGCATTGGCATTCCCCAATGGAATTACAGTTATGTACCCCTAAAAATTGCTTTTTTTGTTGTGGGGCTACGTTTTTGAAAAACCATAGATTTACACGATATAAACTTGCGCTTTTTCAAATATGTCTGCCCAAAAAAAATCTAATTTTTAGAACTCCCCATTTATAAAAAATTAATTCCCCAATTGATTATCATAAGTTAGTTACAAATTTGTAACAACAGTTCAATAAATTTAGTCGTTTTGCGCGACTCGGCAGAGCCAAAACTTATTTTTCGCTTTCGCTCAATATGCGTTTTGCCTCTGCTCTCGCTGCTTAAAACGTTCGTTTGCACCTTACGGTGTAAAACTGTGTCATAAGATAGTTTACAAATGACAAGAGTTCTTTGAAATTTCACACATTATTCTGTTTTTACAGTAAAACAGGAATTAAAATACAGTTATGTCGTTTGCGAAATAATTTAAGGGATTTCGTGAGCGAACAGGCTGATACATAATACCTAATTATCAATCGAATACCGCAAATAATATCCGGCGGTAGGCGTATCTGTTTGGCATATACGATTGTGATGTGCAATTTTCCTGACTCAGTTTTAAGTTTTTTTATTTTATAGAATTAACACAATTTACATGAAATTACAGGTTTCGCCTTCTCGCCCTCTCGTTGTTGTAAACAACTTTTAAGAAAAAAAAGTTACTTTTTTTAAAAAAATATTATTTATTCCAAATAAGTTTTGTAACTTTGCCGCGCTAATGTGCTTATAAACAGGCAGATATAGTAAAAAAGTTTATCAATTTGTTTTATATTTTTACAAATAAATAATTGATAAAAAGAGTTACGCAAGCGTGCGTAAGATAAAAATTTAGCATTTTGCATTATTCTTGATAATCAATTCCACAACTTATATTTAAGTAACAACGTCAAGAGTAAGTTCGCGAGGTGCCGCGTGTGCGGCGTGGAACGACTTATCGGACGTTGTGGGCGTGGAAACCTGATTATCAGAAGGGTTAGTTCCACGCCAATTTTATGTTTATACCTCACCCCTCATCCCAGAAAACAATTAGCAATTAGCAAGTGGCAATTAGCAATTAGCAAGTAGCAAGTAGCAATTAGCAATTAGTAATTAGCAATTAGCAACTAACAACTAACAACTACTAACAGTATTTGTATAAAACCTTGTTAATTACGTTTTTCGCATATTTTTTTGTTAAAAAAAACAGTTGAGTTAGCAGTTGAATACGCATACAATACTTATATGAACGAAAGAAAACCGTTTCACATATTTAGAAAATTTTTAAATTTGGTAATACAGTGCAAATTTTTTGTACTGCTTTCGGTTGTGAGTATTTTGCAGGTTTGTTTCGCTCATATTTTCGCGCAAATCGAAAATAACGATAGCGGAGAAAACAGCATTACCGTTTTTATCAGCAAAGACGCGCAGATTTTCAACAATCAACAGTTGTCGGCAGGAAAAGACAAAACTATTCGCTTTGTTATTGAACAGCATAGGGCATTGTCTGGCGTTCAGTCAAAAATTTACGACCATGCACGCAAACAGAAATCAGAGGCTGATGCAAAAGCCGAAAAGATACACAAAGAAGTTGTTTGCAATCTGTTTTTGCCTTTTAACAATGCGACTTTAAGCGGCGGCACAGTTCACATTACAGGCATATTGCCTCCGCAAAACAGCAGCAATAAGAAACTGCAAAAACACATAATAAAAAATAAAAACAATATCTGTTTTAATGCTTTATATATCCCCATAAAGCGCTTATCTAAAAATTACTACCTTTTCTTTTCTAACAACAATGCTACTGCTTCTGCACAGGGTAATTTACCGCCTCCTGCACCACGTTCCGTAATTTTACAGTCATAAAAAAGGTTTGGAAACGGCGCGTTTTGAAATTTTGCAGCAAAAAGGCGAAATTTATTTTTAAAAATGAGAGAACTAATGAAATAATCTGATTTTTAGAAGTTCCCATAAATTAAAACCAACAGGTTTTGCAATATTGCGCATATATTGTTTTTTGCGCAGAATTGCGGGACTGTACAAAACATAGTGCAGCGCATATTCCCGGTAAAATTACATGTGTTTGTAAAAACAATTTTCAATCTTAATGAAATGCCGAATACTATCTGACGGCAACCGTATTTATTACAACAGACATAATTATCGTGTCGTAGCGGTTGGTTATATAATTATTTGTTAATTAAACAACAGGGAACTCCTGAAAATAATCTGATTTTTAGAAGTCTCCGCTAAATAAACTTTCGGATAATAATTACAGGCAGTCATTTTTTTTAAAAAAAATAATAATAATTAATAAAAAATAATAATGAAAACAAAAAAAATCTTATCCATAATAATAATTCTTTTCAGTATTTGTAACGTTAATGCTCAGGTAGCCATTAACACCGAAGTTCCAAGTCCCAATTCCGCATTGCATATAACAGCCCCGAACTCCGATAAAGGCGTTATTCTTCCTCAAGCGCCGTCAGACGTGTCGCTTGGCGACGTAGTATTAAATGGTTTAGACGCTCTTGGCGACCCCTTTGATGCGGACGGGTTAACGCTGTATAATATGCAGACAGGCTGTTTCAACTATTACAAGGTATCTTCCTCCAGTTGGTACTCGCTTTGCGGAACGCCGCCTCCCGCTGTGGGAACAATAGAATGTACCAGTATTACCGCCGTTGGCGTGTATATCGAAGATCAAGTATTTGGTATAAACAACTATTTACAGGTCAAAATTGATGTTACCTCGCCCGGCACGTACAGCATTACCGCTTCAACAAGCGAAAATAATGGCAACGGCTATTATTTCTCAACCAATGGCACTTTTCCGCGCACGGGAACATATACGGTAAATATTCAGGGCGCAGGAATGCCCGATGTTGCGGGTACAAACATAATCAAATTTGTGTTTAACGGAATGGAACAGACTTGCGACTTCCCGCTTGAGATTAAGGAAGGCACGCCCGATTTCTGTATTATCGGAGCAAAGCAAATTCCATCTACGCCATGGCCCATAAATCAGGAGTTTAATCCTAACTATTATGCCGAAGTTACATTGCAGGTTAATAAACCGGGTCCGTATACTATTACCACTTCCGAAATAAACGGATATGATTTTAGCGGCACAGGACAACTCTCACAGGCATCGGGCTATAACCCTAACGGCAATTTTCCGCAAACGGTTATGGTAAATATTCCTGTAGTGGCAGGCAAAAAGGCGACCAGTAACAGCCCGCATACTAACACCTTTCAGGTTACTTCGGTGGGCGCGAACCTCTGTAACACCGTTTATCCGCTGACCATTACGCTGGCAGAAGTTGCTTTTAGCATAGATTGTCAGGCTATTACACTGGGTAATTTCGGAACGCTAAAGCAGGGCGTGGCTATTCCGGACGGTTCTGTAATTACGCTTCCTGTAACTGCTTCTACAGGCGGCACAACGCAGATTACTGCAAACTTTGCAGGACTATCGTTCTCTACAGGCGCGGCAGGCTCGCCGGGCGAAGTAACGCTTAATAGCGGTCCCAACACTGTTACGCTCTATCCGGTAACGCTTGGTCAGAAGCCGAATCAGGCGGGTGAATTTCCCATTAATATTGCCAGTTCCAAAGGTGGTTACGAAAAGTGCGCCTATCCGAAGTTGGTTACCGTTGCCCCTGCAACAGCATCGTTCCGCAACATTTCTATTACTACATTCTCCAATCAGAATCAGTATATTATGAATCCTTTTCCGGGCGGCGTAGATGCGCCTTGCGATATGGTGCTTTCCGTTCAGGTGGATATGGCAGGCGAATACAACCTTACGACAACCGTAAATGGCGTTACGTGGTCAGGTCAGGGCAATGTTAATGCAGGAAATTCTACCATAACATTGAAACCTGTTGACCCTGCAACCAATCGTCCTGCAAGTTCGGGTCCTAAATCTGTGTCCCTTTCATACACAGGTCCAAGCGGTTCATCTGTAACCAACTCGCAAACGGTATATTTTGTACAGCGTTCAATGAACATTCTGTTCCTTGGCGGCGACCCGTACAGCGGTTACAGCGCTACTTATAATGCACGCAAACTGTGGAGTTCGGCAAACAACTTTGGTCCTAACGGAACAGTTGGCGTACAGTCGCTCAAAGCATTCAACGGAGGCACAACGCCCAGTACAAGCACCCTGAGAAATCTTATAAATAACAATAAAATTGATATTATCGTTGTGGGATACAACTATCAGCCAAATCAGGAAGGCGACCGCCAAATTCTTGCAAATTTTGTAAATAATAAAGGCGGCGCGTTGATTTTCTCTTCGGAATTATATCCGAATTATGCACAAGACCTGATAAACAAAATTTGCGGCGTCACGCTGCCTCTTGGTTTAGGCGGCGGCGGCAACTCATATATTAATACTGTGGAAAGTATAGACGACCCCGTTACTAACGGTAAGTTTGGGGATTTGCGAGGGAAAGCCATAGGCAATGACGTGGCGAATGCGATGCCTGTTCAACAGCCAACCGTGTCTGCGCCATTAAAATCGTTGATAAAAGTGCAGTCGACAGGCAACGTATGGGCGTTCCGCCATGAAACCAAAGGCTTCCTGTATATTTGCGATTCGGGCTGGCTGGCAGGACACCCTACAGCCTCTGTAAGCAGTACAACGATTTACCCCTTGCAGATTAATTCGGACAATACGCCGAAAGAGAAACCTTACAGTGGCGGCAATATGGTACAAAACAGTTTCCTCTTTGGAAACGCGCTGGCATGGGCGATAGACTGGGCGGCTGCAAACTGTAACACAAGCGCTATTATTCCGTAAAGGAAAACAACTTTGTTATTAAGCCATTCCTGAAAAGGAACAGAACAGACTGTAAAAATTGTACGAAAATTTGTGCGTGCAGAGTTAGCGCATATTGCCGATGCTAAAACAGCATCGCGCAAATGAGATAATTACAATTTAACTTTCCTTTTGGGAAAGGCTTAAAACGAAGCCTATTTATTAATTTTATAAAAAATAATAATGAAAAAAATAATAATGTATATAGCAATAGCATTGACGGCAGTGTCAGCGAATGCACAGGTGGGTATTAATACTGATAATCCACGCCCCAATGCCGTACTTGAGATAAAATCAAAAGAAGGAGAAATTCAGGGAGTAAAATTTCCGGAATCCAATGAAAGCAATATCACTATTGAGGATGTGGTGGCAGTAAAACCTGACAGTATGGTTGGCGTTAATAACGACGGGCTGATGTTCTACGATACCATCAGCAGTTGCTTCAGATACTATAACCTCTCTGATGCACGCTGGTGGAATCTTTGCGGAACGCCGCCACCGGCAGTGTTTGAACTTGCCGACTGTAGCAATGCACAAGCAATAGGAACATACCTTATTGACGAGCCACTGACGGTGAACAACTATTTGAGGATACCTGTAAATGTGAGCCAGCCCGGTACTTACAGCATTGAGGCAGCCGTGAAAGATGCCGGCAATAACAGTGAAACCTATTATTTCAGCACAAAAGGCATTTTTCCCAAGGCTGGTTATTTTGATGTTATTGTGCCGGGAGCAGGCTTTCCGGCAACGTCAGGCAACCATACGGCAAATGTTACTATGAACGGCGTATTGCAAACCTGCGATATTCCGATTACCGTGCTGCCGCGAGACCCCGACTATATTATTCTGAGCGTGGAACAGATGGACCCGAAATGGAATATCCTTACTCCGCTTGATGACGGAACAAAAAAAGTGATGGTTAAACTGCTGGTATACAATCCGGGTACCTGGGGGCTTACCACTTCGGAAGTGAACGGATACTCGTTTGCCGCAACAGGCGAAACTGCCAATGCGCAGGGCTACAACCCCGCAGGCAGTTTCCCGCAAACAGTTACTGTGCTTGTACCTGTGGCTGCCGGACAGGCTAATGTGTATGGCACAGGCAGCGACCACTTTTTGATGAGTACAACTACAAGCAAAACCGCAAGTAACTATGAGTTCAATATTCAACTGAGCAAGGGCGGCTTCAAACTCAACCGCGTACAATGCTCCGACCCGAATTTGATTATACATCTGTCTTTGGTTAGTGCGCTGTTTGATACCGATACCGTGCGCAACGGCGAGGAGTTTGTTAGCGATGCGTATATCAAAATACCGATTGAGGTAACTGCGCCCGGACAATATATAGTGTATGCTAACTTTGCAGGCGTGCAGTTTGCTACCTGTACAGACAACGGAACGAGTTATACCGCAAGCCAAGTTACGCTGCTATCCACTACCAATACGCTGACGCTTTATCCTGTGGGAGCAAAAGACGCTTCAAATGCGAACAGAAAGACGAATACTACTGTGTACGATACGCCTATAGAACTCATGTTCAGTGCGGGCGATGCCGACGGACCGGACGGAATAGCAGGCAACGCAGATGACTGGTCAAGTGAAAGCGGGTATTATACCGAAGACCTGTTCTGCCGACCGGCAATAGTGGTTAAACCTTCGGTGGCGCGTTTTGCAGACATCACACTGGCACAGCAGGCGCCAACATCAGGAATAAACGCTCATGCTAACGGAATGAGATACCTGTACAACACTGCCATAGCAGGTAATTATACTACTGCAAGTATGAACGCAGCAACTCAGGGCGTCTATACCATTGATGCGGCAGGCAATACGCCTGTATCAGGCATAAACCTGACGACAAGTTACTCGATACCGGGCGACTATAATTTCCGCGTGAAATTTGGCGAAGGAGCAGATACAATTGTCTATGTGGCAAAAGGAGAATTGCCACCGCTGCCGGGCGGACATACTCTTGGCGCTGCCACAATTACACTTGCACCGTTTAAGATAGACGAAGACGGAGACTTTGTGGATGCAGGCGGAAACAAAACCACAGACCCTGCCCAGTATGTTTGGAATACAAGAACCGGAAATCCATTGCCTATTACGGTAACGCCGGGCAAATACACTGATGTTATTTATTATTATACATCTGCCGATGATCCATCTTCGGGCATAATGACAGGAACGATAGAGGTACCATTATGGTTTGGCTACCGTGCAATGAAGATAGTATCCTTAGGCAGCGCCGACTTTTCGCTGAATAATCCAAATTCTGTAGGATATTCGCTGCTTGGCTCCGATGTGAACTTTGGTTACAACGGCACAGTGCCTGTAGGCGGCGTTACTTTAACGCGCATTACCAGCGCTACGGATGTTGACACAGAGGCGGAACTGAATACTGCTATCAGAGATGCAGACATTGTGTTGATTCAATATGTAAATGGATTCGGAAATCCCGGCAATAACCGCGCTAAGGTGCTTGCCGAGTTCCTGCAAAGAGGCGGCGCGTTGATGTATTCATGCGAAACGCCCGGTTCTTACATAGAAGGCATAATGAATACAATATATGGCGTAAGCAATCTCACTGCGGCGTATGAAGGCGGACGTTACAAGTTTGGCATTCTGCAGACGCCGGGTACTGCCGACTACGAAAACAATCCTATACTCAACGGTCCATTCAGTCAGGGTGTAGATATTACGGCAGTTGGTAACGATAATGGCACGGGCAGTTATATTACGAGTCCCGCCGCGCTTGCTGCCGCAGCGCCAAATGGAGTGGTGATGGCAACGCGCAGCAATGGCGGTGTATTTATGTTCTTCGATCCTACAAAAGGATTGCTCTATTGCGGAGATGGAGGATGGCTGGCAAGTAACACGTGGGATAATACTTCCACAGTTACATACCCGCTTGTTACCACTTCGGATTATAAGCCGCGCGCCAAAAACTTTAGCGGCACTGGCGGTCACCCGACAACTAGCGCAGGCAATGTGTATAACTCATATCTGTTCTGCAACTATCTGGCTTGGGCAATAGAATATGCCGCTCATAACCGCGACCATTCGCAGGATTAAGCGTTTGCGGCAATTAGTAATTAGCAAGTAGCAGAATAAAAACTGCAATAATTCTCAAAAGAAAAACAGTTCGTCTATAAAAGGCGGACTGTTTTTTTTTAATTGAGAATTGAGAATTGCTAACTGCTAATTATTCGGCAGGGCAAACGGCTGAAAGCCGTACAATCAATAGCGTAGGACAACGTCCTACGGAACAGAACGCGAATAATACACAAGCCCCAACGGGGCGTAATCATTGTTGCGTCAACGCCCTGTCGGTCATTTGATTTTGGACTTTCAGGGCGCGAAGGCTTGCGCGTGATGGATAGCGGGGACAAAAAAAGAGCCGTTGTAAGTAGGGGCGAAAAATTTTTCGCCCCTACGGACGCCAATTCAATATCATTTCCCCATTTTCGATTTTTCCTGTCCGCTAAACATTTTTTTGCTCAAAAAAATTAGGGCTGATTTCTGCAGTTAATTTTTTTCCCTGCGCAGCCGTTTTCACCTGACTTCGACACTCTCCACCTCACCCCCCAGCCCCCTCTCCAAAAGAGAGGGGGAGTAGGGCGTACGGCTGATGTTACTGGTTAATTGTTAGTGGTCAGTAGTAGAGACGCCCAAATTGGGCGTCTCTACAACGTCTTTTGTCTATGTTCTATGTTCTATCAATAATAATTAATTCCTTCATTTCTTTTGCCCATATATGCGCTCCCACAATTTTGCGCCCTTCTCCCCCTCTCTTTTGGAGAGGGGGCTGGGGGGTGAGGTGGTTAATTGAGAATTGAGAATTGCTAATTCTTTTACTCCATTTTTAAATAATACCATTTCTATCATTAATTGTTAATTATTTGATATTTTTTCTCCCGCCAAAGTGGGAGGTTGCACAAAGGACAATAAATTTAGTTGTTTTGCGCGACACAGCCTCCTTTAATCAAATGTGGCGAATTTAATATCGAGATTGCCGAATTCAATATCAAGATTGGCGAATTTGATATCGAGATTGCCAAATTTAATATCAAGACTGGCGAATTTAATATCAAGATTGGCAAATTTAATATTAAAAAAGGCAAATTCAATATCAAGATTGGCGAATTCAATATCAAGACCGCCAAATTTAATATCAAATGACGTGCATTTATATTAAATTTAAAGTATTTTTAAAATTTTTCTTACAAATATAAAAAAAAGCACGAAGGCGCGAAGAACCTCTGTGTAACTCTGCGTATCCTCTGTGTCACTCTGTGTAACAAAAAAATACATTCTTTCACAGAGAAACACAGAGAAACACAGAGAGATTACAAAGTTATCAAGTTAGTTGCTATCTAACCACTAACAGATAACTCTATAATCTCTTTGTGTAAAACGAAGAATAAAGAGTAGAGATTTTAACCCGCAATCCGTCTTTACTCTTCTTTATTTTCTCTTTTTCTGCGTGTTTTTTATCTGTTCTCTCTGCATTGCTTCGAGGCGTTCCATGAAGGTCATTTTTTTTGCAGCGACCGGGTTTTTGGCGCGTTGAGCGCGTTTTGCGTGCAGTTGTGCCAGCACTTTCTTCTCGTCAACCATAGCGCGACAGATGTAGATGGTGATAACCGAAATCAGTGTCGAAACGAAATAATAGAATGTCAATCCTGATGCGTAGCCGTTGAAAATAAACAGGAAGAATACAGGCATCAGATACATCATCCATTTCATCATTCCCATTCCGGGCTGATTGGAAGACATCGGTTGGGTCTGCTGGTTCAGTTTGGTCGACATTATGGTGGCTGCCGTCATCAGCAGACAGAACAGACTGACGTGATTTCCATATCCAAACGGGATGCTGAAAGGCAAAGTTAGAATTGAGTCGTATGAAGAGAGGTCTTTTGCCCACAAAAAACTTTCCTGCCTGAGTTCTATTGCTGCGGGGAAAAAGTAGAACAGCGCCACCAGTACGGGCATTTGTATCAGCATTGGCAGGCAGCCGCCCATTGGACTTACGCCCACTTTGTTGTACAAACTCATCATTGCTTTTTGGCGTTCCTGTGGCTTGTCGGCGGGAATTTTGGCATTTATTTCGTCAAGTTCGGGTTTGAGAACGCGCATTTTAGCCCCCGACATATATGATTTGAATGTAAGCGGGAAAAGCAGAGTTTTCACTAATAATGTTAAAATAAGTATAATTATTCCGAAATTGCCTATAAACTGGCTTAAAAAGTTGAAAACAGGAATAATAAAGAAGCGATTAACCCATTGGAACAGGAAAAATCCCCATCCCAAAGGTATCAAACGGTTGAGATACAACTTGTCAGGTGTGGGCAAGCCCCGGTCATATTTGCTGAAGATTTTGTACTGATTGGGACCCAGAAACATTCTGAAATTTGTTGGCTTGGCGCCTGTTATATCAAACGGTATGGAAGTTGTAACATCATAAGATTTCAGATAGGGCGATGTTTCGTCTTCCATGTTATTTACAAGTTTGGAGTCGGAGAACCATTCGTCTGCAATCAGTACGCTGCTAAAGAACTGGTCTTTGAAGGCTATCCACTTGATTTTTGCCAACTCGTTTTTTTGCACGTTTTTGGTGTTGCCAAGTTCCTGTACGTCTCTGCCGCTAAACTTGTATTCCAGTTTTGCATAGCGGTTTTCAAACGTTCTGCCGTGTTCCTGCTGGCGAATTTTTGCTGCCCAGTGCAAGTCTAATGTATTTGTATTGGGCGATACAATCTGATTCAAGCCGGTCCCTTTCAATGCGAATGACAGCATATAATCGTTATCCGGCAGTGTATACACAATGTCGAGGAACGCATCTGTTGCGGTTTTCAAACGCATAACCAAATTTTGACCGTCTTTTTTATCGGTCGGAGCCGGTGCGTCATCAACTATGTCAAAATACAGTTCAGATGTGTTTATTACGCGGTTGTCTATTGTGGCAAACGTGAAACTCATGTCGCTTTCGTCATTGTCGAACAGTATAAGAGGCTGTTTGTTGTGGGTTTTATATTGCTTGAGTTCCGCGCTGTATATACGTCCGCCTTTGCTCGAAATTACAACCTTAATCAATTCGTTTTCAAGAGTATGAAAAGTTTCTGTTCCTTGTGCCGCCACGCCGAATGTACTGTATTTGGCAGTCAGGGTTGCGCTGTCTGTGCTTGTTGAAGTTGCAGTCAAAGTGTCGGAGGCAACAGGCGTTAAACTTTCATTAAACTCCTGTGATGCAAGGCGTTGACGCTCAACAGACGCGATAGAATCGTTGTACTGTTGTGTGCGTGCAATTTCCTCTTCAGAGGGCTTGCCCAACCACGTAAAACCGATGAAAATAAGCGCGATAAGCGCGAATGCAAGAATTGTGTTTTTGTCCATTAATATATTTTATCTTTATTTCCTGTTTGTTAATTTTTTTATTACTGTTAATATTTATAGAAATTGTTTTTTGGGGCTGCGAGGCTGCGCTTTTCTTAATGCCCAAAACCTGCTACACTGCCAAATTTTAAAACAAAGCGCAAAAATATATAAAAAACGTGAGTTTGCCAAACGCGCAAGAAGTTTTCGGTTCACCCCGGCCCTTGCTCCTCCCCAAAGGGAGAGTGGGAGTGAGGGCGTGCGGTTTATGTTTATTCTTTTTAATCTATTGAAACACAATGCATTGAGTCTGTACATTATTGTTAGCGCTTAATGCTTTCGTGCTTTAACCTTGTGTCTCTCGCTTTGACGGGACAAGTCTTATTCTTTTTGTTTCTCTGTGTGTAATATAAAAATTTAATACTAATTTTGCATAAAATTTATTAATGGAGAAAATCTTCGCACAAATACTATATCGGGCATTATTTTTTTATTGAAATAGTTATGGTTGTATTAGAGCGAAGCGAACAGTTTAAAATTTCACGCGAAATAAAAAATGAGTAAAAACAAACTCGCAAAATTTGCCGAACTCTCAACTTTTCCGCACGTATTTCAGTTTCCTTCCGCTAAAGTTCTGGGAGGCGAAACGCTTGATTTTCAGGGAAACTGGAGCCTCAACGTTTTCAAAAACAACAATCCGATTGTGTTGGAACTCGGCTGCGGCAAAGGCGAATACACAGTTGAACTTGCGCACCGCTGCCCCGACCGCAATTTTATTGGCGTTGACATAAAAGGCGCTCGGATATGGACAGGCGCAAAGCGAAGTTTTGAGGCAGGGATGAAAAACGTGGCATTCATTCGCACTGATATTGAGATGATTAACCGTTTTTTTGCGCCCTCGGAAATCAGCGAAATATGGCTCACGTTCCCCGACCCGCAAATGAAAAAAGTAAACAAACGGCTTACGTCCGTAAATTTTATGCGGCGCTACCGGCAATTTGTTCAAACAGACGGAATTATACATTTGAAAACCGACAGCGATTTTCTTTTTACATACACCAAAGAAATGATTAAAATCAATGATTATCAAATAATTGCGCAGACAGACAATTTATATGCCGCGCCTTTGCCAAACCCTGCGCTCGAAATCAAAACATTTTACGAGCAGCAATGGTTAAGCAGAGGAATATCAATTAAATACATTGCTTTTGCATTGACTCCAAAAGATGAATTAATTGAGCCGAATGTTGAAATAGAAAAAGACGCTTACCGCAGTTTTGGGCGCAATGCAAATTCTGTGTAGATTGCATATTTTTTTGGTTAGAAAAATTATAAATAAAAAATGAATCTTTTTGAAATATCAAATATTATAAAGAATAAAAATACTGTTGGTAATAACCACAATATCAGCAGATTATTGACCGACAGCAGAAATTTGTCGTTCCCTTCGGAAACTCTGTTTTTTGCGCTGAAAACCGGTCGCAACGACGGGCATCGTTATATTGCCGATTTGTACGAATATGGGGTCAGGTGTTTTGTTGTCAGTGAATTGCGCGATGAATTCAAACAGTTTGCAAATGCAGAATTTTTGTTGGTTGAAAACACTTTACTTGCTTTGCAGCAACTTACTGAATATCACAGAAATAAGTACAATGTTCCTGTTGTTGGCATTACGGGCAGCAACGGCAAAACCATTGTAAAAGAATGGCTTTATCAGTTGCTGCACAACGACTTACGCATTACGCGCTCGCCACGCAGTTACAATTCGCAAATCGGCGTTCCGCTGTCAGTTTGGAACTTGACGCAAAACGCGCAACTCGGAATCTTTGAGGCGGGAATTTCGCAACCCAACGAAATGGCTCATTTACAGCCGATTATACGTCCAACAATAGGCATATTTACAAATCTCAGAATTGCACATCAGGAAGGTTTTGACAGTTTGGAGCAAAAATGCGAAGAAAAATTGAAACTCTTCACAGATTCCGAAATCTTAATCTACTGTTCCGATTATCAAATAATTACTGATTGTATAAAAAAATATACTTTTAGCGCCGAAATATTTACTTTTGGTAAAAAACCGACTGATAATTTGCAAATAATTTCGGTTGTAAGCCAAAATAATTCTTCAAAAGTCAGATTAAAATACCACCGTCAGCCAGCCTGCAAGCGATATAACTTTGTGCCGCAGGAACGCCAACAGTTGCGTTCCGAAGATTTGACCGCAGAAATAAAAATCCCTTTCAGCGACAACGCTTCGGTGGAAAATGCGCTTCAATGCCTTAGCGCAATGCTTGTTTTGGGTTACGATTTTGCAACGGTTGCCGCGCGGCTCGCCGAACTTGAGCCGGTAGCAATGCGCTTGGAAGTAAAGCAGGGCATTAATAACTGCTTGATTATCAATGATTCCTATAATTCCGACTTTAATTCGCTGGAAATTGCGCTCGATTTTCTCAACCATCAGGCAACGCTCACAAATCTGGCGCGGGTGGCTGTCCTGTCAGACATTTTGCAAAGCGGACAAGCGAATAATGAACTGTACGAAGAAGTTGCTAAAATGTTGAAAATAAAGAACATACATCATTTTATAGGAATTGGAACAGAAATTGGCAAACATAAGAACAATTTTGCGGAAATAGACAGTTATTTCTTTGAAAATGTAACCGATTTTCTTAACTCGCCTGTAATCAACGAGTTTGAAAATTCAATAGTGCTTCTGAAAGGTGCGCGGATATTTCATTTTGAAACCATTTCTGCCACACTCGAATCTGCGGCACACGAAACAGTTTTAGAGGTCAATCTGAATGCGCTGATTGATAATTTCAATTATTTCCGTTCGCAATTGCGCCCCGAAACCAAAGTTGTATGCATGGTCAAAGCCTTTGCGTATGGGGCTGGCTCTGTGGAAGTTGTGCGGACTTTGCAGCACCATCGCGCCGACTATCTGGCTGTTGCGTTAGCCGACGAAGGCGCCGAATTGCGCCGAGCAGGAATTTCTTTGCCAATTATGGTGATGAACCCCGAAAAGCGCTCATTTTCAACTGTTTTAGACAATATGCTTGAGCCGGAGATTTACAGTTTCCGCCTGCTCGACAGTTTTATTGCTGCCGCCGAGAAACTCGCTATTACCGACTATCCCGTTCATATTAAAATAGACAGCGGTATGCACCGACTTGGTTTTGACCCCAAAGATGTGCCTCTGTTAATAGAGAAACTGCAAAATCAGTCGCAGGTGAAAGTACGCTCGGTTTTTTCTCACCTGGCAGGCGCTGACAATGAACAGTTCGATAAGTTTACACGCTTGCAAATCAGCGCTTTCACTGATTGCGCCAAACAAATTCAGGCGGCTTTTGCGCACCCTGTTTTGCTGCACGTTCTCAATTCGGCGGGCATTGAGCGTTTCCCCGAATATCAGTTTGATATGGTGCGTTTGGGAATAGGATTTTATGGTATCAGCGCACTTAACAACCTGAAAATAAGCAATGTATGTGCTTTGAAAACAATAGTATTGCAAATTCGCAATGTAGAGGCGGGGCAAACGGTGGGCTACAGCCGCAACGGACTGATTAGCAAAGATTCGCGCATCGCTGTACTGCCCGTAGGATATGCTGACGGCTACGACCGCCGGCTGGGAAACGGAATCGGAGAAGTGCTTATCAACGGAAAACGCGCCAAAACAGTTGGAAATATATGTATGGACGTAATGATGGTTGATGTTACCCAAATTGATGTAAACGAGGGAGATAAGGTAGAAATTTTTGGCGAGAACATCACCGTTGCAGAAGTTGCGCAAAAAATAAACACCATTCCTTACGAAATTCTTACCGGCATCTCGCGAAGAGTGAAAAGAATTTATTATCAAGAATAAAAAAATTAAGACACAAGAAGATAGAGCATAGAGCATAGAGCATAGACAAAATACAGGTATTAAGGGTAATCAGTGTTAAGTTAATCAGGGAACTCCTGAAAATTGCTTATTTGTCGTTGGACTTCACTTTGAAATTAATTAGCAAGTAGCAGATAGCAAGTAGCAGATAGCAAGTAGCAATTACGAATTATAAATTATAAATTGATATTTATCTACTAATAACTAAACTCTAAACTCTAAACTCTAAACTCTAAACTCTAAACTCTAATAACTAATAACTATTTAAAATAATTTTCAATTAAAAATGAATAAACCCCGTTCCCCATGGTTGTGGATACCCACACTTTACTTTGCCGAAGGTATTCCATACGTTGCCGTGATGACCGTTTCGGTAATTATGTATAAGCGTTGCGGGCTAACGAACACGCAGGTGGCGTTATTTTCGGGCTTAATTGGTTTTGTGTGGGTTTTTAAAGGACTGTGGTCGCCATTTGTAGATTTGCTCAAAACAAAACGCTGGTGGATTTTGACCGCGCAACTGCTTCTTGGCGCAGGCTTGGGCGGAATCGCGCTGCTAATTCCTGCGCCCTTCTTTTTGCAGGCTACGCTGGCGATGTTTATCCTGCTGGCATTGTGCAGCGCCACGCACGACATCGCCGCAGACGGATTTTACATGCTCGAACTGAACGACTCGCAGCAGTCGTTTTACGTGGGAATTCGTAATACTTTTTACCGATTTGCAAATATTTTTGGGCAGGGATTGCTGATAATGTTAGCGGGTTTTTTGGAAAAATCCACAGGAAATATTCGATATGCGTGGTCAATTACGTTTTTCATTCTGGCGGGAATTATTTTGTTAATATTTGCCTATCACCGCTTTGCCTTGCCTGTGCCTGTAGCCGACCGCCCAAGCATTGACAAGTCTGCGAAAAATATATTTTCGGAATTTAAGCAAACTTTCGTTTCATTTTTCAGCAAAAAACAGGTCGGCGTTGCCATCGCGTTTATGCTGCTGTATCGTTTTAGCGAAGCGCTACTCGTAAAAATCTCATCTCTTTTCATGCTCGACCCCCGCAACATCGGCGGGCTGGAACTATCTACCGAAAAAGTAGGTTTCGTTTATGGCACTGTGGGCGTGATTGCACTCACACTTGGCGGAATTGTCGGCGGAATTGCCGTTTCGCAAAAAGGGCTGAAATACTGGCTGTTGCCGATGGCTTTGTGCATAACGCTGCCACATATAGTATATGTATATCTGGCTTATTATCAGCCTACCGATTTTATCTTGATAAATGTTGCCGTTGCATTAGAGCAGTTTGGATACGGTTTTGGGTTCACCGCTTACATGCTTTATTTGATTTATTTTTCTGACGGCGCACACAAAACCGCGCATTATGCTATCGCCACAGCATTTATGGCAATGAGTATGTCCCTGCCCGGAATGGTAGCGGGATGGTTGCAGGAAAAAATGGGCTACGAACATTTCTTTGTTTTTATAATGCTCTGTTCACTAACTACATGGGCTATTATTCCGTTTCTAAAAATAGAAAAGGATTTTGGAAAAAAAATTAAGAATTAAGAATTAAGAATTAAGAATTAAGAATTGAGAATTAGCAATTAGTAATTTCTGAAAACTGAAAACTGAAAACTCAATACTGACAACTTTCTTTAAAACTTGAAAAATTTTCCTTACTTTTGCAATCTCAAATACAATAAAAATGAATATTACAAATGAAAAATGATATATTTCCTGTTGTAGCACAAGCTTGCTGCATGAAAGTTTGCGGGTGCCGAAAAAACGCCGGCAAAAAATTAGGCTCTTTCGATTGGCTGTGCGATTTGCCCGACACAAAGACAGATACGGATTATGTAGAGGTACAATTTAAAAATACACGAAAAGGATATTTTATTAACAGCGCTAAAATCCCGCTCGAAAAAGGCGATATCATTGCTGTGGAGTCTTCTACCGGGCATGATATTGGCGAAGTAGCATTGACAGGACGGCTCGTGTTGCTGCAAATGCGCAAAAACAATTTTAACCCGCAAAAAATGGAAGTGCGGCGCGTGTATCGCAAAGCCAAAGACACTGATATTGAGAAGTTTAACGAGGCTAAAGCCAGAGAACTGCCAGCCATGATTCAGGCGCGTAAAATTGCCGAAGACCTTAAACTGGATATGAAAATCGGAGATGTAGAGTTTCAGGGCGACGGCAATAAGGCAATATTCTACTACATTGCCGATGAGCGGGTCGATTTTCGTCAGTTGATTAAAATTTTTGCCGAAACTTTTCACGTGCGCATAGAAATGAAGCAGATAGGAGCGCGGCAAGAGGCTGGGCGCATTGGCGGCAT
Organism: Prevotellaceae bacterium; assembly: GCA_031271005.1. Classification (GTDB taxonomy): domain Bacteria; phylum Bacteroidota; class Bacteroidia; order Bacteroidales; family Paludibacteraceae; genus WRGS01. The sequence goes on along the minus strand of JAISWT010000111.1, from coordinate 6,940 downwards.
CGGTCCGTGTGGGCGACAATTGTGCTGCGCAAGTTGGATGACCTGCTTCAATTCCGTCTCAACAAGCGCCGCGCGCTGTCAGGATATATCACTGAACCCGCAAAAACTCGCAGGACAATGCGGGAAACTGAAATGCTGTATGAACTACGAACTCGACACTTACCTCGAAGCATTAAAAGATATTCCTTCGAGCGAAATTCCGCTCGAAACCGCAGACTGCACGTTTTTTCATTTCAAAACGGACGTTTTCAAACGACTGATGACATATTCTGCCGACAGAAGCAACGCAGAAAAACTCGTTACAATTTCCGTTGAACGTGTAAAAGAAATTATTGCTATGAACAAAAACGGAAAAAAACCGGATACGCTGCCCGGTGAATGTAGCAAAACCGAAGAGCTACTTTCTGATTATGAAAATGTTGTAGGGCAGGACAGCGTTACCCGTTTCGACAAAAACAGAAAGCGAAACAACAAACCGAAAATTGTAAGGAAAGCCGAAATTCAAGGCGAAAATAATACTGAAAAATCTGTAAATCAAGTTGTTGAAAAAAAAGAGCCAAGAGACCAAACAACACATGAAACAGGCAGATAAATCGCTGCCATCCGAAATACAGAAAACAAAAACACTAATTTAAACCCGCGAAACAAAAATAATATAAATGCGTAAATATTTCATAATCACTATTATAATACTGATTTGCATTGCAGGATGCACAAACAGCGATGTCTTTTTTAAGTACAAAAAAATTCGCTCATCGGGCTGGGACAAAGACAGTACGCTCGTGTTCGATTTTGTAATTGCCGATACCTCGCTGACTTATAACGTTTATGTAAATATCAGAAATACAAGCGAGTACCCGTATCAAAATTTTTGGTTTTTCATAAAAAAATCAACTGCCAAACGCGGCAATACTTTTGCCGTGTTTGCAACCGATACAATCGAGTGTTACCTCGCAGACGGACGGGGAAAATGGCTGGGCAACGGAATAGGCGCTGCTTACGAAATGCCCCTGCTAATTGAGCAAGGCGCTGTTTTTGACAGTAATACCTGTCGTTACGAAATTGTGCAGGGTATGCGTTGCGACATTCTGCGCGGAATCAGCGACATAGGCTTGCGTGTTGAAAAGATTGAATAACAAGCTTTTAATCATACTTCCCACTGCTCGACACTTGCTATTAACTCGTCAAAATTGCGGAGTTTTTTCGACTGACTTTCCAGTTCAGCATCGTAAGTAGGACGGACTACATCGCGTATAACTCCCATTGCAACAGGCATTTGGGGTCCTTCCATCAGTGCGAGTTTCAGGTGCAAAGTGGCGTCTTCGCATTGTGCATCGTGCACAAGAACATCTTTTTCGCTAAGCCCGTTTTCGCCAAGTCTCACAACTTTGAGGTTAAAACCATCAAGCGCTATCCCTTTTTCGCTGTCTTTGCCGAACAGCATCGGCTTGCCGTGCCTGAGCGTAATTGTTCTGTCGAGGCGATTTTCCTTTTCGCTAATCCAACCGTGCGTTTTATTGTTGAATATCACGCAATTAACCAGAACCTCCACAACTGATGTGCCTTTGTGTCGTGCGGCAGCCACCATACATTCCTGCGAGTTCTTCAAATCAACATCAAGTGTGCGGGCAAAGAACGTCCCACGCGCCCCGAAAGTGAGTTCGGCAGGGCGGAAAGGGTCTTCTATTGTGCCAAAGGGCGAAGATTTGGTTATTGCGCCGCGCCGCGTAGTGGGCGAATACTGTCCTTTGGTCAGTCCGTAAATCTGATTGTTGAACAGCAATACGTTAATATCAACGTTGCGGCGGAGGCTGTGAATGAAATGATTGCCGCCAATTGCAAGACAGTCGCCATCGCCTGTGGCGTGCCAAACAGTGAGGCGTGGGTTAGTTCCTTTAACGCCCGTAGCAATAGCCGCACCGCGCCCGTGGATGCTGTGAAAACCGTAAGTGTTCATGTAGTACGGCAAACGGCTCGAACAGCCAATACCGGAAACCACAACAGTTTCGTGGGGAGGAATAGCCAACTCTGCCATCGCTTTTTGCAAAACGCTCACAACCGCGTGGTCGCCACAGCCGGGACACCAGCGAACATACTGATCACTCTTATAATCCTTAGGCGTAAAACCCTGATTTATAACTTCATTTGCCATTATAAATAACTTTATTTCTATATTAGATTTTAAGATTACTTTTGTTTAATTACTGCTTAGTGATAATAAATTAATAACCCGTAAAAGTTTCAATCCGTTAGGATTGATGTTTAGGTATTGTCTCTTAATACCACCGCTTTTTTGCCGGGTTGATGCTACAAAACGGCTGAAAAACACGCAGGCATAATATTCGCACCGCTCCTGTTCACAGCGCCACAGCGAACGCAAAGCAATACACCATGCAGAAATTTATCTGCGGTGCAAAATTAGTATAAAATATTTAAATTGCATGCCGGCAAGTCAAAAAGTATGGCAAAATTTATAGAGGAAATTTTGCCATACTTTTTTTGTAACACTTCAAAAAAATAGTATCTGTTTTTTTCATAAATTACACAAATCATCAGACTAAATTCATCTTTTTGCTACTTTAGCAGTGAATAATTAACAATTTACAATTAACAATGTGTAGGGGCATTGTCCCAAACGACCCCAAAAGTCGCAAGAGTCCGCTATCCCTTATCTGCTATCTGCTAATTGCTAATTGCTATCTACTGTCTATCTTATCAAATTTATATCGCCTTTTTTCACGTACTTTTTGCCGTCCGTACCTTCGGCTTTTATGTAGTAGAAATACGGTCCTGCTGCGGCTTCTCTATTCCCTATATTGCCGTTCCAGCCGTGTTGTGGGTCGTTTGATGTGTAAATTTTGTTGCCCCAGCGATTGTAAACCGCCATCTGAAAACTGCGCAATGAGCGATACGCAACGCGAAATTCGTCATTGACGCCATCGCCGTTGGGAGTAAAAACGTTTGGCGCCTCCAGTATGGACTCGCTAATGTCCACAACCACCGAATCTGAGTAAGAACATTGCTCATTGCTCGACACAAGCGCCACTTTATATCGCCCATATTCACTGAAAGAGTAGTTAAAATCGGCTTCATTGCGCACAAAGAAGAACTGATTTTCTTTAAAAACATTCCACTGATTGTGTGTAACGGCGGCAGACGGATTGGCTATAAAGTGAATATCAAGCGGCGCAGAACCCTCCAAAAAGATAGGATTGTCTGGTCGCTGGTCTTCGTTTTCGGCATCGCGAGTTAAGGTGCTGGTAAGAAGTTTATTTCTCACTGCAAACGCCTGATATGTAGCGCTTTGCCCCGAAAATACGGATATTCCAAAATCGTTTGCAAAACGGTCGGACACTTGTACATCGAAATTTGTATTTGTCAGTGGCGCAGGTACTTCTATCGAATTTTCGTACACTGTTTCCGTAACCACAGTGTCGACGGTAAGCCAAGAGTCGCTGCCCCAGCGCTGAGTGGCATATCTGACGGTTAATTCTCTGCCTATTTGATGAGTAACGCCCTCAGGCGTTTGGTACCAAAGCGGCATAAGATTTCCCTGTAAATTTAATTTCGTAAAATTGCAAACATCCGTAAAACTCTCGTCAATAATGATATCGTCAATCTGTTGCTGTACTTCCGAATAATCAATAACCCACAGAGACAGAGTGCGTGAACCGTCAATTTTTAATATGTAACCCGTAGCCGCCTGGGGCGAAATATAGGGTTGATTACTGATTGGTACAGCAGGATTGCCAAATTCGTACCAGTCAAAACTGCTGCCATTACCGGTATACATAATCTCGGCTTGCGGCATAATCTTCGCAAAGACAACGAGATAGTCAATCCCCGAATACAAATGGTTGATGTCATCTTTGGCATTGTAAATCATCACCCTTTCCGTCCCGTTGCTCACAGTAAAATCCTGTGCATTTGCAACGCAAAAAGTTGCTAACAATGTGAATATTAATATTATTTTAAGTTTTTTCATGTGCCTTTTTTTAATTAGCAATTAGTAATTAGCAATTTACTGAATTTTGTATTTTCTGAAAACTAAAAGATGATTTTAAAAACGCAAAGTTATTATATTTATTACTAAACACAAAAAAATTGTTACACAGTAAGTAAAAAATCAACTGAATATTTTTGCTTAATAAAAAAAATATTGTACCTTTGTCAATTCAAATCTTTATATAAAAAATATTAAAATAATAAAAATTTATCTCTATGTTTTTTGAATATACATTAGTTTTCATCGTTATCGTAGTTGTAATACTCTTTTTGTATTACATGCCGGTAATGCTTTGGGTCAATGCGCGTGCATCGGGAGTGAAGATATCTCTGTTTCAATTGTTTGTAATGCGCATTCGTAAAGTGCCGCCTACCAAGATTGTCAGTTGTCTGATTGAAGCCCACAAGGCAGATATACAGGAAGTAACTCGCGATGGTTTGGAGGCACACTATCTTGCGGGCGGACATATTGAGCGGGTTACTCATGCTCTGGTGTCGGCCTCAAAGGCGAACATTGATTTGGGCTTCAAAATGGCGACAGCAATAGACCTCGCCGGGCGTGATGTTTTTGAGGCTGTGCAAATGTCCGTAAATCCGAAAGTAATCGATACTCCGCCGGTTACAGCCGTAGCAAAAGACGGGATTCAGTTAATCTCAAAAGCCCGCGTAACCGTGCGTGCCAACATCAGGCAACTTGTGGGCGGAGCAGGCGAAGAAACAATTTTAGCACGTGTTGGCGAAGGAATTGTGTCGTCAATCGGCTCGGCTACATCACACAAATCGGTTCTGGAGAACCCCGATTCTATCTCAAAACTTGTTCTGAGCAAAGGATTGGACGCAGGAACGGCTTTCGAAATCCTCTCTATTGATATTGCCGACATTGATATAGGGAAAAATATCGGAGCGCAACTGCAAATGGACCAGGCTGATGCCGACAAAAATATTGCGCAGGCAAAAGCCGAAGAACGTCGCGCAATGGCTGTGGCAACCGAGCAGGAAATGCGGGCTAAATCGCAAGAGATGCGTGCAAAAGTGATTGAAGCCGAAGCCGAAGTGCCAAAAGCAATGGCAGAGGCGTTCAGAAGCGGAAATCTCGGCATAATGGATTATTACCGAATGAAAAACATTCAGGCTGATACAGACATGCGCGAATCTATTGCAAAACCCGAAACACCGGAGAAAAAGACAGGCAAATAAACCTGTTCCCTCTCAGGAAAATTCAAATAATCTGCAATGTGCAAGTGTTAAGCCTGTGCGTTGCAGATTTTGTGTTTGTAAGGCTTTTATATATACTTTTACACTGCAAAATGCGGCAAAACATATTTCCTCGTTAGTGCGCGGTTCGAAAAATCAGCGCCAACTTTGAAATTATTTGTCTATTTTTGCAGCAAAATTTTATCCAAACGGAAAAATGTTACAAAAAATTGCTGCTTTTATTGAAAAAAACAAATTGTTGGAAAACGCTAAACCTGTTATTGTGGGGTTAAGCGGCGGTTCCGACTCTGTTGTTTTGCTTGATATTTTGCAAAAATTGAAATATAAATGTTTGGCTGCTCATTGCAATTTCGCACTTCGCGGCGCGGAATCGCAAAGAGATGAAACGTTTGTAAGGCAACTTTGCCGTGAGAAAGATGTAACTTTGTTTGTGAAAAAATTTGAAACCAAACAGTTTGCCGGCGCCAAAAATATTTCAATTGAAATGGCTGCACGCCAATTGAGATACGAATGGTTTGATGCGTTGTTGGAAAAATGCAATGCGCAGGCAATCGCCGTAGCGCACCATCAAGATGACAATATTGAAACTGCGCTGTTAAACATTGTACGCGGTACAGGGCTGAAAGGACTTTGCGGAATACCTGTACAAAATGGAAAAATTATCCGTCCTTTGTTGGATGTAAGTAAAACAGATATTGAAAATTATATTAAAGTAAATAATTTGAACTTTGTAAACGACAGCAGCAATTTTGAAAACAACTTTAAAAGGAACAAAATAAGAAACAAAATTTTACCGCTTTTGGAAACTGTAAATCCGTCAATACGAAAGACGCTTTTTAACGAAATTAATATTTTCAACGGAATTTATCAGATTTATGAAAATTGTATCGAAAACATTAAAAACGAATTGCTTACGCCGGAAAATAATACAGTTAAAATCAGGATTGACAAATTACGGCAACAGATAAACAGTTCAACTGTTTTGTTTGAAATAATTAAAGATTACGGCTTTAATTTTGCCCAAACAGAGAAAATAATTGATGTTTTAAATTTGGAATCCGGTAAAATATTTTACTCTAAAAATTACAGACTGATAAAAGATCGTGAGTTTATTTATATTAAAGGAAATAAGTTAGATGATAAATCAAATGAATATTTAATTGAATTTAATTGTAAAAAAATTAACAGTCCAATTAATTTGGATTTAAAAATATATTTAAAAGAAAATGATTTTGTTTTAATAAAAAATAAAAATACAGTTCAAATAGATTTAAATAAAATCAAATTTCCATTAACATTAAGAAAATGGAAACATGGAGATTCGTTTTTTCCATTTGGCATGAACAATATCCAAAAACTCAGCGATTTTATGATAAATAACAAGTTAAGCATTTTAGATAAAGAAGATGTTTGGCTGCTGCTTAGCGACAATAAAATTGTTTGGATTGTGGGGCATCGCCTCGACAATCGTTTCAAAATTGACGAAAAAACACGTAAAATATTGGAAATCACTTTGATAAACAAGTAGAATTTATAAAAAAATTTATGGAATACAATTTCAATGAAATCGAAAAAAAATGGCAGGAATACTGGAAAAACAGTCAAACCTACCAGGTTAAGGAAAACAAAGATAAACCGAAATATTATGTACTGGATATGTTCCCCTATCCGTCGGGAGCCGGTTTGCATGTCGGGCATCCGCTGGGATACATCGCATCGG
>JAISWT010000102.1 GCA_031271005.1 Prevotellaceae bacterium | reverse complement strand
CCCACATTGCAGCCCGTTACGTCACAAGTTTCCTAAAATCAGCAACATCCATTTTTTCAAATTCCGATTTGTGTACTACAAATTTTCGTTTGGAGTAGGGACGCGGTTTGGAGTGCAGACGGTCGTAACCGCCTTTTGCGTGTTCATAATCCGCACTGTTTCACGCCATTGAAAGTTCGTAGCGTGCTGTTTAAGCTGGTAGCGCACCGTGTTCACAACCCAATAGGAAACTTTGAAGTACATAACAACGCAAAGGTACCGCCTAACTGTCTGATAACCAATACCCCCTGTGTACTACAAAACGGGTTTTTGACAACCCTGAAAAATCAACCCGCTTATTTCCAACAACTTACAATTTTCACATAAAAAACTCCAATCAAAAACCCTCTGTTTTTAACTAAAATTTAACACTTCGAGGCGGGAATGCTGCAATGTGGGTTAACCGCAAGGAACGCAAGATTTATCCCGCCAAAGCGGGAGGTTTCGCGAAGGACGCTATTATTAATGCGAATAACGGGTTAAACGAACAAAAAGATGGGAATTTTTTATTTGTCGGTTAAATGATTTGACAGTATTTTTTTTATAATGATATTTTTATATTTGTCAATATCATATATTATGTATTGGGTAGTGTGTTTATTTATTTTATATGAATATACTTTTTCCCCGAATTTTTTGTGTTTCAAATAAGAGGTGTTGTGATGCAAAGGCAGCGAGTCCAGTGTGTAACAAATATCAATAATTTTTTGAATGTATTGCTGAATAAAATCCTCAGAAAGAACCACTCTTTTCCACTTGAGCATTCCTTTCATAATACGGTTGAAATCGTTATATGCACGCTTTTTAATGTATATCATTTTCCATGCAAAACAAATGTACGTTTTCTTTTACCTGTTCGGCAAATTCATCAAGGGTTATGCATCCGCGCGGGGCAATGCCTGTCAGGGCAGGGTTTTTGGTTTTGTCGGAAAGCGAAATTTCTTTGTTGATGAAAAAATCTTTTAATTCTTCCCCATACCTGCGCAAATCAATACGTACAAAAGCAGGGACGCCTTTGCTGTCGCGCTCTATTGTTATTCCTTTTGCTTTCATTGGGCTTATTGTTTATGTTTGTTGCTGCAAAGTTAATAAAAAATTAGTTAATAGTTAATAGTGAATAGTGAATAGTGAATAGTGAATAGTGAATAATGAATAATGTATGGGGGCGCGATTGGGCATTGTAGATAAGCCCAAATTGGGTGTATCTACATTGTTCTTCATTCCTTAATTATTCACTAATAAAAAACTGTATTTTGTCTATATTCTATGTTCTATGTTCTATTAATAACTATTCACTATTCATTATTAATTGTTTCCGTTGTTTTTCCGAATCTCAAATTTATTTTTGAGAATCCCATTGTTTGAAACAGCGGGGTTAGAAATTTTATGGCGTTTTCTTCGGCTATCTGCAAAATTCCTGACCTTAATGCTGCGGCGTATATCTGTTTTTCGGCTTTGTTGTAGGCGGCATCCACAATTTGCGCTCCTGAGAAGAAGTTGTTGCGCGTGTCATACACTCTCGATTTCGTGTGATTAATCTTGAATGATGTGATTTCGGCAGTCGGCAGATATACTGTAATTTCGTTGCCGTTTACTCTGATGTCTTTTTCTGTGATTTTTGCGAGGTCAATCCCTGCTTCTATTTCTCCCTGCACCACAAGCAGCGCCGAGGCGTCGGGCAGCCACTCGCGCACTTTGGTATATTCTACAATGTCCTGCAAGGTCATTTTCACAAGCGACAGTTTCCCTATCGCTTCCACCTTTTCCACCACCGACTGATGTATCTCTACTGCATCGTGCTTTTTGCGTAAATTGTTGAGTATCAAGATAGCAACAGCAATAATCAAAACAATTGCTGCTGCTTTGATTATTATTGGAATTATATTTAAAGGAAACGGGCGCATCTTTTTTTGACCTTTTTTTATGTGTGCAAATTTATAATTTTTTTTGATTTTACACAATTTTAGGGGCAAAAAAATGCAGTGGCAAATCGCGAATTTACCACTGCATCAACAAACACATTTACAAAATTTTATCTTAATGCCGCCTGTGCTGCGCTCAATCGAGCAATAGGCACTCTGAAAGGCGAGCAACTGACATAGTCCAGCCCTGTAATGTGGCAAAATTCCACCGAAGATGGTTCGCCGCCGTGTTCGCCGCAGATGCCGCATTTGAGGTCGGGTCTGATGTTGCGTCCCTTGTTCACTGCCATCTGAACGAGTTGCCCTACGCCGTTCCTGTCCAGTACCTGAAATGGGTCGAATTTCAGAATCTTCTTCTCTAAATACACCGGCAGGAATGAGGCGATGTCGTCTCTGCTATAACCAAAGGTCATTTGTGTCAGGTCGTTAGTTCCGAAGGAGAAAAATTCTGCGGCGCTTGCAATGCGGTCGGCTGTGAGCGCCGCGCGCGGAATCTCAATCATTGTGCCGACTTTAAAGTCAATGCTGTCCCCTACTTCGTCAAAAAGCAGTTTGGCAGTGTCGCGTATAATTTTTTCCTGCGCCAAAAATTCGTACAGAATACCCGTGAGTGGGACCATAATTTCGGGCACTGCATTTATTCCCCGTTTTTTGAGGTTCAGTGCGGCGCCGAGTATTGCGCGAGTCTGCATTTCGGTAATTTCGGGGTAAGTATTTCCCAGTCGCGCCCCGCGATGTCCTAACATAGGATTTTGTTCGTGCAGGGAGAGCACTCGCTGTCTGATAGTTTCAAAAGGCAAATCCATTGCCTGCGCCATCTCTTCCTGTCCGCGTTCGTCGTGTGGTAGGAACTCGTGCAAAGGCGGGTCTAACAGACGCACTGTTACCGGCAAGTTGTGCATTGCCTCAAAAATGCCTTCAAAGTCGGCTTGCTGATAGGGCAAAATCTTTGCCAGCGCGTTTCGGCGACCGTTAGTGTCGGTTGCCAGTATCATTTCGCGCATAGCCTTAATTTTTTCGCCCTCAAAGAACATGTGTTCAGTGCGGCAAAGTCCTATCCCTTTTGCTCCGAATTTTCGTGCCACAAGCGCGTCATGTGGCGTGTCGGCATTTGTGCGAACATACATGCGGGCATGCTTGTCGGCTAACAGCATGATTTCCATAAAGTCGGTATCCGGTTCTGCCTCTTCCGTAGCGACCTGTCCTTCGTATATGTCGCCTGTAGAGCCGTTGAGCGAAATATAATCGCCTTTTCTCAATATCAATCCGCCAACTTTCACGGTACTTTTTGCATAGTCAATAACCAATGCTCCTGCCCCCGATACGCAGCATTTTCCCATTCCGCGTGCCACTACTGCAGCGTGTGAGGTCATTCCGCCGCGTGCGGTCAAAATACCTTGAGCGGCAGCCATACCTGCGAGGTCTTCGGGCGATGTCTCTATGCGTACCATAATCACCTTTTCGCCGCGTGCTGCCCATTCAGACGCATCATCGGCGTTGAAAACTATGCGTCCTGTAGCCGCGCCGGGTGATGCTGCCAGCCCTTTGGCAATAACTTTCGCCTCTTTCAAAGCAGTCTTTTCAAAAACGGGGTGCAAAAGTTCGTCAAGTTTGTTCGGGTCCATGCGCATGATTGCAGTTTTTTCATCAATGACTCCCTGACGCAGCAAGTCCATCGCAATTTTTATCATCGCCGCGCCTGTGCGTTTTCCACTGCGCGTTTGCAGGAACCACAGTTTACCTTCCTGAACTGTAAATTCCATATCCTGCATGTCGCGGTAGTGGTTTTCCAGTTTTGTTTGCAGGGCGTCAAGTTCTTTGTATATTTCGGGCATACTCTCTTCCATCGAAGGAAATTTAGCCAGCCTGTCCTCTTCTGATACTCCTGTCAGTTCAGCCCATCTCTGCGAGCCGATTTTAGTAATTTGCTGCGGGGTACGGATACCAGCCACCACATCTTCGCCCTGAGCATTAATCAGATATTCGCCAACAAACTGGTCTTCGCCTGTTGCTGCGTCTCTGCTAAATGCCACGCCTGTTGCCGAGGTATTGCCCATATTTCCAAAGACCATCGCCTGCACATTGACAGCGGTTCCCCACTCGGCAGCGATGCCTTCCATTTTGCGATACAGAATGGCGCGGTCGTTCATCCAACTGTCGAACACGGCACAAATAGCGCCCCAAAGTTGTTCGTAACAGTTGTCGGGGAAATCTTTGCCTGTTTGTGCCTTAACAGCGGTCTTGAATTTTGCTACAAGTTCTTTGAGGTCTTCCACCTTGAGTTCGGTGTCAAGTGTTACGCCTTTCTTTTCTTTTACCTCTTCGATAATTGCTTCAAAAGGGTCAATGTCGTTCTTATTTACGGGTTTCATTCCCAGCACAACGTCTCCGTACATCTGCACAAAGCGGCGGTATGAGTCCCACACAAAGCGCGGATTGCCTGTTTTTCGTGTCAGTCCTTCCACTACCTCGTCGTTCAAGCCGAGGTTCAGAATCGTATCCATCATACCGGGCATTGACGCGCGGGCGCCCGAGCGAACAGAAACGAGAAGCGGGTTCTCTATATCGCCGAATTTTGAGTTCATCAGTCCTTCAACGTATTTTATTGCCGCTTCTACATCCGGGCGCAACAGTTCCACTACTTTGTCTTTGCCCACTGCATAATATTCGTTGCATGTTTCGGTGGTGATTGTAAAACCGGGCGGCACAGGGATGCCTATCAAATTCATTTCGGCTAAATTAGCCCCTTTTCCGCCGAGCAAATCACGCATGTCGGCTCTCCCCTCGGCTTCTCCGTTGCCGAAAAGATACACTCGTTTAGTGCTTTCCATAAAATTCTTTTTTATATTATGTATGTTAATTGTTAACTGCTAATTGCTAATTGCTAATTGCTAATTGCTAATTGCTAATTGCTAATTGCTAATTGCTTAAAGGGCTGCAAAGTTACATGAAAAATGTTAAATTTCCAAATATTTGAAATGAAGGCTAAATCTTTTTTTGAGGCGCTATTTTCGGGGCGGTTAATATTCAATCTTATTCTCCTGCTTTGGCGGGACAAGTCTTTGTGTCCTCCCGCTTTGGCGGGACAAGCCTTGTGAATTTCTTTGTGTCCGTTGTGGTAAAAAAATTAACCACAAAGGACACAAGATTTATCCCGCCAAAGCGGGAGATTGCACAAAGAACACAAAGTGCTGGTTTTCAACATCTATTCTTTGTGTTATTTGTGGTAAATGGTAAGATTTTGCAAACGAAGAGGCTGAAAGCCCGTAAATCAATAGCGCAGGGCAAC
>JAISWT010000068.1 GCA_031271005.1 Prevotellaceae bacterium | reverse complement strand
ATCAAAACTTTGAAAATTGATAACTGCCTAAATTCCTAACATCGCGTTAAAGCCTTTCAATGTTTCCAGCACATTGCTTTTCACATTTATAAAGCGGTTGATACCAATTTTTTTCAGGTCTTCGGTGCAGGCGGGTGCGCCGGCTATTACTAATATTTGCTTTTCTGTGAGCAACTTAAATGCTTCGGGAGCAATGTCGGCGTATTCTTCGTCAGAGGAGCACAGCACGATAATGTCCGCATTTTGTTGTGTAGCGGCTTTTATGCCGTCTGCAACGGTATCGAATCCTATGTTGTCAATAATTTCGTATCCTGCGCAGCCAAAGAAATTAGATGAAAATTGCGCCCTTGCCAGCCTCATCGCCAGATTGCCAATGGTGAGCATAAACACTTTGGGAGTATGTTTTGCCTTTTCGGTAGACAGGCGCAGTTGCTCAAAATCAACTGCTTGGCGTGTAGGCTTGAGTGTGGGGATACCGTCATCGCAGGTGCAGGAATGTTCGGCGGTGTCGTTGTAATGCTCAATTTTTCCGTTGGTGTTTTCGGTAAAGTTAGGGTATTGATTTGTGCCTAATAGAATTTCCTTGCGACTTGACACCGATTTTCTTCGTGCAGTGGCGCTCTCATTTACAGCCGCTTGGACGCGCCCGCTTTCTACGGTTTTGAAGAAGCCTCCGTGCTCTTCGGTCGCCAGAAAGAGTTCCCATGCCTGATGAGCAAGTTCATTTGTCAGACTCTCGATGTAGTAGGATCCGGCGGCGGGGTCGGCAACTTTGTCGAAATGGCTCTCTTCCTTCAATAGAAGTTGCTGATTTCTTGCTATTCTTTCCGAGAAGTCGTCCGACTGTTTGTACGCGCAGTCGTAGGGCAACACAGTGAGCGAGTTTACGCTGCCGAGAGCCGCGCTCATCGCCTCTGTTTGTGTGCGCAACATATTAACATTAGCATCGAAAACGGTGAGGTTGAAATAACTTGTTTCGGCATGGATGTGCATTGCACAGCAACAGGGACAAAAGTCTAATCCGCTATCGACCATGCAGTTACAATCGTTGCCGCAAGTACATTGCGGTTTGTATGCAGCCACAATCTGCGCCCACAGCCAGCGTGCTGCGCGAAATTTGGCTATTTCCATGAAATAATTGCTTGAGACCCCAAACGTAAAGCGAATTGTTTTTGCGGCATTTGCTGTCTGTACTCCTTTATCAATCAGCATGTTAAGATATTGATTTCCCCATGCCAGCGCATATCCCAGTTCCTGCGCAACAGTAGCCCCTGCATTGGACAAAGTCAGTGCATTTACTGTAACTGCTTGATATTGCGGCAATTCGGCAAGTATATTAGCCGTTTCGGTAAGCGTTTCAGATATAAATTCCGCATGTAACTGTTTGCCTTTTAGCAACATACGGTTAATGGGGTCGAGGTTTATTGACCCGCGCAATATTGTCAGGTCGTAATTTTTTGACCTGAAATAATCTATCAAAATTTTGGCAAATTCTGCAGCGTGTTTTACGCAGACGCGGAAGTTCAGTTCCACTGCCTTGTCTGCCTGAATGTCTTTGAGCAAGGTAGCGACATATTCGGGCGAGAGTTTTTCGCTCTTGAGCGTAAAGCCCAAAGAATTGACCCCTTTATTTAAAATGTCCAAGGCTTTTGCGTTTGCTTCCCTGGCATCGTCCACCTGCAAATTCTGCCTCACAAGCCAGTTGTCGTCTGTTTTTGTACCCTGTACATACGGAAACTCACCCGGTGAAAGTTTGTCGGTTTTCAGTTTGTCGAGGTTTTCGGCTCTATAAAACGGCTGCACGTTGAAGCCTTCGTCTGTTTTCCACACCAACTTTCGGTCATAATCGGCGCCTTTCAGGTCTTTAATGATTTGATTTTTCCATTGCTCGGTTGTAACAGCCGGAAAATCAGCCAGCAAATTCAGTTCTTTCTCTGCCATACAAATTTTTTATTTCGGATTTAAGATTTCTATTAAAACTAAAACAATTAACAATTTCTTAATTCATTTATTTAGAGTGCAAAAATACAGTTTTTGTGGGAATTACGGAAATTTTTCTTTACTTAGTTATAAGAATTTAATAACTTATAAAAGTTTCAATCCTGCGGATTGATATTTAGGTCTGCCAACCGTTCTACCAAACTATTTTCCCTAACGGGAAAGAGTTATCAATTCTCAATTCTCAATTTTATTGAGACACAAAGCATTGCGTCTGTACACTGTCATTAAATTATTTATGCCGCAAAGATACAAATTTTTTGTTGATTGAGATGGTTGATTAAGATTTACAGGATTATCGGATTTATCACTGCTTCATTCGTGCATTCGTATCATTTTATCGAAATCCGATTCAAAGAGGCGGTCTTGAATGGGGCGGTATTTTTGGAATTCATTTTCGGCGTGTTGTTTGGCGATGGCGGCGGTAATTTTGCCTGTATTTTGCAACAAATCCTTTCCGTTTGCCTGCAAAATCAGATCCAGATGTTTTGCCCAATCGCTCATTGTAAGCGGGACATGCTGTTTTGCATACTCTTCGGCAAAGTCCAGATAACCGT
>JAISWT010000039.1 GCA_031271005.1 Prevotellaceae bacterium | reverse complement strand
TTTACAAATTTCAGGACACCGTTTTATCTGTCCATATAGCGAAGTCAGGAAGAGTTCTTAATGGAATATTGTGAACTTTGTGCAACCTCCCGCTTTGGCGGGATAAATCTTGTGTCCTCCCGCCAAAGCGGGAGAGCACAAAGACTTGTCCCGCCAAAGCAGGAGAATAAGATTGAATATTAACCGCCCCGAAAATAGCGCCTCAAAAAAAGATTTAGCCTGTTTTTCTGACAGGGACTTTGGGTCAAAACGCAAATCCTATCGAATAGAAAATGCTTCGGCTGTAGGGCGAATAGTCGCTTTGCACGATGTCGTATTGCAGCATCATAAAAACGTTACTCAGCCTCACACCTGCGCCAACAATCAGCACAGGCACGAGTTCCGTACCGCTTTGCCCGTCATACGACCGCCACAGTCGGTTGATTTCGGGTTGCACCATCAGCGCAAAATAATTGGCAATAGTTACTCTGCCGTAGAGGTTTAAACCCGCATAGTGCCGTTTTTCGCTCTGGTTGTCGTAATTCAACCCATAATAAGCATACTGCACTCCTGCGCCGGCATTAAAATAGTTCGTAAAGTTATAGCCAATTTGTGGCGCAATCTGCACAGCAGTATACTTATTGCTAAAAGCGCCTCCCACTGCGCCGCCAACAGTGATACGCTGCGGGTCAAACCACGACTTGCCCGCCGCAGTATTTGCAGTACCTGATTGCGAAGTTTGTGCGGAAACCGAATGTAATACGTTAATAATAAGCAATGTAAACAAAATTTTTTTCATCTGTTTATAATTTATTTTTTAAGGTAAGATGGAACTCACACGACAACATAATCATAACCTTGTGCGTTTTGTTAATCGTGTTCGTTTCATGTTATTTTTTTTAAAATGTTTAAAACCGTAAAAAACACAGCAAAAATTGTGCAAAAAAAATTTTACCTTTGCAGTGCGCAAAACGACTAAATTATAATTGAACGTTTTAAGCAGCGAAAGCACGAAAGGCACAATGCCTCCTGCCCAATAAAATTGAGAATTGAGAATTGGAAATCAGCGTTAGATAAATCTGTGGACAAAAACTTATTTTGAAAATTATGTTAATTATGTAAATCAAAACTTTCTCTCCCGTTAGGGAAAATAGTTTGGTAGAACAATTGGCAGACATAAATACCAATTCGCAGGATTGAAACTTTTACAAGTTATTAAGTTATTATCATTTAACATTAAAAAAAAGTTATAACAAAATGCAACAAATTTTAAAATATTTTACTTCGCTTTCCGAAGCGCAGAAGGCGCAGTTTCATTCACTTTCAGCGCTTTATTCCGATTGGAATGCCAAAATTAATGTTATTTCGCGCAAAGATATAGGCAATTTGTACTGTCATCATGTTCTGCACTCTCTGTCAATAGCCGAAGTTATTCATTTTAAGGACAATACGCAGGTTTTGGATGTGGGAACAGGCGGCGGTTTTCCGGGCATTCCGCTGGCAATCATGTTTCCTGCCGTAACTTTTACATTAATTGACGGCGCTGCAAAAAAAATTAAAGTAGTAAACGAAATAGCAAAATCACTGGAACTTAAAAATGTGGAAATCAAACAGATGCGCGCCGAAGAGGAGCGCGGAAAATTCGATTTTGCAGTGAGCCGCGCAGTGATGCCGCTGACGGATTTATTTAATACTGTAAAAAAAAATATTTTAAAAGAACAGAAAAACGCTTTACCTAACGGACTTATCGCCCTGAAAGGCGGTGAGTTGGCACGCGAAATTTTACCTTTCAAAAAGATTGCAACCCAATACAACATCAACGATTTTTTTGAAGAAGACTATTTTACGACAAAAAAAGTGGTTTTTGTGCCGATATAATTTTTAAAGACATGCAATTTTCTCAAATAATTGGACATCAGCAAATAAAGCATCATTTTATTCAAAGTGTAACAGAGCAGCGCATTCCTCACGCGCAGATGATTTCGGGGCGCGAGGGAGTGGGAAAGTTGCGTCTGGCGCTGTCTTATGCGCAGTACATTTCCTGCACAAAGCGCACAGAATCAGATGCTTGCGGAGTTTGCCCCTCGTGTGTAAAATATGCCAAACTTGCGCACCCCGACCTGCACTTTGTTTTCCCCTATCCAAAACCCGAAGGCAGTAAAACGTGGGTTTGCAACGATTTTGTGCAGCAATTTCGCGAAATGATTTTGAAAAACGAATATTTTGGGATTGACGATTGGAACAGTTTCATTGCGTCAGGCGACAGCAAAAAACAGTCATACATCTTTGCCGGCGAAAGCGAAGAAATTATTCGTAAACTCAATCTGAAAAGTTACGAATCGGAATATAAAATTGTGATTATTTGGTTGCCCGAAAAAATGTTTGGCGATATTGTGGCGAATAAAATTCTCAAGATTTTGGAAGAGCCGCCGGCAAAGACCGTCTTTTTGCTCGTTAGCAATCAGCCCGATTTGCTGCTGCCAACCATCATTTCACGCACTCAACCTGTTTATGTTCACCCGCTTACAGAGAGCGAAATAGTGCAGGTGTTGCTCAAAAACGGCGTGTCGGGTATCGCACAAGAGCATTTGCAGCGCATTGCCCACATTGCAGACGGGAGTGCGCTCAACGCGCTCAAAATTGCTGCCAACGACACGGATAATGCAGCACATTTTGAGAATTTTACTAATTTGATGCGCGCCGCGTGGCGTTGCGGAGCAAAGAAGGAATATGGCGCACTCAAAGACTTGCGCACATGGTCAGAGAACATCGCAGCAACCGGCGGGCGCGAACAACAGAAAAAGTTCCTTAATTTTGCGCAAAAAATGCTGCGCGAAAACTACATGTTTAACCTGAACCAACCCGAACTGAACTATTTGACGCTTGGCGAAGAAACCTTTTGCGCAAAATTCGCACGTTTTATTCACGAAAAAAATGTGGAAAAGATGATGGACGAATTTGCGCTCGCCGAGCAACAAATAAACCAAAATGCAAACCCCAAAATCGTCTTTTTTGACCTCGCGCTCAAAATGATTATGATGCTTAAAGAAAATTAGAGAATTAGGAAATTAACAAATGAATGAATTAAGAAATTAACAAATAAAATATTAATTTTGCATGGAAATTTTTTACAATAAAAATAAAACAGTAAGTATATGATTATCAATACAAATGATATAGACATTCTGAAAAAGCGCAACATTTCGGTAGCGCAGATAGAAGCCCAGTTGCAGGCATTTGTTACCGGGTTTGCATATCTGAAATTGAAAACTGCGGCAAGCATAGGCAATGGAATTATACAACTTTCGGAAAGGGAGGAATCTGCATTGCTCGACAGGTGGAATGATTTTTTGCAAACAGACGCAAAGATTGTAAAGTTTGTTCCCGCTTCGGGCGCTGCAAGCCGCATGTTCAAAGACCTTTTCGCAATTCTGGAAAGCGAAGACGGCAAAGCGAACAAGCCCTCGCAAACCGATTTTTTTGAGAAAATAGACAAATTCGCCTTCTATGACGAACTGAATGCCTGCTGTACAAAGAATGCCGAAAAAAACATTTCAACGCTTATATCTGCCGGACAGTATAAAAAAGTTGTTGAAAACCTGCTGCTCGACATAGGACTCAACTACGGCGCTTTACCAAAAGGGCTGCTCAAGTTCCACGTTTACAACGATTTAAAACGCACTCCCGCACAGGAACATCTGGCAGAGGGTGCGCTATATGCCGCTAACAAATTGAAAAACATTCATATCCACTTTACCGTGTCCGAAGAACATAAAAAGTTGTTCGACAAGCACTTAAACGATAATCTCCCTTACTTTGAACAAATTTACTGCTCCAAATTTTTTGTCGACTTTTCTGTCCAAAAACCCTCAACAGACACCATCGCCGCCAACATGTACAACGAGCCGTTCAGGGAAAAAGGAAATCTTGTTTTCAGACCCGGCGGACACGGCGCACTGATTGAAAACCTCAACGACATTGATGCTGACATCATTTTCATCAAAAATATTGACAACGTTGTGCCCGATAAGTTCAAACAGCCAACCGTAAAGTATAAAAAAATTATTGCCGGCAAATTAGTTGAAATCCGTGAGAAATGCTTTGCGTTCCTCAAGACTATTGAAAGCAACAGCCTTACGGAAAATCAAATGCTTGAGATTCAGCATTTTCTGGAAACTGAACTGTGCATTTTCAGTCCCACTTTTGAGCAGTGGAATAAAGATGAAAAAATTGAGTACTTCCGAGCCAAACTCAACCGCCCAATCCGTGTTTGCGGAATGGTGAAAAATCAGGGCGAACCCGGCGGAGGACCCTTCATCGCTTATAATCAAGACGGGACGGCGTCTCCACAGATACTCGAAAGTTCACAGATTGACCCCAACAGCGAAAAAAACTCAATAATGCTCAAAAATGCAACCCACTTCAACCCCGTAGATTTGGTGTGCGCCACAAAAAACTATAAGGGCGAAAAGTTTGACCTCCGAAAATACGTTGACAAAAACACGGGATTTATTTCGCTAAAATCAAAAAACAACAAAGACATCAAAGCAATGGAACTGCCCGGACTGTGGAACGGCGCAATGAGCGACTGGAACACGGTATTTGTAGAAGTGCCGATAGAAACTTTTAATCCCGTGAAAACTGTTAACGACCTGCTTAGGAAGCAGCATCAGTAAGTAGTTGTCAGTTGTCAGTTATTAGAGTTTAGAGTTTAGAGTTTAGTAAAATGCAATTAAAAAATTCAAAATTGCTAATTGCTAATTGCTAATTGCTAATTAAATATAGTATAAGATGTTTGATTTGGAAATAAAAAAATTTTTACAGAAAAATAATTATCCTCAATTAGAAATCAGAGCCGTTTTTTTTGATATGGATGGCGTTCTGTACGATTCGATGCCCGCTCACAGTGCTGCGTGGGTGCTTGCGATGGCACAATTCGGCTTCCGTTTCACCACAAACGACTGCTATATGAACGAAGGGCGCACCGGCGAAGACACCATCAACGAGCAGATGAAACTGCAATACGGACGGCAAGCCACGCCGGACGAAATGAGCAGAATTTACAAACTCAAAACCAAATATTTCGAAGATGCGGGCGGAGCGCCACAGCCCATGCCCTTTGCAAATGAACTGCTGCAAAAAATCAAACGCCAAAAACGCCGGATAGCGCTGGTTACAGGGTCGGGGCAAGCCTCCCTGCTAAGCAACCTGCAAGCCGACTTCCCCGATATATTCTCAACACACAATACCGTTACCGCTTTTGATGTAACGCGCGGCAAACCCGACCCTGAACCATACCTGCTCGCACTCAGCAAAGCGGGCGTAAAGCAACATCAAGCGATGGTCGTTGAAAATGCGCCATTGGGCGTGCAGGCGGCAAAAGCGGCAGGATTATTTACCATTGCGGTGAACACCGGCACGCTCCAAGATAAAGTACTTGCCGACTTTGGGGCGGACATAGTCCTTTCAAGCATCGAAGAACTGTACAATAAATGGGACCAAATTGTTACCGTTAAATGAGGTGTTTTTGCAAAAAAAACGCTTTTTATACCGCGTAATGTTGGAAAAATCACAACTTCCATCCGGCTTTCTACCGTAAATTTTATCGGAGATTTTAAGGTATTTGTGTGTAGTTTGAAAATTTAATGCTAACTTTGTAAATTCAATCAATAAAATTTTATATAAAATGAAAAAACATTTTAAATACCTGATTATCATCGTCTTAACAGTAGGTATGGTGGCATCTTGCACCTCAAAAAAAGCAACTGTAACAGCCGCCGCGTCAGATGAAATTGCCGACAAGTACTGGAAACTCGTGGAACTGAACGGATTAAGCATTTCGGCAGAAATCGCTCAGACGCCCTATATTATGTTCAACCAAAGTACAGGAACGGTCAGCAGCACAGGCGGATGCAATCAAACTATGGGCAATTACACCCTCGACAAAGCCGCAAAACGTGTGAAAATTACCGCGCTGGTTACTACACAAAAAGCCTGCATGAGCGAAAATGTAGATGAGCAGTTGAGCAAAGTGTTGCAAAGCGTTGATAACTATAGCATTTCTGCCGACGGCAAAACCCTGTTACTGAACAGATTAAGAATGGCGCCGCTCGCCGTATTTGAACTCGGAGAATTGAAATAAAAAATCGCGGCTCTTTTTTTTTACTGACTGAAAATAAACGATAGCCACACAAGCGGATATTGTTGCGGTTCGGTATGTTCTGATTTATTTACATCATAGATTTATAATCGTTAGCGGGTGAAAATTTTATCTGCCCGCATGTCTTTTTCAATTTCTTACGATAAATCAGATTTCTTACTCGGCAAACAAGTTCAAAAAAGCAAAGTTTATAACTTGCAAATCAGCATTTTTCAAAAAAAACCTTTCAACAACAACAAAACAATTTTTAGAAATACCCATAATTTTATATTGTAATGCAATATCCATTCACACATCTTCACGTACACTCGTATTTCTCAATTCTCGATGGGATGTCGTCTATCAGCGGACTGGTTGACAAGGCGCAGCGCAGCGGCATGAACGCAATTGCGCTTACCGACCACGGAAATATGTTTGGAGTTAAAGAGTTTGTTAATTATGTTAAAGAAATAAACGAGCCTGTACTCAACAAAATTACCGCAATTGAGCAGCAAATAGCGCAGGCAGAAAATCCTCCAGCCGAAAACGACCCCCAAACGCCCAACCTGATGTCTTTGCAGGAGGCATTGCAAAATGAACGCGCCAAAATTTTCAAGCCAATCATCGGCTGCGAAGGCTATATGGCACGGCGCGGCATGCTGCTCAAAGACAAAAACAACAAGGAAGACCGAGGAGGGTGGCACATTATCCTGCTGGCAAAAAACAAAAAAGGCTACCAAAATCTCTGCAAACTGGTCTCTGCCGCGTGGATAGACGGACATTACTACAAACCGCGCATTGACAAGGAATTGCTTGCAAAATACAGTGAAGGGCTGATTGTATGTTCAGCATGCTTGGGGGGCGAAATCCCGCAGAAATTGATGGGCAATTATGCAAAAAACGTTGATGACGAGGAAACAACGCAAACAGGTACCGAAGATTTATTTATTGTAACCGAGCACAATATGCAGGAAGCGGAAAAATCGGTGCGATGGTTTAAAAGCATTTTTGGAGATGATTTTTATTTGGAAATTCAACGCCATAAAACGGACATAGCAGGCGCAGATACGCGCGTTTTCAAATTCCAACAGATTGTAAATAAGGCAATTATAGAACTCGGACAATTAACAGGCACAAAGATTATCGCTACAAACGATGTCCATTTTGTGGAAGAAGAGCATGCCGAAGCACACGACCGCCTCATTTGCCTCAACACAGGCAAAGACCTTGATGACCCCAAGCGAATGAGATACACAAAGCAGGAATGGCTGAAAACTCCACAAGAGATGTGGCAAATTTTTGCCGACCAGCCGCAAGCGCTGGAAAACACGATGGAAATTGCCGGGAAGATTGAATCGTACAGTATTGACTCCGACCCGCTTATGCCGGCGTTTGAAATTCCCGCCGAGTTTGGAACAGAAGACCTCTACCGCCAAAAATTCTCGGACAGTATGCTCAGAGAAGAATTTGGCGAAAGTTATGACAGACTGGGTGGTTACCAAAAAGCAATACGCATAAAACTTGAAGCAGATTATTTGACCAAACTAACTTATGAGGGTGCGGCATTGCGTTATGAGAACAATTTGAGTGAAGAAATCAAGGAGCGCATTGATTTTGAACTGAACACGGTGAAAACGATGGGCTTTCCGGGCTATTTTCTTATCGTTCAAGATTTTATTGCTGCGGCACGGGATATGGATGTTGCAGTGGGACCCGGACGCGGCTCGGCGGCAGGCTCGGTAGTGGCTTATTGCCTGAAAATAACAGATATAGACCCGCTAAAGTACGACCTGCTTTTTGAGCGGTTTCTTAACCCCGACAGAATTTCTATGCCCGATATTGATATAGATTTTGACGATGACGGACGCAATAAGGTGCTGCAATGGGTTACTGAAAAATACGGCAAGGAACGAGTAGCGCACATCATAACATACGGAACGATGGGCGCAAAATCGGCAATAAAAGATGTAGCGCGTGTGCAACGTCTGCCGCTTTCTGAGTCAAACAGGCTCACAAAATTAGTCCCCGACAAACTGCCCGAAGACAGTGACGGGAATCCGGTAAAAGTAAATCTGGCAAACGTCTTCAGAAACATACCCGAAATGCGCTATGAATTAAAATCGCCTGACAACAACGTGGTTACTACGCTCAAATATGCCGAAATGCTCGAAGGGACAGTGCGACAAACAGGAGTTCACGCTTGCGGTGTGATTATTGGAGCAGACGATTTGACAAATTTTGTCCCCATAAGCACCGCTATTGACAAGGAAACAAACGAAGAAGTGCTGGTAACTCAATACGAAGGTGCGGTTATTGAGGAAATAGGACTTATTAAAATGGACTTCCTCGGATTGAAAACATTGTCTGTAATCAAAGAAACATTGAACAATATTAAGAAAAGTAAAAATATTGTTTTGGATATGGATAAAATCCCTATGGACGACAGCAAAACATACAAACTGTTTAGCGCGGGGCGTACAGTCGGCACTTTCCAGTTTGAATCCGAAGGAATGCGCAAACATTTACGCGACTTGCAACCTACGCAGTTTGAAGACCTTATAGCGATGAACGCACTTTACAGACCGGGACCAATGCAGTATATTCCGTCTTTTATTAACAGAAAACACGGACGCGAAAAAATAAGTTACGATTTTGAAGAAATGGAAAAGCGGCTCAAAGAGACCTACGGCATTACGGTGTATCAAGAGCAGGTGATGCTTTTAAGCCGCGACATTGCAGGATTTACGCGCGGTCAGAGCGACGAACTGCGCAAAGCAATGGGCAAAAAGCAGATAGAAAAGATGGACTCGCTCAAAGAAAAATTCTTAAACGGCGCAACCGCTAAGGGCTTCGCCCCGATGGGAAAACTTGAGAAAATTTGGAACGACTGGACTGAATTTGCTAAATACGCATTCAACAAGAGCCACGCAACGTGTTACTCGCATGTGGCATACCAAACGGCATACCTGAAGGCGCATTTTCCCGCCGAGTTTATGGCTGCAAACTTAACACGCAACCGCGACAATATTGCCGAAGTAAGTAAATTTATGGACGAATGTAAATCTCTATCTATCAATGTACTTAGCCCTGATGTTAATGAATCGGACTTGAACTTCACCGTAACTGAAAACGGGAATCTTCGCTTCGGGATTGGCGGCATAAAAGGCGTAGGCGAAGGCGCGGCAATTGCAATTATCAACGAGCGAAAACTGAATGGAAAATTTACAGACATTTGCAATTTTGTAGAGCGCGTAAACCTGTCGTCCACCAATAAGCGGGTAATTGAAAGTTTGGCGCTCGCAGGAGCATTTGACGAAATGGGAATAAAACGGGAGCAACTGTTTGAAAAGAACCCCAAAAATGACGACTCAAGTTTTATCGAAACACTAATAAAATACGGCAACAAATTTCAGACGGACAAACTGGTAAATAAGGTTTCCCTTTTTGGGTCCGCAGACCAGGCAGTGCAAATTGTAAGACCTGATATTCCACGGGCAGAAGAATGGTCGGTTTTGAAAAAACTCAACGCCGAGCGCGAATATATCGGCATCTATCTGTCGGCACATCCGCTTGATAATTACGAATTTGAAATTAAATTTATGTGCAATACAAGAACCACCGACCTCGCCGATTTGCAAGCTCTCAAAAACAAGAAACTTAAAATTGGCGGCAGCATTACGGCAGTGCGCCACGCTACAACCAAGTCAGGAAATCCATGCGGATTCTTCACAGTAGAAGATTATGACGGCGCTTTTGAGTTTGCACTATTCGGCAAAAACTATCCCGAATTTAGAAATTACATGATAAAAGACATTAATATTATGATTTCAGCAACAGTGCAAGAGCGCGGCGCCGACTACCGATTTGGGAATAAAAATAATCAATACACAAATGCGAAACCGGAACTTGAACTGAAAATTCAACGTATTGATTTGCTCGAAAGCGTGCACAAAGAGTCTGTCCGCAATCTGACAATATCAATACCGTATCAAAAAATTGACAACGATTTTGCTGATAGATTTGAACAGCATATTATTGAAAATAAAGGGAATACAAACGTGTATCTCAAAGTCTTTGACCAGTTGAATCCAGTCGGCAAAGTAACACTGTTCGCGCGCAAGTTTCGGGTAAATGTGAATCGCGAGTTCTTTAACTTCCTTAAACGCTGCCAAAGCGAAGAGATTTTGGAATTTGCAGCAACATAGCCCGCCAAAGCGGGAGGTTTCGCAAGGAACGCAAAGCACAACACAGATAGCCTTTCGTGCCTTCGCGTCCGAACAAAAGAAGAGTGAAGATTAACGACAATCTTCACTCTTTTTCACCATATTTAGTCAGTCCTTATCAAGCAGTTAAGATTTTGGTTATCAGTAAAATAAGTGCAAAAAAGTTTGTTATTTTCAGCCGTTTTTTGTACCTTTGCGGTATAAAAATTGGAAAATTATGATAGGAAAATTACCCACAGATACCAAACAGCGCGAACTTTTTCGCATCCGTTTGTCGGACTTGGTAAATCCGAATCACGAGCTGGTTTTGCTTGCCAAAAAGATCGATTGGAACTACTTTGACCAGGAGTTCAAACAGTACTACTGCGAAAATAACGGTCGCCCGTCGATGCCCATTAGATTGATGGTTGGAGTTCTGTTAATCAAGTATTTATACAATCTTGGAGATGAAAAAATTCCATTCGCATGGGAGAGCAATCCTTACTTTCAACACTTTTGCGGAATGCTGTTTTTCGAGCATAAATTCCCTTGCGACCCAAGTGATTTTGT
>JAISWT010000201.1 GCA_031271005.1 Prevotellaceae bacterium | reverse complement strand
AAGAAATGAAGAAATGAAGAAATGAAGAAATGAATTTTTAGTGAATAGTTATTAGAGTTTAGATTATTTTCTAATATCTAAACTCTAAACTCTAATAACTAACCACTAACAACTAACCTCGCCGTTTTCGCTCTCAAATCAGAGTTTTGAAGTGGTCTACCAATTCGTGTACAGTAAATGGTTGTCCTTGAATTTTGTTGTATTGCAGTATGGTGACGCCATTGTTGCTTGCGCGAAGGTATCCTGCAAACTGCCCTGTGTTCAACTCGCACACTACTATTTTTTTGTAGCGGTTTAGCACGTCTGCTGTATTCGCGGGCAGTGGAAAAATGTAATTGAACTGTGCCATGGCAAGCTTTTTGCCTTCGCTATTAAGTTGATTTACAGCGCTTATCAGATGTCCGTATGTACTCCCCCAGCCTATTACGAGCAGTTCGCCGTCAGGGTTGCCCTCTACCTGAACACAAGGTACAGGTACATTTTTAATCTTTTCGAGGCGCGTATAAATCATTTTTTCGTGATTTTCGGGGTCGGTAGAAATGCTTCCTTTTTCGCTGTGCTTTTCCAGTCCGCCTATGCGGTGCTGCAAATTTGGCGTTCCGGGAACGGCGCGATAGCGCACCAGCGTTTCAGGGTCGCGACTTACAGCATTGATTTCCTGCATGCTTTCGGGTGGAAAAGGCAGTTTTATTTCGGGCAGTTCGGCAAGTTTGGGCAGTTTCCAGAGCGATGAGCCGTTGCCTATAAAAGCATCGGTAAGCAGAATCACCGGCGTTGAATGTTCCAAAGCGATTTTTGCCGCTTGGTAAGCATATTTGAAGCAGTTAGCGGGCGTATCGGCAGAGAGCACCACAAGCGGACATTCTCCGTTTCTGCCGTTAAGCGCCTGCTGCAGGTCTGCCTGCTCGGTTTTGGTAGGCATTCCTGTAGAAGGTCCAACGCGCATTACATCTATTAAAACGAGCGGCAGTTCTGCCATCACAGCAAGCCCCAGCGCTTCGGCTTTGAGCGCCAGTCCGGGTCCTGATGTGCTGGTACAAGCCAGCGCGCCGGCAAAACTTGCGCCGATAGCCGTTGTGATGCCTGCTATTTCATCTTCTGTTTGCATCACTTTTACGCCCATATCTCTGCACAACGCAAGTTCGTGCATAATATCTGTTGCCGGTGTGATTGGATATGAACCGAGAAACAGCGACAATCCTGCTTTTTCGGCGGCGGCAATCAGCCCCCAGGCTGTCGCCTTATTGCCGCTAACGCTAGTGTAAACGCCGTGTTCAAGTTCCTGCGACTTATAAACGTGAAATGGCGATACCACCATGTGCAGATTGTTTCCGTAGTTAAAGCCATCGGTAAGCACCTTAATGTTGGCAGTAAGCAGGTTCTGTTTTTTTGCAAACTTGCTTTCGAGGAAGTGTATCGCCTTGTCAATCGGCTCGTTGAAGAGCCAGCAAATTAGCCCTAATGCGAACATATTTTTCGAGCGGATTATCGATTTGCTGTCCATATCAAAGTTTTCCAAACTCTTTTTGGTCAGCGATGTTAGCGGCACCGGCACAAGTTGCACCTTTTCCATCAATTTGAGTTCATCAAAGGGGTTTTCGGTTGAAAATTCGGCTTTTCTCAGGTCAGCGGGCGTGAAAGTATCGGTATCGTATATGATAGCGCCTACCTGCTTCACCTGTTTTGCATTAACTTTCAGTGCGGCAGGGTTCATTGCTACCAGCACGTCCGCTTCGTCACCGGGTGTCCATACTTTGCTTGAGCCTATATGTACCTGAAAGCCGGACACGCCTCCAACGGTGCCTTGCGGGGCGCGAATTTCGGCAGGATAGTCGGGGAAAGTGGAAATCTCGTTCCCCAAAATCGCCGAGATATTTGAAAACATTGTACCGGCAAGTTGCATTCCGTCACCTGAATCGCCCGAAAATTTAATGACGATATTGTTTGACGATTTAAGATTCTCGTTCATAGTAAATTCTGCGTTTTATTTTTTAAAGCATTAAGGTTAAAAATTGTTTGCAAATAGCATAAAATATTCAATTATACATAAACTTATCAAAAAATCCTGTGAAATTAACACGATGACGGCACAAAAATTTCAAGTAATCTACTATTTTATTGTTTCAGTTACAAAGTGTTTTTTAATAACAGGTTTATTATTAAATAATAATTTTATAAATATTTAATTATAAATAAATTATGGTATGTCTGTCTTAATATTAACTGTTTTTACAGGATTACAGTTTTTCGCCTATCGTTTTTGAAGCCTGACTTTCTATTCTGAATCGGTTTACAGCAGTTACCACAAAGGTATACCGTCCGTGTAAATTGTGCTGTAACTTGCTTAAATTCAGTATGTTGTCTGTTGTTTTTGCCACTATATTTTCAGGATTGTTCATGTCGCCTGTTTTTTTGCCTTTGAAGGCATACACAACATAATATGCTGCTTGTGAGCCGTCTGTACCTTTGTTTTTATTCCAAATCAAGAATTTTTCTCTGCTGTCATTTATAATCGCCAAATTTTGCACCTGTGCCGACTGCCTGCCTGCAATATTCCTGTTAATCGGGTTGAGGGCTGGATATTTGTAATAATTTGCGTTCAATGTATCGTTCAGTCCCTGCAAATTAGCAACGAATGGTTTTGCGCTGAAGAACATTGCTCCGTCCACCTGTTCAAATTGCCTGTTTAAAGCGAGTTGCCGAGCAATTTCGTTAGGTCGTTTCCATGCTGCCGCGCTGTTCACTTTCAGCCCCGAAGCAAAGAGACCGATGTACAGGTTTTTGTCGTAACTGTTTTCAGCCCACCATTTTATTAAGATTTTGTAATCGGCAACTTTTTTTCCTATTTCCCAATAAAGTTGTGGGGCAACATAATCAATTGTTCCTTCGCGCAGCCATTTTAGGATGTCGGCATACAGGTCGTCATAGTTGGCAATACCTGCCTGAGTGTTGGAGCCGAGCGGGTCTTTGCTTTTGTTGCGCCACACGCCAAACGGACTGATGCCGAACTCGACCCAGCCTTTTGTTGTTTTGATTGTTTGTTGCAATTCGCTGATAATCAGATTCACATTATTGCGCCGCCAGTCTGCCTTGTTTGTAAAACTGCGCGGGAATTTGCGAAAAGTTTCTGCATCGGGGAAATCCTTGCCTTTTTCAGGGTAAGGATAAAAATAGTCGTCTAAATGGATAGCGTCAATATCATAGCGTTCAACAAGGTCTTTGACAACAAGATTCAAGAATTGTCGTGTTTCGTCAAGTCCGGGGTCAAAATAATATTTTGACCCATATTTTACAAAAATATTTTTATTTTTAAAATATAAATGATTTTTACTTAACAGGTTCAAATTTTCGTTCATCGTAACTCGGTACGGATTGAGCCATAGGTGAACTTCGATGCAACGTTTGTGCGCCTCTTGGATGATGAACTCCAAGGGGTCGTAATAAGGCTTCGGACTCTCGCCTTGCTGCCCTGTAAGCCAGTGTGACCAAGGCTCGTGCAGAGACGGGTAAAAAGCGTCTGCTGTGGGGCGAACTTGCATCACTATACAGTTTATATTGTTGGCAGTCAACTGATTAAGCAGTAATACGATTTCCTGCTGCTGTTCGCTTGCCGACAGACCGGGTTTAGACGGAAAGTCAATGTTGGCAACGGTAGCGACCCACACAGCACGCATTTCAAATTTTTTGTGCTGCCCACAGACAAGCGCAGGCATCGCTGTACAGTAAATGAAAAGTAGCAGGTAAAATTTTTGTTTTATACACATAATCAATAAGCAGCGAGAGCAATGGCAAAGCGCACATTGAGCGTAAGCGAAATATACGCCTTGGCTATGCCGAGTCGCGCAAAACAACTAAATTTATTGAACCAATCAGTCAAACGATTAATTAATTAATCTGTCAATTAGCGTTAACAAGCACCCATGCATCGGGGAAACGCCCTGCAACATTGTTGATACACGCCCGCGCCTGCAGATATTCGTTGAAAGAGGCGAGAATAACGCGATACATCCCTGTTTCGTTCACCACAACTGTTGCTTCGTTGCCCTCGCTGTTGAGCGAAGCCTGCAAGCCCTTTGCGTTGTCGCGGCTCTTGAAACTGCCCACAACAACATGATAATGCTTTTTATAAGTATCGGACCGGGGATTCTCGCCCTCGGCAAGGATAAAACTTTCGGTGCGTGTAACTTCGTCGTGTAAAGCAGGGATATTTTCGTCCGACTGGCTAACAGACGGACTAACAGACGGTTGCTGAATGCCACCTGCAACTTTGTTTGCGCCCGTAATTTTAGTTGTACTTTTAGACGAACTGCAAGCGCTGACCGCCAAAATGCTAAATAATAAAATTAGTGGATAAATAATTCTTTTTCTCATAATTTTTTTTGATTATTTCCGGAAAAAAGCGCCGCAAATTTACGGAAATATTGTCAGGGTTGAAAAAACATTAACATTTATAAAGAAAATTTTGGTTTTATTAGTTAGATGTATATTTTTTACGAAAAAACAGATTTAACTCGCACAATTCAATAGTAAAAAAACCTGAAGGAAAATCATTCTTTTTTTACAGTTCCTTTTTTTTAGTAATTTTGCAAATCAAAATGCGGTTACGACATTGTAATTGACAAATTAAAGATTTAGACACACAAGGTAATTATTGAATTCCAATAACTCATAAAATTTAAACAAATGAAAATAGCGCTTATACAGCAATCGAATATTAATAATATCGAAAAAAATCGGGAAAAACTTAGCCACAACATTCGGTTATGCGCTGCACAAGGCGCACAACTTATTGTGTTACAGGAACTTCACAACGGACTTTATTTTTGTCAGACCGAAAACGCAGATGTTTTTAATCAGGCAGAAACCATTCCGGGCAGTTCAACCGAATTTTTTGGCAAAATTGCTGCCGAATTGGGCGTTGTACTTATCCTTTCGCTGTTTGAGAAACGCGCAGCCGGACTTTATCACAACACAGCGGTTGTTATAGAACGCAACGGCAGCATTGCCGGCTTGTATCGCAAAATGCATATCCCCGATGACCCCGGCTATTACGAAAAGTTCTATTTCGCGCCCGGCGATTTGGGCTTCCTGCCAATTCAAACATCTGTAGGGCGCCTCGGTGTGATGGTTTGCTGGGACCAGTGGTTCCCCGAAGGAGCGCGTCTGATGGCTCTGGCGGGCGCCGAAATGCTGATTTTTCCCACCGCAATAGGCTGGGAAACGGGCGACGAGCAGCAGGAAAAAATCAGACAGCGCGATGCGTGGATTACTGTGCAACGCGGACATGCGATTGCAAACGGCATCCCTGTAATTGCCTGCAACAGAGTGGGTTGCGAAGCGCATCCTGATAATGTTAACTCGCATATCGACTTTTGGGGTAGCAGTTTTGTTGCAGGGCAGCAGGGCGAAATCATTGCACAGGCATCTGAAAACTGCGAAGAAAATATCGTCTGCGAAATTGATTTGCAACGCACTGAAAATGTGCGCCGAATGTGGCCCTTTCTGCGCGACCGCCGCATTGATGCATACAAGGATTTGACAAAAAGATGGCGAGGGTAAAGGCAGGCAATCAGCAATTAGCAATTAGCAAATCGTAATTCGTAATTTTTAATTCGTAATTGAATATAATTCTTAATTCTCAATTCTTAATTCTTAATTCTTAATTCTTAATTCTCAATTCTTAATTCTCAATTCTCAATTCTTAATTTATTAATTTCTTAAAAATGTACAAAGGAATGAATCTCTGCATTGATATTGGTAATTCGAGTTCAAAAGTTGGCGTTTTTGAAAATTCCGAATTAAAACATTATTTTTTATTTGAAAACACAATAAAAAATAATGATATTGCGCTAATCTGTAACGAACATTCAATTTCCGGCTGTATCCTTTCCTCCACAGCAACTCCCGATGCGGGGTCGGTTGAATTTTTGCAAACACAAGTTCCGTTTTTTATCGAACTGACACACCAAACGCCGATTCCAATTACAAACTGTTACCAAACGCCGGAGACTTTGGGGCGCGACCGCCTTGCTGCAGTGGTGGGGGCTGCGTTTCTAAAACCTCACAGCGACATTCTGGTTATTGACGCAGGGACGGCAATAACTTTCGATTTTATTGACAGGGAGAAGAACTATTGCGGCGGCACAATCTCGCCCGGCTTAAAAATGCGTTTCGCTGCATTGAACGCATCTACAACACATTTGCCGCTTGTGCAAATTGCTGAAAACCGGAACTTTCAATTAACAGGAAATAATACTGTAAACGCAATTATATATGGAGTTGCAAATGGAATTTTATTTGAAATTGACAGTTATATTGCGGCTTTTAAGGAAAAATACACAGATATTTCGGTTTTTTTAACAGGCGGAGACGCAAATTTCATGGCAAAGAGGCTGAAAAATTCCGTGTGTGTGGAAAAATTTTTAGTGCTGAAAGGGCTTAATAAAATTTTGGAATTTGCCGGCAATAGCAATTAATAATTAAGAAATGAAGAATTTAATTGAGAATTGAGAATTGAGAATTGAGAATTAATAGTGAATAGTGAATAGTGAATAGTGAATAATAAAATACAGAATACGCAGCAGTTAATAATTAAGAAATTAAGAAATGAAGAAATTTAATTGAGAATTGAGAATTGAGAATTGAGAATTAATAGTGAATAGTGAATAGTGAATAATAAAATACAGAATACGCAGCAGTTAATAATGAAGAAATGAAGAAATGAAGAAATGAAGAATTTAATTGAGAATTGAGAATTGAGAATTATATTCAATTACGAATTAAAAATTACGAATTACGATTTGCTAATTACTAATTACTAATTACTAATTGCTAATTGCTATCTGAAAACTGATAACTATTAAATACGGCACGTATAAAATATGTCTTCACACAAAAAAACAAATAAAATATCAATCGTGGCGGCGCTTGCCAATAACAACGCAATCGGTTACAAAAATGGGCTTTTGTGCCATTTGCCTGCCGATTTGCGCCATTTTAAGGAACTCACATCAGGGCATACGGTCATCATGGGGCGCAAAACTTTTTGCAGTTTGCCCAACGGAGCATTGCCCAACCGCCGCAACATTGTGGTCAGCAAAAGTGAAACGCTGCAAACACCGCCCCTGCACAACCCCGCAACTAATCCAACTGCAGGCAACCTTCTTTTTGTAAAAAAAACAATAGCAGAAGCGCTGGAATTTGCCAAAAATGATGAGGAGATTTTTATCATCGGCGGAGAAAGTATCTATCGGCAAACAATTGAATTAACTGATATTCTTTACATTACAAAAATTTATGCCGACTTTGAAGCCGATACTTTTTTCCCGAAAATTGATATGAATATTTGGCAGCAAACAGAGAAAACGGATTTTTTGCCCGACGAAAAAAATCATTACAAATATTCTTTTATAAAATATGAACGTTTTAAGCAGTGAGAGCAGAGGCAAAACGTAATCGGGACAAGTTTTGCGCCCTTTGCGGTAAAGAAAATTTGACTTTTGAGACAAGCACGCTTTTGCAAGTTGTTTATTTTTTATCTCTTAAAAAACAACACAACCCGCTTCGGCTTAAAAACAGTTTTTCATTTCGTGCATTTGGAAAAGTTGCACGTTTTATGTAATTTTGCAAACGTTTTAAGCAGCAAGAGCAGAATTAGTTTTCAGTTTTCAGAAAGTAGAGTGTATTTATTATTCACTATTCGTTATTAACTATTCACTGGCAACTATGCCGAGTCGCGCAAAACGACTAAATTTATTGAACGTTAAATTTTAATCAATGGAAAAAATAATTATTCTCGATTTTGGCTCGCAAACAACGCAGTTGATAGGTCGGCGCGTGCGCGAACTGAACGAATATTGCGAGATTTTGCCATACAACCAATTCCCTGACGACACAACAGACATTAAGGGAGTTATACTTTCCGGCAGTCCGTTTTCGGTATATGACCATGCGGCGTTTCGCCTCGACTTGCAAAATATTGCAGGTCGTTTTCCTGTTCTGGGCATTTGCTATGGCGCACAATATATTGCCCACATGCGCGGCGGAAAGGTGGAGAACGCCGACTCGCGCGAGTATGGGCGGGCAAACTTAACGTTTATCGACAAGCACGACCCGCTGTTTGAAGATATTAGCGAGGGGTCGCAGGTCTGGGTCTCGCACGGCGATTCTATCACCGTCTTGCCCGATGAGGCGATAAAAGCAGCATCAACGGCAGACGTAGAATTTGCCGCCTATCGCATCGGCAAACAGAAGATTTGGGGAGTCCAATTCCACCCCGAAGTGTTCCACACACTTGACGGCTCGCTTTTACTCGAAAATTTTCTCGCAATATGCGGCTGCAAACGGCAATGGTCGCCTGCCTCGTTCATCACAACAACAGTCAAAGCATTGCGACAGCAACTCACCAACGACAAAGTGGTGTTAGGACTGTCCGGGGGCGTAGACAGTTCAGTGGCAGCAGTATTGCTTCATAAAGCAATCGGGAAAAATTTGACCTGCATTTTCATTGACCACGGAATGCTTCGCAAAGGAGAATTTGAACATGTTGTAAATAATTACAAACATTTGGGACTTAATGTGGTGGGCATTGATGCGAAAGATTATTTTTTTGAAAAACTGAAAGGAATTTCCGAGCCGGAGACAAAGCGCAAAACTATTGGCGCAGGCTTTATTGAAGTTTTTGACAGGGAAGCACACAAAATAAAAGACGTGAAATGGCTTGCACAGGGAACCATTTATCCCGATGTTATTGAATCAATGAGTATTACAGGAACAACAATAAAAAGCCATCACAATGTTGGCGGATTGCCCGAAAAGATGAATCTGAAACTTTGCGAGCCTCTGCGGTTGCTGTTCAAAGACGAGGTCAGGCGCGTGGGAGTTGAACTCGGAATGATGCACCAACTGATTGCGCGACACCCGTTTCCAGGTCCGGGACTCGGAATACGAATTGTAGGCGACATTACGCCCGAAAAAGTGCACATCTTGCAGCAGGCAGACGATATTTTTATCAACGGCTTACACCAGTGGAACCTGTACGACATGGTGTGGCAGGCAGGCGCAATTCTGCTGCCCGTGCGCTCGGTGGGCGTGATGGGCGACGAGCGCACCTACGAAAATACAATAGCGCTGCGAGCAGTTACATCCACTGACGCAATGACAGCAGACTGGGCGCAACTGCCATACGATTTTTTAGGAAAAATATCGAACGAAATAATCAACAAAGTACGAGGCGTAAATCGAGTTGTATATGATATTTCGAGCAAACCGCCCGCAACAATCGAGTGGGAATGAAAATTAGTGGTTAGTGATTGATAGAACATAGAACATAGAACATAGAACATAGACAAAAGACAAAAGACAAAAGACGTTGTAGAGACGCCCAAATTGGACGTCTTTACTACCCAGAACATAGAGCATAGAGTATAGAGTATAGACAAAATACAGTTTTTTTTAGAATTAAGAATAAATTAATTAATTAATTTATAGTTATTAGAGTTTAGATATTAGATATTAGAAAAAAACTCTAAACTCTAAACTCTAATATATAATAATTACATAAAAAAAAATAATTATGAAATTTACAAAAATGCACGGAACGGGCAACGATTATATTTATGTCAATGGTTTTGAGGAGACAATAGACAATCCCGCAGCGTGGTCAATCAGGTACAGCGACCGTCATAAAGGCATCGGCGCGGACGGCTTAGTGTTGATTTTGCCGTCAAAAGTAGCCGATTTCCGCATGCGAATGTTTAATGCGGACGGGTCGGAAGCCGAGATGTGTGGCAACGCTTCCCGCTGTGTAGGCAAATACGTGTACGACAATGATTTAACGCGCAAAACAACGCTCACACTCGAAACGCTTGCAGGTATCCGCACACTCAATTTACACCTCGACCAAAAGGAAAATAAGGTGAAAACTGTTACCGTTGATATGGGTGAGCCGGTTTTGGAAAGTGCAAAAATCCCGACAACTTTTTCAGAAAGCCCGATGATTAACAGGCAGGTAAAATTCTCTGACACAGTAGAATACGGCATCACCTGCGTTTCCATGGGCAATCCGCATGCGGTAATTTTTACCGATAAAATAGATGAACTCAATTTGCCGTCTATTGGCAGTGTAATTGAAAACGCTACACAATATTTCCCGTGCCGAATAAACACCGAATTTATAGAAAAAATATCTCCCAACAGCCTTAAAATGCGCGTTTGGGAGCGCGGTTCGGGTGAAACAATGGCTTGCGGCACGGGCGCCTCAGCAGCAGTAGTAGCAGGGGTTCTCAACCAAATATGCAACCGAATAACAACCGTAGAACTCAAAGGCGGAAACCTCACAATAGAATGGCGAGAAGCCGACAACCACGTATATTTAACAGGCGAAGCGGAAGTCGTATTTGAAGGCGAAACCGACGTGGTTAGTGGTTAAGTTTCACAACGTTGTTGATTAACTTGAGTAATTTTTTGGTAAAATCTTTTTAAAAAATTTGCAGTTAAAAAATAAAGTATTAAATTTGCATCGCTAATTTGCTTATAAACAGGCAGATATAGTAAAAATGTTTATCAATTTGTTTTATATTTTTTACAAATAAATAATTGATAAAAAAATACGATGCGCAGGCGTGCGCAAAATAATGTAATTTTATAGAAAAAAGCATTTGGCTTTATCTTTCTTCCTGAAAATGTGGCAATTGA
>JAISWT010000221.1 GCA_031271005.1 Prevotellaceae bacterium | reverse complement strand
AAATCTTTTAAAATATCGGTCAAATTGGGCGAGCCTATTTCCTGCAACTCGTATCCTATTTTAACCGTTGGCTGCTTGATGTTCACCACACGTCCCAAGTCAATAGGCGTTCCAATAACTACTGCATCGCAGGGCGTGTTAGCAATGGTTGTTTCCAAGTCCTTAACCTGCTCGTCGCCGTAGCCCATTGCAGGCAATAATGTACCAATTCCGGGATATTTCTGATACGTGAGCGCCAATTTGCCGACTGTATATGGGCGTGGGTCTACGAGTTCTGCCGCGCCGTGTTTGAGAGCGGCAACTGTTCCTGCGCCAATCTTCATTTCGCCATGCGTAAGAGTTGGTCCGTCTTCTACAACCAGCACCTTTTTGCCGCGTATCAATTCCGGCTTATCAACGGCCAGGCAGGATACAGCATCAATGACAACTGCTGTCGGATTGATTTGAGCAATATTTCTGCGCACAGTGTTAATGTCTTCCAAGGAGGCAGAATCGATTTTATTAATCACAATCACGTCAGAGATGCGAGCCATCACCTCGCCCGGATAGTATGACACTTCTGCATTGGGGCGCAAGGGGTCAACTACTCCGATTGTCAAGTCGGGCGCGTAGAACGGGAAGTCATTGTTTCCGCCGTCCCAAAGCACAATATCACAACCGTCGGGGTCGTTCTCTGCTTCGCGCAGAATAGCCTCATAATCTACGCCCGCATAAATTACGTTGCGCTTTGTAACCACGTGAGGCTCATATTCTTCCATCTCTTCGATAGTGCATTCGTGCTTTTTCAAATCATCAACAGTGGCAAAACGCTGCACTTTTTGCTTTGCGAGGTCGCCGTAAGGCATCGGGTGGCGCACAGCAACCACTTTTAAGCCCATTTCCACCAAAATTTCTATAATTTTGCGCGAAGTTTGAGATTTTCCACAGCCTGTACGTGTAGCGCCAACAGCAATCAAAGGTTTAGTAGATTTAATCATCGTGTCCTTAGTGCCGAGCAGCCAAAAATCTGCGCCTGCTGCATTTACTATTGCGCTCACGCCCATCACACGTGCGTAGGGCATATCGCTGTATGCAAACACGCAGATGTCTGCCTGCTTGTCTTTAATCAGACGCGGCAATTCATCTTCCGAATAAATGGGGATACCATCGGGATAAAGGTCGCCTGCAAGTTCGCGCGGGTATTTGCGCCCGTCAATATCAGGTATTTGTGCGGCAGTGAACGCCACCACATTATACTCACTTTTTCCCCTGAAAAAAGTGTTAAAATTGTGAAAATCGCGCCCGGCGGCGCCGATAATAATTACATTTCTTGTCATTATGAAGATATTAAAAATTTAAGATTATTATTATTAAAAAAAAAAATATTCAAATTTTCCTGCAAAGTTAATGTTTTTTTTTGATACGGCAAAATATTTTTAAATGATTGATTTTTAAGCAATTAGCAATTAGCAGTTAGCAGATAGCAGTTAGCAGATAGCAGATAGCAGATAGCAATTAGCAGATAGCAGATAGCAGATAGCAGATAGCAATTCTCAATTAATAATGTACAGACACAATGCTTTGCGTCTCGATGTAAAAATAATTCTCAATTCTCAATTCTCAATTCAAAAAGAGAGCCACCTGCTTTACAGATGGCTCTTTTTTTTGAATTACAGTTTCTCAAATCTTGCCTGAAAGAATCTTAGCGCTTTCGGTTCATATACCATACGCAGTCCGCGTGCTTTGTCGCGGTCGGCGTACAGTTCTATAATGCTGTCGGCTACAACGTCTAAATGCGACTGTGTATATACACGGCGCGGAATGGTCAGACGGATAGTTTCGAGTTTCGGTTTATGCTCGTGTCCTGTAACTTTGTCGCGTCCTGCGGATACAATGCCGCGTTCCATGGAGCGCACGCCGCTGTGGATGTACAAGTCGGCTGCCAGCGACTGTGCAACGTACTGCTCCTGCGAAACGGTTGGGTAAAACGCTTTGGCATCAATGAAAACGCCGTGTCCGCCGCAGGGTCGCACAATCGGGATTCCTGCCTCGTCCAGTTTGCCCCACAAATATTCCGACTGTGCAATACGGTGCGCCATAACGTGGTCCTGACAGGCTTCGAGCATTCCGCGTGCCATTGCTTCCATGTCGCGTCCTGCCATTCCGCCGTATGTTTGCAGACCTTCATAAACCACTACTAATGAGCGCATTGTGAGTGCATCTTCTTCGTCATTGCAGGCAGCAAAGCCTCCAATATTTGTGTGAAAGTCCTTTTTCCCTGAGCATGTTGCCGCATCGGTATAACTGCACATCTGGCGTAAAATCTCTTTGACCGACTTGTCGGCATAACCTTTTTCCCTTTGTTTGATAAAATAAGCGTTTTCCATCGCGCGTGTAGCATCAAGCACCACTTTTATTCCGTTGTCGTGCGCCATTTTGCCTACAGCCTGCAAATTTTCCATGGAAACGGGCTGCCCGCCTGCCAAATTGACAGTAACGCCAACGGTAATGTAGGCTATGTTTTCGGCGCCTTTTTCTTTAATCAGCGCTTCAAACTTGTTCAAATCCACATTGCCTTTGAAAGGGTTTTCGTTGCAGGGGTCGTGTGCTTCGTCACATATAACATCAACGAAGATTCCGCCTGCCAATTCCTGATGTTCGCGCGTGGTTGTGAAATACATGTTTCCGGGAACGTACTGTCCGGGTTTTATCAGGGTTTTTGACACCAACTGCTCTGCGCCGCGTCCCTGATGTGCGGGAATAAGGTATTTGTAGCCAAAGCACTCGTACATCGCGTCTTCGAGGTGGTAGTAGTTTTTTGAGCCGGCGTATGCTTCGTCTCCAAGCATCATGCCAGCCCACTGGTCTTCGCTCATTGCATTTGTGCCGCTGTCGGTTAGCAAGTCAATGTAAACGTCTTCGCTGCGAAGCAGAAAAGTGTTGTAACCTGCCTCTTTAATTGCCTCCTCGCGATATTTGCGCGTAGTGATTTTCAGTGGCTCAACCATTTTAATCTTGTATGGTTCTGCCATCGGATATTTATTCATAGGTATTAAATTATTTAAGTTAAATTAAAATTTTATTCCGAACTGTTTATTTGTCAAAAAAAAATATATCGCTATAAATTTCCGCCCGAATATTTGTAGCCTCATTTACGGCGACAGGTTTTTGTTGTGTTACAAACTTTTTGTAATACCGAAATCCTGCAACACCGCAAAGAAATTACCCTTTTCAATACTATATATATTTTTTTTAACTCATTTAAAGTCAATTTTTTATCGGGCGGATATTTGGAGCAAATTTTCAAAAAAATTGTTCGGCAAAATTACATGAAAAACGCGAGTTATCCAAATGTGCCGAATGGGAAAAATTATTTTTTTTACAAAATGGTTAATCAGCAATTAGCAGATAGCAGATAGCAGATAGCAGATAGCAGATAGCAGATAGCAGATAGCAATTAGCAGATAGCAATTAGCAAAAGAACTTTCATTTCTTCATTCTTCATTTCTTCATTCTTCATTTCTTAATTCTCAATTCTCAATTCTCAATTCTCAATTCAAAAACGATTCCTAACCATTCCTTCATTTCTTAACTCCTATCTTTTAAACCTGACAGGTTTTTGGAAATTATGTATTTTCTGAAAAATTTACACTAATTTTGCACCACAAATTTGTAAAATATAAATTTTAAAGTCTTCTATGCTCCATATTTTTTCTAATAAAGATAATTCTAAAAATAAAAAAATCATTGATTTGCCCGATGCAGACCTTTTTTTTGTGCCGATGCTACAAGGCGCAGGTCTGGCGGCGCAAGCTGTTGTAAGTGTGGGCGAACGTGTTTTGCGCTTCCAGTTGGCAGGGAAGGCAGCCGGCAATATTTCGGCAAACGTACATTCGCCCGTTTCGGGAGTTGTGCAGGCGATTGATTCTATGATTTTAGCAGACGGGAAAGAGTCGCAAATTGTTGTCATTAAGAATGATAACAAAAACGAGATTGTAGAGAAATTCAATACAGCCAACAAAATTGATATTGACAAACTTACGTCCGAATTTATTCTGCAAAAGATTGCCGATGCAGGCATTGTTGGCGCCGGCGGCGCACAGTTTCCCACGTTTGTAAAATACAATATTAAAGACAAAAACGTTGATACACTGCTGATTAACGCAGTAGAATGTGAACCGTATCTTACTGCCGACTACGCAGTTATAGACCAGCGTGGCGCACAACTTTTTGAAGGCATTAAAGCCGCTAACAAAGTACTGAATGCCAAAAAAATAATTATTTGTATAGAAAAACGAAACAGCGAACTCGCCGAAAGCGTGAACCGCTTCCTTGTGCGCCCCGAAAACAAAAATATTTCAATAAAAATTTTGCCCGACACTTATCCGCAAGGCAGTGAATTGCAACTGATTAAAAGCATTTGCGGGAGGGAAATAGTCAAGGGAACACTGCCTGTTGATGCAGGAGTTATAGTGAGCAATGCAGGAACAATTTTGTCAATTGCCAACGCCGTAATGCGCAACGAGCCAATGACCGAGCGCATTGTTACTGTTTCGGGCGCGGTGGGCAAGGCGGCGGGCAATTATCTGGTAAAAACAGGAACGCCTGTTGAACATATTCTCAAAGCGCTGAAAATTGACTTTGACAGACAAAATCAGCAAATTGTACTTGGAGGACCAATGATGGGCAAAGCAATTGAAAATCTGAAAATCCCTGTAACAAAGGGCGTTTCCGGGATTTTGATTTTGGATAAAAACAAACAGGAAGAATACAACTGCATTCGTTGCGGCTACTGCGCCGAAGTATGCCCAATGCACCTTTTACCCTACAAATTCTACGACTTGAGCCGCAAAAAAGCAAACGCCCCAAAGTTAGATCGCTATCACATTGCCGACTGCATAGAATGTGCCGCATGTGCCTACGCCTGCCCATGCGCAGCGCCACTGATGACAATTATAAAAGCAAGCAAAACACAAACAAAAGTGTGAAAACGAGCGACTGTAATTTCTACAGGCACACAAAAAAAACGCAGTAAAGTTTTACAATAATGCTAAATTTTTCTATTTTTGCAAAAAAAAATAAGCAACATCTTTTACGAATGAAAAATAAAATATTTCTTTTATCAGCAATTTTATTCTGCTCCTTTTCTGCTCATTCTCAAATGCTTGAGCCAGTTAAATGGACTGTTTCGAGCAAAGTTACCAGCGCTACAACTGCCGAAATCACCTTTACTGCCAAAATGGACAAAGGTTGGCATGTCTATGCAATGGATTTGAGCGAAGACGGTCCTATACCCACCACTTTCAGATTTGAGACTTTACAAAACGCGAAACTCGCGGGCAAAATACAGCCAAAATCGAAATTGCACAGCGAATACGACCCGAATTTTGAGATGGAACTGCGCTGGTATGACGGCATGGCAGTGTTTGTTCAAAAAATTGCATTTGCAGATGCGCAAAAAGTTAATATTAAAGGAGTTGTGAATTACATGGCGTGCAACGACCGCGCCTGCCTTCCGCCCACTAATTACGAATTTGAAGTAAGCAAACTTGATGCGGCGGCTTTTACACAATCAACAAAAACTGTTGAAACAGCAGAGGCGGCAAACACGGCGGAAGTTGCGGCGGAAGTTGCGCCCGCAGTTGCCATTACGCCTGCTGCGGCAACCGACACAGCAGTTATTGCCGCCGCGCCTGCCGCCAATAATCAGCATTGGCAGCCCTTAAACGAAAAATTGACCGAATTTGGCAATCAAAGAAGCCGCGAAACATTGTGGCTCATCTTTTTGGCAGGATTATTAGGCGGATTCCTTGCGCTTTTCACCCCATGCGTGTGGCCAATTATTCCGATGACGGTAAGTTATTTCCTCAAACGCAACAAAAATAAAGGCAGAGGAGACGCGCTACTGTACGGATTGTCAATTATAATCATTTATGTTGCAATGGGACTGATAATTACCGCAATTTTTGGGGCAAGCGCGTTGAACAGTATGGCTTCGGACAAATACTTCAACCTCTTCTTCTTTGCGTTGCTTATCGTTTTTGCAATATCGTTTTTTGGCGCTTTTGAAATCACTCTGCCGTCAAGTTGGAGTACCAAACTTGACGCAAGAGCCGAAAAAACGAGCGGTTTTTTTGGCATTTTGCTGATGGCTTTTGTGTTGGCGCTTGTTTCGTTTTCCTGCACGGGACCTATTATAGGAACGCTTTTGGTGGAAGTATCCAGTAGCGGGAATTTTCTTGCCCCCGCCATAGGAATGTTCGGGTTCGCACTTGCGCTGGCAATACCGTTCACACTGTTCGCATTTTTCCCCTCAATGCTGAAATCGATGCCCAAATCTGGCGGCTGGCTCAATTCGGTCAAGGTGGTACTCGCATTTCTGGAGTTGGCGCTGTCCCTGAAATTTCTGTCGGCAGCAGATATGGCAATACGCAAAGAATGGGGATGGGAACTGCTCAACAGAGATACTTTTCTCGCCCTGTGGATTGTGATTTTTGCACTGTTAGGATTTTATTTATTGGGAAAAATACGTTTTGTGCATGACAGCGAGCAGAAACACACATCTATTTTGGGATTATTTACAGGAACTGTTTCGCTTGCCTTCGCAGTGTATATGATACCGGGGCTTTGGGGTGCGCCGCTGACAATTGTAAGCGCTTTTGCGCCACCGTCAACCACGCAAAATTTCAACCTCTACAAAGCCGAAGAAGTTCACGCGAAATTTACCGACTACGATTTGGGAATAGCATACGCAGCGCAACAGGGCAAGCCCGTAATCGTTGACTTTACAGGCTTTTCGTGTGTGAACTGTCGGAAAATGGAGAGCAAAGTATGGATAGACCCAACAGTGAAAAAGACACTCGAAAACGACTTTGTGCTGATAAGTTTGTGGGTAGACGATAAAACGCCGCTCGCAAAACCTTACGAGGTAACCGAAAACGGCAGGACTCGGAAGATAGGAACAACAGGCGACAAATGGAGTTACCTGCAACGTATGCGCTTCAACTATAATGCACAGCCATATTACGTGATGCTCGACAATGCAGGAAATCCAATAAATAAATACTTTTTCGCCTTTAGCGAAGATCCCAAAGAATTTATGAAGTGGCTGAAAACAATTAGCAATTAGCAATTAGCAATTAGCAGATAGCAGTTATTAGAGTTTAGTTAGGCATAGTTAGAAATTGTTAGGAATAGTTAGGTATGGTTAGATGTTGTTTTAATTCTCAATTCTCAATTCTCAATTCTCAATTTCTTAATTAACAATTGACCACTAATTACTAATATTTAATTATGAAAACGTATAAAATCATTATATTATTTATTGTCGGCGTATTACCAATTTTTGTGAGTGCGCAGCAGGTTGTTTTCCGAGCCTCGGCGCAACAGCCGGTAATCGTGGGAGAGCCGTTTCAGA
The DNA here is from genome assembly GCA_031271005.1 of Prevotellaceae bacterium. Lineage (GTDB taxonomy): Bacteria > Bacteroidota > Bacteroidia > Bacteroidales > Paludibacteraceae > WRGS01. Next base: position 2,440 of record JAISWT010000221.1, on the reverse strand, counting down.
TTGTTTACGAAATAAACTCTAACGGACAAAGTTTTCGCGCCCCCGAATTTAACAATTTTGAAGTGCTTGCAGGACCTTTCACATCCTCTTCGTCCGCAATAAATATTGTGAATGGACAGCAAAGTATTTCAATACTGAATACCTACACACTCACACTGTTGGCAAGTACTGTCGGAACGTTCTCAATTCCACCGGCATCAATTATTGTAGCCGACAAAAAAGTAACGAGTAACGGCTTGTCTATTAAAGTTTTACCGCCTGATGAGAAGTCAAAGCAGCAGCAACAAAATTCGGGAGGCAGAGCAAACTCTTCCGCGCCGACAATATCTTCCAACGATTTGTATATCAAAACAATAGCCTCGCGAACTACAGTTTTTGAACAGGAAGCCATTGTTTTGACATATAAATTATATATAAATCCGTCAATCGCGCTCGTTAATTGTGTTGCCAAAAAGATGCCCGATTTTCAGGGCTTTATGAAGCAGGATATTGAAATCCCCCAGAACAGACAAATAAATTACGAGAACATTGACGGACGCAATTTTGCCACCGTAGAACTTTACAAAACCGTGCTGTATGCGCAACAGAGCGGCACACTGCGCATCGAGACGGCACAGTTTGAGGCGGTTTTGCGCCTCGAAAACAAACGAAACCAGCCGCGAAGCATTTTTGACGACATCTTTGACGACTCATACGTTGACGTAAATCGCAGCATTACAACACCTGCGGCAACAATCAACGTTACCGCCTTGCCGGCAGAGAAGCCGCCGAGTTTTTCGGGCGCTGTAGGGCAATATGCGCTAACATCATCAATATCAGCGCAAAACATCAAGGCAAATGAGGCAATTACATTGACAGTAGTAATCACGGGAACAGGAAACATGAAAATGATTACACCTCCGGAAATAAAATTCCCAGCCGGCTTTGAAGTCTATGACCCGAAAATTACCAACGACTTCAAAACTGCAAATAACGGAGTGTCGGGCTCAAAAACTATCGAATATATGGCAATTGCACGCGAGCAGGGGCAATACGAAATCCCCGAATCTGCATTCAGTTATTTTAACCCCGCAAACGGCAATTATACAACTCTGCAAATACCTGCCTGCCAACTGATTATCAACAAGGGAGACGGAAACACAACGGCAACTGTCGGCGACAGCGATATTAACAGGCAAGAAATCAAACAAATAGGGAACGACATTCGCTATATTAATCCTAACAATTTTAAACTCATAAAAGAAGAGATTCCCCTTGTGGGAACTGCCTCCGCCTGGCTGATGTATCTTATTGCACTTTTTGTAGCCTTGTTGTTGTTTTTTATACTCCGAAAAACAGCAAAGGAAAATTCCGACTCGCGACTTGTACGCACCAAACGCGCCAACAAAGTGGCTGTCAAGAGATTAAAAGCCGCAAAAAAACTCCTCGCTGCGAACAATAAAGAAGCATTTTACGAAGAAACATTAAAATCTGTTTGGAACTATTTAAGCGACAAATTGAACATACTTCCGTCAGAACTTACAAAGGATAAAGTGGCGAACACATTGGCTGAAAAAGGAGTTGATGCGCAAACTGTTGAGCAACTGAAAAACATACTGAATACCTGTGAATTTGCACGTTACGCACCAAATGCCGACCACAAAGAAATGGGAAATCTGTACGAAGATGTCATCGATTTGACAGGAAAAATTGAAGACACTGTGAAATGAACAAACATTCCACAAAACTGAGTTAAAAGATTTTAAACATATAAATAAAAATATTGATTTTAAATAATTTATAAAATACAAACAGCCGAAAAAGAAAAATTATTAAAAAAAAACCGTTTTTAAAATCATTAATCAATAATTATAAAATAATAAATTTATGTCAGGTAAAATAACATTAACAATGCTCAAGCCCGATGCGGTAGCCGCCGGACACACGGGCGCAATTTTGAATAAGATAGCCGAAGCCGGCTTCCGCTTCAAATCCCTTAAAATGACAGAATTAACCGTCTCCGCCGCGCAAAAATTCTATGCCGTTCACAAAGGTAAGCCTTTCTACGACAGTTTGGTAGAGTTCATGACCTCAGGACCAATTGTGGCAGCAATTCTGGAAAAAGACAATGCCGTAGCCGATTTCAGGACGCTAATTGGCGCTACAAACCCCGAACAAGCAGCCGAAGGCACTATTCGCCGACTGTTTGCCTCGTCTCTTACGCAAAATGCAATTCATGGGTCTGATTCTGACGAAAATGCAATAATAGAATCGGCTTTTCACTTTGCACAAAAAGAAACGTTTTAATAAATTAGCAAATAGCAAATAGCAATTGTTAATTATTATTTATTCAACTTTCGCAAGTTGTTTTTAACCTGATTGCGAAAGGGATTTCAAATTTAGTATATTTGTAAGTTCTTGATTATCAGATGTTATGTGAAACATCAAAACATCAAGTTCG
>JAISWT010000153.1 GCA_031271005.1 Prevotellaceae bacterium | reverse complement strand
TGTAGCATTTTTTTTTTGTTTTTACGACACAAAGTTACTAAAAATCAGTAACTTAACAAAATAAAATGCTACTTTTTTTATTATAAATCAGCAAGTTAATGAACTTGCGAAAGTTGAATTAGCAATTAGTAATTAGCAATTACGAACTAATCGAATTACATCGAATTTCTGACAACTAACAACTATTTATAGGACACATGATTTTTAACAATAAAAAATATTATAATTTATTTCCGATTTTAATTCTGTTACTGTCGGGGGTTGCCATTGCGCAAGCGCCGCCGGTGCGCGGGAAACTCAAAAACGAGGTTCAGCAATCCGTTCAGCAGCAGCATAAGGCTGTGCCGAAGGAAGCAAAGAAACCGCCTGCCACACCGCCGCGAAAAACGATAGAACTGCTACACTCGGACTTCTTCATCGTTGACGAAGAAAATTTGCCGGACGTGCAGTTGTTGCGCGGCAATGTGGCGTTCAAGCAGGACAACGTTGTGATGTATTGCGACAGCGCGTTCTTTTACCAGAAGGAAAATTCCCTTGACGCATACGGCAATGTGCGTATTATTCAGGCAGATACGCTGTTTATCTATGGAGACCTGCTTTATTATGATGGCAACGCACGACTTGCACAACTGCGCGAAAATGTGAAACTTGTGAACCGCAGAGCAGTGCTGACAACCGACAGTTTGAACTACGACCGAAACACAACGCTCGCATATTATTTTACGGGCGGAAAAATCAAAGACGACCGAAATACGCTGACTTCGGTGTGGGGGCAATATAACACTACCAATGAAATAGCGCTGTTTCGCAATAACGTACGGCTTGTGAACCCCGATTTTGTAATGAACTCTGACACACTTGTTTACAACACGCGAACACATATTGCAGATATTGTAGGAAAAACGCATATTATTTACAAAAAACAGACAGATATTTATTCCACAAGAGGCTGGTATAACACTGAGAATGAGCAATCTATGCTGCTCGACCGCTCGTTAGTTGTCAATAACACTGGCAAAACGCTCACAGGCGATACGGTGTTCTACGACAAACACAGGAACTGCGGCGAAGCCTTCGCGGACGTAGAACTGACCGACTCGGCACAGGGAACAACCCTCAGCGGAGATTATGTGTTTTACAACGACTCTACTGAATATGGATTTGCAACCGACTCGGCGCTCTTAATTTATTGGAAAGAAAAAGAAAATGCTTATATTCACGCAGATACGCTCGAAACAAAAAAAGAAAAATTTGTCTTTACCGATTTCTTATTAAATAAAAAAGATTCTGTTGTGTTCATTGATTCGCTTCAAACGCAGCAAGATACAATTATTGTTACCGATACGGTTAAAATGGAAAAAGATTCTGCTTACAATCTTGCGTTTGCATACCACGAAGTTAGAATGTATCGTTCTGATATTCAGGGCATTGCCGATTCGCTGATTTATTCTTCGCAAGATTCGGTTATAAATCTTTACGGGCTGCCGGTGGTGTGGGCGCAGGGAAGTCAGATTTCGGGCAACGAAATTCATATTTTTACAAAAAATCAGCAGGCAGAAAAAGTGCTGATAATAAAGGACGCAATTATGTCGCAAAGGACGGACAGTGTGCTGTATTTCAATCAGATAGCAGGCAAAGAAATTATTGCAAATATGGACAGCGGCGGGCAACTGCACCACGTCTTCGTAAATGGAAATGCCGAAACGGTTTATATACCAATTGACGATGCCGACTCCACAATGATTGGTCTGAACAAGTCCCAAAGCAGTTATGTCAACATGTTTTTTAAGGAGAAAAAAATAGATAAGGTGATTTTGACCACTGTTTCGCAGGGAACAATGTACCCTCTTGGGCAACTGCTCGGCGCAGATTTATACCTGAAAAATTTCTTCTGGGCAGAAAATATGCAGCCCGTAAGCCCGATAGATGTTTTTCGCAAACCGACAGATACGGAAAGGAAGATGCTCGGCGCGAACTCCAAAGGGCTTGCCGCTGCCGACCCTGCCACCCGGCAAGGCAAAAGCCAAACGAGCGGCGAAAGGACACAACAGTCTGTGAACGCATCAACGCAAAGAAACAATACACAACCATCTGTAAATAAGGGAGGAATACAACCAAGCGGCAGGACTAAAACGCCTGAACGATAGAAAACCATTTTTTTCAATAATATTTTTATTTTTTTTAAGAATTTGAACAGACTGCGCAACATATTATTTTATATTCTGCTTTTCGGAGGCGGAATGGTCTTTATATGGATTGTAGTGCATTTGGGGAATGCGCTCGAAGTTCCCAACGAACTTGTGCGCCCCGACAGCGCTGCAAACCAGTGGAGCGCATTTGTGGAAAACGTGCTGGAAAATTTCGGCTCGCCATTCGCAATCCTTTTAGTGCAAATAATTGTAGTGCTGATAGTTGCCCGACTGATGGGCTTCCTGTTTAAAAAAATCGGGCAGCCCGGCGTCATCGGTGAAATTCTGGCAGGAATAGTGCTTGGACCCTCGCTTATTGGAGCATATTTCCCCGAATTTTTCAACTTCCTGTTTCCGCCACAGTCGCTCGACAATCTGAACACTATATCCAACATCGGATTGATACTGTTTATGTTTGTGGTAGGAATGGAACTTGACATGCGCGTTCTGCGCGAAAAAATAAGTGAAAGCATTGCCATTTCGCAGGCGGGCATTATTTTTCCGTTTGCGCTCGGAATGGGTCTGGCGTATTTCCTTTACGACCGTTTTGTGCCGCCAAGCGTGCCGTTTTTGTCCTTTGCGCTGTTTGTGGGCGTTTCAATGAGCATCACCGCCTTTCCTGTGCTGGCACGCATAGCGCAGGAGCGCGGGCTGAACAGAACCAAACTCGGTACAGTGATACTTACCTGCGCCGCCATTAACGACATTATGGCGTGGTGCATTCTCGCCGTTATTATTGCCATTGTAAAGGCAGGGACAGTGGTAAGTTCGCTCTATACTGTTGCATTTGCAGCGCTTTATGTCATTGTTATGCTGACGGTTGCCAAACCGTTTCTCAAACGCATAAGCGAACTCTACCATTCGCGCGAGAACATGAACAAATCGGTTGTTGCCGTTTATTTTATGGTACTGCTCCTGTCGGCTATTTGCACCGAACTGATAGGCATTCACGCGCTGTTCGGCGCATTTATGGCAGGCGTAATTATGCCCGACAACAAGCAATTCCGCGACATTTTTGTGGAAAAAGTAGAAGACCTTGCAACCATCATTTTTCTGCCGCTATTCTTTGTTTACACCGGTTTGCGCACCAAAATAGGACTCCTCAACGATATTTATCTATGGCAAACCGCAGGAGTGATTACACTGGTGGCTATTGTAGGAAAACTTGTGGGCAGCGCAGTGGCGGCAAAGTATGTAGGACGACACAGTTGGCGCAATTCGCTGGTGGTTGGTACGTTAATGAACACGCGCGGGCTGATGGAACTTGTGGCTATTAACATAGGATACGACCTGGGCGTAATATCGTCCGAAATATTCGTGATGCTCGTACTTATGGCGCTCATCACAACTTTTATGACCTCGCCGATGCTCTCTTTTATCGAAAAAATATTTCCAAATAAAGAAAAAAATAAAGAGTTGGTACGCAAGCAGATACAGGGAGTTTTCAAGGTGCTGGTGGCAGTGGGCAAACCGCAAAACGGAAAATATCTGCTTCGTGTGGTGAAAAATGTGCTTGACGGGATGAAAAATACGCTCGAAGTTACTGCCTTGCACATCACCGCCGGCGCCGACACCAACCCGCTGCACAGCGAAGAATTTATGAGAGAAAGTTTTCAGATTACCGAAGACGAAGCAAATCTGCTGAAAATACCTTTGACCAAAGAATATGCCCTTTCCGACAATGTGGAGGAGGAAATTATTAGCCAACTAAATAATAAACCCTTCGATTTTATGCTCATCGGTGCAGGAATGCAATTTGCCGAGAAGCCGATTTTTACCGACAGCTCGCCCTTTGGGAAAGTAAAATGGCTCAATAAAACCTTTAACGGACTTGTGCGTCAGCGCGTAAGACTCTATCCGCAGGCGCTGATAAAGGACAAAACGCATTATTTTGTGGAAAAAGCAAACTGCACGGTCGGGATTTTTATAAATCGTAATTTCCATCATATAACAAACACATTGATAGTACTTTCGGTAAAAACTGACGGCTTTTTACTGCGCTATGCTCGCCGACTGCTGCGCAACACTGACGGGGAAGTGCAAATCACAATTATTGACACCGATAAGGTGCTGGAGCAGGACGAAACCGCAGCCGCTATCTTCAAAAATCTGATGGCAGACTGTCCGAACAATATCAAAGTTGCACGAACAAAAAACATCAGCAGTATAAGTAGCCGCTTCGGTTTTATGATGATAAGTTATCAGGCGTGGAACGTGCTTGTGCCCAACAACAAACGCGAACTGCGCAACATACCTTCTACTCTGATAATCAACAAGAAATCAAGCAGATTCGCAACACATACGCATTGAAGCGCAGGAGCAAATGACGTTTTTGGAACTGCTTTTTTTAACATTGAAAAATTTTTGTATTTATAAAATTTTATATACCTTTGCAGTCCCAAAAATGCTAATCGGGGTGTAGCGCAGTTGGTAGCGCGTTACGTTCGGGACGTAGAGGTCGCAGGTTCGAATCTTGTCACCCCGACAAAACATTATATAAGATGCTGATAATCAATAGATTATCGGCATCTTGTAATTTTAAAAATACCCATTTATTTTTGTGCTCCGGAAGGAATGTTTTTGCAAGTACTTGTATTCTAATGCTTTACAAGCGATTTTTACACACAATTAACACACAATTATAAAAATAGAGATGCCAAGAAAGAGCAGTATCATAATTTATCCCTTTCTGAATGAGCGTAAGGGCGATTTTTCGAAACAATGGTACGTTGAATATCAATAAGGAGTTTTTGAAATAGCTAATGGATATAGAACGTTTTTGTATAAGTATTGAAAAAAGGGGAACTCCTAAAAATTGCTTATTTGTCGTTGAACTTCATTTTTTAAAAAGCGCTCATTTACATTAGTAAACTGCGCTTTTGAAAACTTGCCCGCCTGAAATAATCTGATTTTTAGAAGTTCCCAAAATAAAAATATGAGGTTCTTCAACAGATAAAATCAACAGGATTACAGGATTTACAGGAAGAACAGAATAAAAACCTGTTAATCCTGTTAATCCTGAAATCCTGTAAAACAAATAAAACCTTTAAAATCAACAGGATTACAGGATTTACAGGAAGAACAAAATAAAAACCTGTTAATCCTGTAAAATCCTGCAATCCTGTAAAACAAACCAACAGTTATACGTTTTCAAATATCAAATTAACTATTTTTTATACAACGCAGCGCGCTCCCGAACCCGCGATAGCCAATGGTGTACGCGGGATTAACATTAGTACTGCTACAGAACAAGGAGTAAACGCTAGTTCCTAAGAATGTACTACTCATGTAGTGGGCGCTTGCTCCCTGACTAAAGAGGCAACCACTACTGTATCCGCGATTGCCGTTAGCAGGCAAATGCAGTGTGATTGTAGAGCCGTCAGGTCTAATGTCGCAGCCTTGACCGTTGCCGGCGTACCATGTCCAAGTGTTTGTAAGAGCGTGATTGAGAGTACCACTGACTGTGCCGCCGCGGTAAATGCTTCCCCACTCGTCCTGCGAAGGAGTTTTCCAGTTTGTATTTGCGCCGGTGGTTATGCCGTCTGTCGGATAAAATGTCTCGTATGTTAAGCCGTCAGCGTTGATTTTTGCGCAGGGGTCGTTAGGTGCAAAGCGACCCGAACGCCAGAGTTGGTCTATCTCGTTTGCGGGCAAGTCGTAAGCCCAGTTGAAGTTTTGTGTTGTTAATGTGGTGATAAATTTTCCGTAATATTTGCCATCGTTGCGCGACACCTGTCGCCACGGGTAAGTTTGTGTTGGTCCGATAAGATCTCCGTCTTCAAAAACTATTGGCGCAGTAGCGCTGTAGGCAACCTGATTTGTGCCTGCGGCATTCGAGCCTGCAACAAAGCCCGCGCCTGCTCCGCGCTGCTCGTGTCCGTCTCGGATGCGTCCCCACTGGTAAAGGTCGCCGTAAAGTTGCTCCTCGCCTGCT
>JAISWT010000245.1 GCA_031271005.1 Prevotellaceae bacterium | reverse complement strand
TCTCTGAATTTTTACGCCAAATGTCTGATGCTATTTTCACAAGTGGCTCAAAATCAATATGTTTCCCAATTAGAAACAATGGCTCATTGTTGCGCAACAAGGAGCGAAGAGAAGATGTGCCACTGAAAAAAGTGCCCTGATTAACGTTCGGGTTCGCGTTTGGATTTGTAGTCATGACGCTTTCTATACAGCCCCTTTAACCCTTTGTTCCATAAAAAGTTACCAGCTTTTTCGATTTTTTAGGAGTGCCTATTCCTTCTTCGCGAATACGGTTTGCCAAACCAGTGTAATCGCTGTCGCTTGACACGATGCAAAAGCCCTCAACCAAACGTGAGCGCAGAATATCCATCGCATCAATAATCGACTCTGTATCCGTTGAGTTCTTACCCGAAGTGTAGGAGTATTTTTGCACAGGGCGAATGGCATACGAGTTGCACAGTTCCTTACTCCAATTCTTACTGATTTGCGGAACGGAAAAGTCGCCATATACCTTTTTGATAGTGATTTTGCCGTATTTTCCCGCCTCGCCGAGTATTTGTTCTATTAACTTGCTCTCGGCATTATCGCCGTCAATGAGTACGGCTATTTTTCTGATTTCTTGCATAATGTCTTGTTTATTAAATTATTACATCGCCGGTTATTACCAAATTTTCTGTAACATTGATTTCTTCCCGCTTTGGACGCGGAACATAAAACCAATCTAAACTATCTCTATACCTATCGGTTACACAAATAATTCTTTGATTTTTTGAGCCTATCAGATTCCTTTCATTATCGGGATTGTCTTTTTCAAAACCGCCGTCAATAATTAAATCTACACTGCCAATAAGTTCTTGGGGCAATTCTTCATATTGCTTTCCGGTAAAAAGAATTACGCCCAACCCATACGACTGAATTTCTTTTGATAATTTGGCAAGTCCATGTTGCAATGTCGGCTCGCCGCCAAGATAGGTAACACCTTCTATATCAAATTTCTGTTTTGCGTTTGTAATAATTTCAAGCAGGTTTCCCAACGACACGATATTAGCAGGCACGAACGGAAACAATTCGGGATTACAGCAACCCGCGCATTGCTTCTCGCAACCCTGAAACCAAATTGCAAGTCGTTTGAAAACGCCTTCTGTTTCGGTGCATTGATTAATAAGTGCAATATTGAATTTAATCATTTGCAAAATCAAATTTTAGTCCATCCTTTGTTGTTTTTACAACAATTTTCATTCCTTTGTAACTCGATAAATCTTGTTTGTTTTCAAACATAAACAAAGCTAATTCATCTAATAATCGGTCATTTATGGCATTTAAAATATCCCTACCGCCCTTTGTAATATCAGCACCATTTAAAATGTACTCCACAAATTTGAGTTCGTTTTCAAACTCTAAGCCAAGGCGATATTTTTCAGCAATTCCGTTTTTTATTGGATTGAGTTTTGATTTCGCAATTTTTATCATAAACTCCTTGTCTTTGATAAAATTGAACGGTATAATGTTGTTGTAACCAATTCTGCCCAAGAGTTCGGGGCGTTTCAGTTCTTTGTCAAAGTATTTTTTTACGATTTCTACAAATTCTTTTGCCGTTTCATTATTCGTTTTGTATTCTTCGCTTTTATCAACTTCTTTATCGTTTTCGTCTTTTTTCTTTTGAATAGTCGCACTAACTTCGCTTGCGCCAAGATTTGAAGTAAAAATGATTACACTTTCGGAAAAATAAACGGTTTCGCCTTTGCTGTCGGTAAGTCGTCCATCCTCCAAAATTTGCAGGAAAATATCCAAAATTCGTGGGTTTGGTTTTGCCGCTTTTTCGATTTCATCAAAGAGAATTACGCTAAACGGTTTTTCTTTGATTGCATTTGTGAGTTGCCCGCCCTGTTCAAAACCAACATAACCCGGAGGCGCTCCAATCAATTTTTGGTCGCTGTTTTCCTGTGCGTACTCGCTCATATCAAAGCGAATACACGCCTGCTCGTCGCCGAAAAGAAATTTGGCAAGTGCTTTTGATAGTTCGGTTTTTCCTACGCCTGTCGGTCCCACAAAAAACAAAACGCCTTTAGGCATCGCACGGCTCGAAGTTTTGTGCAATCCTGTCAAACCCATATACGCTTTTATAACTACTTTTTCAATTTTTTCTATTGCTTCCTCCTGTCCTACAACTCGTTCCGCAAGTTTTTTCTTTATGTTTTTAACAGCGTTGTAATCCAACTTTTCCCAAGGATTGTCTTTTTCGCCATATTTGAACAGCCAAAACAATTTTTCAAAAGTAAGTTTTTCCTCTTTGCGTGATAAACGAGCCATTTGTATGATTTCGCGATTTGTGAAATCGTCCATCATATCAATAAACTCACTTTTTTTATCGCACGACAACAAAGTTTCGCCCGCTTTGAGTTTTACCTTGAAGCCATTTTCGATTCTTTTCAACATTCTTTCTCGTTCCTCACGATCGGGGCGTGAAAGCGTGATTGTACTGACTTCGGGGTTGCCTTGATACAGCGAAATTGGAATTGTTGCGAGTTTGTCGGCAACGATAATGATTGTACTTTCATTTACATCGGTTGAAAGATAATCAACTTTTTTGTCGTAAATCGCTTTTGAAAGCAAAGTGAGATTTTGTCTTTCTTCTTCTGTCAATCTGTTTGCCGAAAACAGGTAATCTGCCCAATTCAAAATAAAGGCGATTTTGCGATTTTTATTTGTCAGGTTTTTGAAAATGATATTGAAAATTTCTTTCGGCTCTTTGTTTTGCCTACGACCTGTTTTTAGTTGAGCAGGGGCAGGAGCAGGGGCGTTGCTTGTTTCGTCATCGTCAATTGAATATTTTTCGCCCTTGACTTCTACATCATCAACAATTTTGATATGCGATAAATCGCCGTCTATGCCTTCAATTCTATCCCAATACAGAACATCATCAAATTGCATATCTTTCAGTAATTGAACAAGATAATCCTTAATTCCGAGTATGTTATTTTTCTCGTTGAGAAAAACATCGCCTACATTGCCGCCTAAAATAATGCAACGCTTGATTCCGATTTCGCGCTTTAACCTGTTGAATGTCGATTGTACTGCCATATTTTATTGATTTATTTTTTTGGTGTTAATTTCTTGATATTTTCTTGTGGAAAGTTTGTCGGGATTACTCCAAATTTCCTGTTGCTCTTTGACGTTCACGCCATAAATGTCTTCTAAATCTTTCATAAACGGTTGAATATCGTTTTGGCAAGCCTGCCCCTCGTAACCGTCGAAGCGATAAATAAATTTGCCGTCAAGCATTATACGAAATTCGGCATATTCGCCACCTGCTTTTTGAGCAATCATTACAACCTCGTTTTTCTCTTTTTGCAGTTTGATGTTCTTTTTATCAACAAGAAAGCCGCGTTTTTCTATGCAATCCAAAACTATTTTCACTGTCTTTTTACGGATTGCTTCGCCGACCATTTCATTTGTTGCATTTCGTTGAATTTCACGAATTTGCTCTCTGTCTGTTGTTGCCTTTAAAGTTTTTGCTTTGTTGATAGTTTTTTCGTCTAATTTTGCATTACGCATTTCGGCTTCTATCTCGCTGAAAAGTTTTTCCTTTTCCTGTTTGAAATAGTTTTCGACACCGTTTTGCATTTTGCTTTCGGCAATTGTTTTCAGTTCTGCGAAACTTTTCCCAACGTTTGTCGTATCTAACCATTCAAAATATATAAAACCTCGCAATGCCTCGTCTGTAATTGTTTCTAAATGACTTGCAAAATCTTTGTCAAAAACAGCATTACCTCTCAATCTGCTTTGTTGCAGTTTGATTTTGTCTTTCAGCAAATTATCCAAAAGTGCTTCGTAATTCGCAATTTGGTCTATTGTTAAGTTTTCTACTTGGTTTTGTAGCTGGTGTGCAATTAATACAATTTCACGTGAATTGCCGCCGGCGATTGCACTCGCTGTTCCTTTTTTTGCAACCTGTACAGATTGTTGAATTATGTTGCTAATTCGTTGTCTAATAATTTCTGCCTGTTGTTGCAAATCTGCCTTCGTTCGATCTGTTTCGTAACCCAATAGCGAAGATGAACTTTCGTCTATCTTTTTCAAAATACTGTCGATTTTGCAGAGTTGTTTCGTCGCAACCTCGCAAATACTGCGACACTCGATGGCTATCGCTTCATAATTGATTATTACGCTGTGGCTCATTTCTTTTCCTCCTTGTTTTTAGGTTTTTCCTTTGTTTCCTTGATACTGAAAACGGTTTTTTCCCACAATTCAATATTTTCTTTGTTGTATTTAATTGCTTTATTTGTAGGGTGTTGCAGTTGATTTCTGCAATCACGTAAAGTGTGTAAAATCGGCAAATCTTCTTTTGAAATAACGGCTTTTGCTTTCGCTAAATCTATCTTATCGGAAAGATTTTTACCATACATTTCTTTAATTCCAACGATTTTTGTGAGCATAAAATCAAGGCGAATACACAAATCACTGATAGCAATACGATAATCGCCGTTGTTGATTTTTTCGGTAATGTATTTTTCGGTAATTTGCTGTGGATTTGCCGAAGCGTTACGTTCAAGCAATACAAAATCAAATGCAGGCTGCATTATTTCAACATACTTTTCGAGTTCGGCAAAGCCCTCCTTTGCAAAAACGAAATACTTTGAAAGGTCATTTAGGTTCGCCTTAAACGCTCTGAAAAGGTCAATAAATTTCTGTTTGTCGTAGTCCTGTTTGAAAGCGTAATTGTCAATACTCTTTATTCCAACAAGTTCTTTTATTTCTTTCAAGTTGTTGTAAAGTGCTTGAAAATCAGTAGAAATAACGGTTTTTTCTAACTTACCTGAATTTGTAATTATTGAATTTACATAAATTTGAATTATATTTGAAACAGACAATGCTTGATTTACAGAAAATTCGCTTTCGGTAATGAGATTAAACTTTTCAAATTCATTAAGTTTGAATTTTGGAAAGCAGCTTTTCGATTCTTCAAAAATATCACTTTGCTTTTTGTTGGTGTATTCCTGTAATTTTGCTGCAAGTTTCAGATTTTTTGCGAAGTTTTTCTCGGTCAGGTTTTCAAACAAGGAATTATAAATTTTCCGCACCGTTTCTCTTGCAAAATCAACCCAACTTTGATTCTTAAAACATTTTTTCATTTCCAATAACAAATCGATTTGAGCAGCAATCTCTTTTGTTTCATCTAATTTTGCTTTTGAATAAGTTACAGCATCATCAGGTTTTTGCAAAATTCTTGTAATTGTTTTGATAACTTCACCGTTTTCTTCTGTAAATGGCTTGTGATAAAATAAATCGAAAATTACCGTTAAAAATTTTTCACGCTGCTTGTCTTCAATACTTTCTTCAACAACTAAATTTATCTTCAGTTTTGAATTATGGATACTTTCAGGCAGTTCAATGATTGCGGGAATTATGCCTTTGGTTTCGTTACTGTCAAAAGCGATAAATGTATAACTTTCAGGGAGTTTATACTCCGTTTCGAGTTCAGTTTTTCCTGCTGTTAGAATACATTTATTATCGACTAACTTTAACGAAAATTCACCCCAATGCGAAGTTTGTTTGTCATAATCTTCCGGCAAATACAAGTTGCGAATGTTCTTAAATCTTTCAAAACCACTACTTTTTTTTGCTTTAACAGACGAAAAAACAAATTTCTTTTTTATTGCAAGCGCACGTTCAAGCATATCGGGCGTGTAGAATTTCTTGTAAAATTCTTTTGCCTGCTTGTTTCTGATATTCAATTTTATTTCTTTGTTGCCAACGATAATCTCAAGATTATTTTCCTCTTTGTAAAATAAATTTTTGGTACATTTAATTTCGCCGTCAAGCACTTTTTCTTCTTTTTTCAAGGATAAACCGCTCGGATTATCAATTAAAAACTGTTTCAATCTTGAATAATCGCAATTTACCTTATCCATAAAGTTTGCCGGGAAAAATGTATCATCTTTTTCAATCGACATGTACTTGTCTTTGAAAACATAAAGAAAATCGGAATTTAACGGATTGAAATACATCAGCACTTGTTTTGCTTTGGTTTCGCCTGTAGGAATTGTACCATCGCGGAACAAACGCTCGCCGTCTTCGGTAAATGAAAAATGGTTAATTGCGCATCGGTCAAAATATTCAGGTTGATAAGAACCTGATTTCAATTTCAAAATTCGCTTTGCAATCAAACTGCTTAGTTCGTCTGCAAAAATAAACTGCAAATCATCAGGAACGCCAAAAGTTTTGAGTACTTCACAAAGTAATTCGTTTCTGTTTTTTGCCTCTTTTATGAGAACTAAAATGATAAAACCAACTCCCGATGCTTTGTGGACAGTTGCATATTTCAAATTTATATCCAATTTCACTAACGGAAACGGACAAGAAGTTTTTATGATTTTTTCCATATTATTTTCCCTCCTCTATTATGTCGTTTGCTTTTAATACTTCGCCGTGAACGGCAATCGTCCTGATAATATCACTATAAACAGCGTAACCTTTTTTGTCTAATGCTTTGGTTCCGCTCATATCGGGCAAGTCAATACGCGCTTCCGACAAAAAATCTTTTGAGCCGACAATGATTAAAATTCGCCTTGCACGGCTCAATGCTACGTTTATACGCTCGAACTTTTTCACAAATTCGGCTTTTGTTCTTGCTCTGTTTCTTGGCTCTGGATTGCGTACCATTGAAACGAAAATAATATCTCGTTCATCGCCCTGAAAATCATCTACCGTACTGACAATAAATTTTTCTTCTTGCAATTCGCTGATATTTGAAAAGTTTTTCTTTCGCATTTTTTGTTTGATAAGACGGGCTTGGTCGCCATAAGTACAAATAACACCCATACTCAAACGCCTATCTTGCTTTTTTCTGTCAATTATAAATTTATCACTTCTGCCGCAGGCATCGTCGATCTGTTTTGCAAGCGTTGAAATTACCTGTGCCTCCAAGTCGTTAGTTGCCGAAGTGCTGTCTCCAAACTTTTCATAAGAATCGCCGCAATCAATAAAATAAATATGCTTGTTGCTTTCAATGAGCGGCTTCCCTCGTTTGTTTCTGACGGTTAAACCGTGCTGTTTTAGGTCGTTTTGATTTTCAAGTCCTAATTTCAAACTGCCTTTTCCGCGAATGTCACCATAAAAATGATTGAAAACTTGCATAATATGTTCGTGACAACGATATTGTTTGTCGAGCATTACACGCAAATGGTCAGGAACACATTCAAACAAAGTTTTAAAAAAGCATTTTTCGTAAAGTTCTGTGTATTTCGTATTTATGGATTTGTTTATAATGTTGTGGTCCAACCCTTCGAGGTCATCTTCACGCAAATTGCGCAAATCGTACATTGGAGGTAATTGACGGTGGTCGCCAACAAGAATTACAGTTTTTCCGTGCAAAATTGGAATTAACAAATCAAGGAAACTTGACTTGCTAACTTCGTCAATTATCACAACATCAATTCCTTGCTGTTTGATACTTAAACCGTCAATGCCGTATTCTTGAAATGCTTTTATGGCATTTGCATTGAAATTATCGCGGCTTGTGCAGGTAATTCCGAAAACATTTACACGGTCAAATAATTTTTTGGTGTAATCTTTGCGATCATCTTCGATTGTGTCACCCTCTTGAATGTAGTTGAGAATTTTACGATATACAGGCAGTTTTTCATTGTTTTCCTGTTCCAATTTTTTGAAATTCTTCTCTAATTTTTCCCATTCATTTCTCACAATATCAAGTGCTGCCTGAATGTCACCTTTTGGATATTCAGGTATGATATCGAATTTCTCAAAGAAAGTTGCAATTTTTTGTTTCAAATCCGTTTCAACTGTGCGGTACTCGTCATATTCAACATCTTCTTTCAGTTTTGAAATATCGTTGTTTTTCTCTTTAATTTTGTCTGTGCTTTCTTTGATTTTATCCTTGTGTTTTTCAATGTTTTTGCCGATTTTTTCTAATTCTTTTTCAAAAACCTCTTTTTCTTTCTTGATAATTTCAGCAACTTTTTCTTTGAAGGACAATAAATTAGAAATCAAATCATCTAATTTTTCGGGCGATTTTATGATTTTAGAAATTTGCATTTCTTGTATATCAACACCTGAATTTGAGGCACTTTTGATTTTTTCATTAACCTTTTTGAGTTGCTTTTGCAGTGCTTTTACATCATCTTCGTGTCCTGCAATAATATCTTCGTTTTCATCTCGAAAATTTGCAATATCGTTTCGGATTTTAGCACGCTTTGTTTGCAATGAAACGATGTCGGGGTTGTCTGTCAATAAAGCAATTTCTTCTCTAATTTTGTCAATGTCGGCACGATATATATTTCCTGCCTTTGTAACATCTTGAATGAACTGCGGAAACTCTTTGAGAATTACAATAACATTTTCTTTCAACGATTGCAATTTTTCGTTTTCTTCTGTGAAATTCAACCATTTAATATGTTTCAAAGTTTGGTCGCTGCTTTCTTTTTTATATTCGTCTTCTTGCAGTTTTTGTTTTTCTAAATCCTTAATTTGTGTAATACCGGCAATCTCATTTTTGATTGCTTCAATTTGCCGTTCCGTTTCAGCAATGCGATTTTTCTCTTTGGCAAGTTTTTGATTGTCAAGTTGCAATTTTTGAAAATCTTCGCCAAACAATTGTTTTGTTTCGTAAAAATGTTCGGAATGAGTAATTTTCTTGCCTATTTTTGCACAGATATTTGTGTAAAAATTATCTACAAGTTTTTCGGGCGAGTAGTTGGTTTCTTTGCTTGCCCGTTGCGGAATAAGTCGCAATGGGCGGATTTCAGGAATTTTTGGCAAACGCTCAAAAACATTGTCAATCGCCTTGTGAGTTTCGCTCGAAATAAGAACTTTTTTACCTTTGGCAACTAATTGCGCCGTGAGTTCTGCGATTACTTCGGTTTTCCCTGTTCCCGGAGGTCCTTGCAACAAAAAGATACTTTCGCTTGCAACCGCTTTGCGTACTGCTTCTTGCTGTTTATCATTCAAACGGTGTGAATCAAAATCAAGATCGTCTGTATTGTAATCCGAAATCTTCAACTTTTTCGGTGCAAACAGATAGGTTGCTAAAAACGGATTTTTGACATAACCTTTGAAAAAGTTGTCTAACGCCTCGCTCTGACGGCGTATTTTTGCTTCTTCGGCAAAGGTGTTGAACATTAACCGAATTGGTTTGAACCGGTCAATGTCTTCTTCAATTTTGTCCGATGTGTCTTGCAAAATTTTGAAATAAGCGTAATATCTGCGTATGGTTTCATTCTCTTTCTTGACGGCTTTTTCGGCTTCTAAATTTACAGTATTTTCTTTCTGTTTTTGTTCTTTTTCGGCTTTGATTTTCGGTGCAAACGCGGCTTCTAATTCAGAAATTTTATCTTGTTTCAATTGGTTGAGAGTTTTTTCTCTTTCTATCTTCAAAGAATTTCCAAGGTCGGCAATAATTTCTTTGTTCCGTTTTTCATAAAGCGGTTTTAAGTCCGATTTGTCTTCTCGGGCAATTTTGATTTGATTTTCAAAATTCGCCTCCGCCAATTTTGCCTTCAATTCTTCTTCTAATTTTGAAATCAAAGTATTGTCTTTATTCTTTTTTTTGCCTTTTTGTTTGGTTGTTTTATTTTTTTCAATTTTTCCGTTGTACTCGTTCTTTAATTTGGTTTCGTTGTCTTTGATTGCTTTGACTTTTGAATCAATAATTACCTTGTATGCACTGACTATGTTTTCGTCTTTATTTTCGGCAATTTCTGTTTGCAGTAAGTTTGCAAGTTCGCTTGTTCTGATTGCAATTTGTTGATTATCTCGTTTTTTTAATTCTGTTTTTTGTTTATTAACAAATTCTTCTACTTGTGTTGTAACAGCACTTTGATAGCGTTCATTTATTTCAGTATAAACATATTCAAGTAATTTTTTGTACTTGTTTTCAAGTGCTGTATAATCAGGTTCAATATCGGAAATGTACAAACGATAGCGTTCGTCAAGAGATATTTTGCGTTTTCCGTCTGCACTAACCATTGACAATTCGGCTCGTGTAAAGCGTTTGAGCATTTGTTCAAACTTCGGAATATTTTTGTTTTCTACACAATCTTCAAAAAGTTCCTTTTTGTTTTTGTCAATAACAATTTTTACAAGCGGAAACGATTCGCAATCTTTAAACTCTTTTGTAACAACGACTTGCTCGTCTTTCTTTGCATCTTCTAAGTTGTCTAAAATATGTTCATCATATTTTTCAGGGTTGTTGCGATAAACGGTTTTCGACAACACATAACCTTTCACAACTTCGCATTTGTCAAATTCAACGCCGTTTTTGGATTGTTCTGCCAAGTAGTATTCACGGAACTTAATGTATTCTTTCCATTGGTCGTGAATTTTACAAAGGGGTTTAACATCGGGAACAATAGAATAATTTGTTGTTAAATCCAGCATTTCATCACGTGTAAAAGCAGAACTTACATCTTCAGGTTTGAAACCATAATCCGGGACGGTCATGTTTCGTGTTCTTGTGGGAAATGATTTATTTTTAAATGCACAAGCCACAATCGCCCGAATAACTTTTTCGCCCGATTGAGGCAAACAGCCGTCTATAAACTCGATGCCTTTCACGTTAAACTCGCCGTGGCGCATATTTACATCACCAATCAAAATAACGTGCAAGTTTTCAGGTAGAATTTGATTTGTTAGATTGTCTTTTTCAGGGCGGATTATAATATTGTTGAAATACTTATCGTCTTCTGAACCTGAAGAACAGTTAGGAGTTGAAATAAAATAGTTTTTTTCGGAATTAACATTGAAACAAATCTGAATGAAACGTCGAAAATCAATGTCTTTAAGTTTAGGATATTTCTTTTGAATATCCGCGTACTGCTCGTTAAGAGGTTTTGTGTAATAATCCTCTTTTCGCTTACTACCTGATTCGCTCTTTGTTGCGAAATTTAATAGTATGTATCTACTCATCACTTGGCTATTGTCCTCCCAGTTGTCGGCGATGAGTTCTTCAATTATCACGCCGGGTGCCTCAATTATCGCGCCGGGTGCCGGCGAATCCTCGCGCTCGGCAATGCCGGAGCGTAATTCGTCAAAAAGCGCAGAGCGGCGGTCTTTGAGTTCGCGAGAAAGTTGTTTTGGGTTCATAAGTGTTTCGTGGTAATTCGGCTAATGTTTGGGCACTGGCGAGATGACTTCCCAGTGTCCAGTTTTCTTTGAACCGACACGGCGGAGGACACCGGATTTTTTCAAAACACGGACATGGCGATCGATTTGGCGGGGGGTCATGCCTTGCTTCTCGGCAATCTCTTGCAATGAAGTCGTCGG
>JAISWT010000200.1 GCA_031271005.1 Prevotellaceae bacterium | reverse complement strand
GGCGGGACAATCTTTGCGTTCCTTGCGTAATCCTTTGCGTTCTTTGCGGTAAAAAATATTTAACCGCAAGGGACGCAAAGGTTTCGCAAAGTGCGCAAAGGGTTTTTGAGACAGCCCCTACTGCGAATACGCGAAATTATCATATTATTGCGATTAATTTTGTAATTTTGCAGGTGAGTTTTTAATTTCGTTTGTATGGTTGTTATTGGGCATAAACAGTGGAAAAAACACATGATTTAAAAGCCTTTTTTACAAGTCGGTAAACAATTATAAACAATTAATATTTAAATATTTACATGAATAAAATTCCATTTTTATCATGCAATAAAAAAATACAACAAAGATGCTTGAGGGAAAAAAAATTTTACTTGGCATATCAGGCGGCATTGCTGCTTACAAATGCCCCGAACTGATACGGCAACTTACAGCCCAAGGCGCTGAAGTTAAAGCAGTTGCCACAAAAAACGCCTTACAGTTTGTAACGCCCGTTGCGCTGCAAACCGTTTCGCGCAACAAAGTCTATTTTGAGGTTTTTGAGCCGGTTGGCAACTTCAACCCCGAACATATTTCGCATGCCGACTGGGGCGACTGTATGGTTGTTGCGCCTGCCACTGCCAATATCATCGGAAAATTTGCAGGCGGCATTGCCGATGACGCGCTCTCCACGCTGTTTCTGGCTTTGAACAAGCCCGTTTTTATCGCGCCTGCAATGAACGACAAAATGTATGCGCACCCCATTGTGATGCGTAATATGCAGCAGTTGAAAAACATTGGCGTGCAGTTTATTGAGCCCGCATACGGAGAACTTGCCTGCGGCGCAACGGGCAAAGGGCGAATGGAAGAGCCTGAAAATATTGTGCGCTTCATTGACAATTTTTTTGCCGAAAAATTGCTTGCAGGCAAAAAAATTCTGATAACAGCAGGTCCTACTTACGAAAAAATTGACCCTGTACGTTTTATAGGCAATTTTTCGAGCGGAAAAATGGGCTTCGCTTTAGCAGAAAGTTGTGCGCGACATGGCGCGGAGGTAATTCTGGTGGCAGGACAGGTGGATTTGCAAACTTTAAATCCTGCGATAAGGCGAATTGACGTAACTTCTGCCAAAGAAATGTATGATGTTGTATGTAATGAATTTACAAATGTTGATGGCGCTATTCTGTGCGCGGCTGTTGCTGATTTTACGCCCGAAAAAGTATCCGACAGAAAAATAAAGCGTGGACATGATAATCTTACTTTGCAACTTTTTCCTACCCGGGACATTGCACAGGCATTGGGCAAACAGAAAAAGGAAAATCAGGTAGTTGTAGGCTTTGCGCTTGAGACCGACCGCGGACTGGAAAATGCTCGACAAAAACTCGAAAAAAAGAACTTCGATTTCATTGTGCTAAATTCGCTGAACGACAAAAACGCCGGCTTTGCATACAGCACAAACAAAATTTCAATCATTCACCAAAACGGCGAAACAATTGATTTTCAGTTGAAACCAAAGACGGAAGTAGCCGAAGACATTGTGCTGGCAATGACGGATGTGTTTCGCTCAAAAAATATTTCAACGAAAAATTAACAGCACAGAACATTAAAACAGCGCAAAGCGGTAAAATGTACAGTTATTTGATTATAAATATTTTGTAATCAAAAAAAAAAAACAGATAAAATAAAATGGAAACTGCCTACGAAAAGGGATTTAATTTCAAACTTGTAGCCAAAATTCTCGGTTCTCTTGCTCTGCTGGAAAGCGTGTTTTTGCTAGTAAGTTTATGTGCCGCATTTTATTTTTCGGAAACGGAAGTTTGGCATTTTTTGTTCAGTTTTGCGCTGGCATTTATTTTAGGCTTGTCGGGCGTCTTAATCGGTCGGCACAACACTGCGCAAATAGGCAAACACGAAGGTACGGCAGTTGTTACGCTCACTTGGGTAGTGTTTTCGTTTATCGGAATGATGCCCTACTGGCTTAGCGGCAACATTCCGAATTTTACCAACGCTTTTTTTGAGACTATTTCGGGCTTTACCACCACAGGCGCATCAATTCTGACAGACGTAGAGGCAATGCCCAAAAGTATTTTGCTGTGGCGCAGTTTGACGCACTGGATTGGCGGTCTGGGAATTATCGTTATTTCGCTGGCTATTTTGCCTATTTTCGGCTTTACAGGGTCGCAACTTTTTTCGGCAGAGGTTACGGGCATCAGCAAGGAAAAAATCCATCCGAAAATTAGCGGCACGGCAAAACGGCTGCTGCTTATTTACGCGGGCTTTACCATTGCGCAGTCGGGGTTGATGTACTACTGCGGGATGTCGATTTTCGATGCGGTGTGCAATTCGCTTTCCACCGTTTCTACCGGCGGCTTCTCTACCAAAAACGCCAGCATAAGTTACTGGCAGTCGCCGGCAATAGAATGGATTGTGATAGTGTTTATGACAGCGTCCGGCATCAATTTTTCGCTTTATTATTTTTTATTTAGAGGCAAAATATTAAAATTTTTCAAAGACGAGGAGATGCGCGTCTACTTGGCGATAATGTCGGTCTCTACAATACTTGTAACGTTTTCTTTGCTCAATTTCAGCAATTTAACGTGGGACAGCATCAGCGAAACCTTCCGCAACTCGCTGTTTACTGTGAGTTCGCTAATGACTACTACCGGATTCTATTCTGTGGATTATTCGGACTGGGTAACAGTTGGCTTCCTGTTGTTGCTGCTCACTTTTATTGGCGGCTCGGCAAGTTCCACCTCAGGCGGGTTGAAAGTTATCCGTATATTGCTGGTTTTCAAGTATTGCTATTACGAATTTAAGCGCATTTTGCATCCTAACGCCGTTTTTCCGGTGCGCTACAACGGACGCGGGGTAAAAGAGCAGGTGATAACGCGAATGTTAGCCTATGTGCTTCTGTTTATAATAATCAGTTTGCTTGGTTCGGCAATTTTGTGTCTGGGCGGCTTGGGCTTTGAAGAGGCAATAAGCGCGATGGTCTCTTCGCTGGGCAATGTTGGACCCGGACTCGGACGACTCGGTCCAATTGACAACTATTCTTCAATTACAACTTTTTCTAAATGGTTTTTAAGTTTTGCAATGCTTGTAGGGCGACTGGAACTGTTTACTGTGCTGCTGATTTTTACCCCTGCATTTTGGAAAAAATAAATACCGACCTCTTTTTAGTGAATAGTGAATAGTGAATAGTGAATAGTTATTAGAGTTTAGAGTTTAGAGTTTAGAGTTTAGAGTTTAGAGTTTAGAGTTTAGAGTTTAGTTGTTAATTAAAAAAAGATTATTCATTCATTTCTTAATTTCTTAATTATTCACTAATAAAAAACTGTATTTTGTCTATACTCTATACTCTATACTCTATACTCTATACTCTATACTCTATACTCTATACTCTATACTCTATACTCTATACTCTATACTCTATACTCTATGTTCTATCAATAATTATTCACTAATTCATTCATTCATTTCTTAATTTCTTAATTATTCACTAATAAAAAAACTGTATTTTGTCTATACTCTATGTTCTATGTTCTATGTTCTATCAATAACTATTCACTAATCATTTGCTGTTGTTATCGGGCGCAGTTTCCAACTCAATCACGGTCTCTGTGCCGCTTCCTTTCTGTGAGTTTATTTCAATTTTTCCGCCTGCCACAGCCACTCTGTCGCGTATGTTTTTCAGTCCTGCTCCCTTCGTTTTTAAGTTCGTGTCAAATCCGCATCCATTGTCGGCAACGGTTAGGGTAATGTTTTCTGCTGTTTGGCAGAGTTGGACGTTTATGTTGGTTGCTTCGGCGTATTTCAGCGAGTTGTTTATCAGTTCGTATGCGCACCTGTACAGCAGCAAGTTAGTCTGTTCGTTTAGCGGTTCGTTGTTTCCGAAGTAGTAAAAATTCGTGTTTGGCACCGAGTGGCACACCTCTTCGAGCGCGGGCTTGATACCGTATTGCAGCGATGCGGGCATCAGGTTGTGCGAAATTCGGCGCAGTTCTTCTATTGACTTTATCAGCAGTTGTCGGGCGTTTTCGAGATGCTCTGCATTGTCCAGATTCATGCGTATTGACTGCAACATTCCGCCGAGTCCGTCGTGCAGGTCGCGTGCAATGCGTTTTCGTTCTTCGTTTTCGCCATTGTGAACGGCTTCTGACGCCTGCAATATGCGTTCTTTTCTCATAAGTTTTTCTTTTTGTTTGCGAAAAATAAAATATAGTGTTGCGGCAACTAATGCCAGCGCCAGTATAATAAGTCCGGCGAGAGAGAGGCGCACGAAGTAAGTTTTTTCCTTCTCCAGAGCGGCAATCTGCATCACTTTTTCTTCCGTTTCGTATTTCGTTTGCATTTCGTTCAGAGAATTTTGCATGTTTTTTTCGTTCCTGAGGTTTGAGATGTCGCGGAATTTCAGCAAAAATCGTGTAGCCAAGTCAGCATTTCCTGTAATTATGTTTGCCATAGCCGCTCTGTACGATGACATAAAGGCGAGTTCGATGTTGGTAGAGTCCATTTCGTACGCTCTTATAGCCGTTTCTGATGCTTCTCTGCCCATGTTCATGTTAGAATATATTTGCGACAGAGTGGTTAAAGCGCTTATTGTTCCTCTTTTGTCGCCTATTTCTTCGGCTATCTGCAAATGTTCTTTTGCATATTTGAGCGCTTTTTCAGAATTGTATTCTCTTATATAAATGCCAGTCAGGTTATCTAAAATACTCATTTTTGCAAATTTATTGCCGGTAATATCCGCTATACTGTCGGCTTTGAGGGTATATATTAAGGCGCTGTCGTTGCGATTGACATCATAATAGTAACTGCCAAATGCTGCATAAAAACTTTGCAGGGTTCCCGTTTCGATGTTTTTGTAGTGAGCAATGTCCTTTTTGTCTGTTGTTCGGCTTAAATTAATAACTTTTTTATTATTTACCATCTTTTCAACCTGCTTCAAATAGTATAAGCCCTGTTCTTTGTTTTGAAGGTCTAAATACACATTGGCAATGTTTAACAGTCTGCCTGCTTTTTTCACCCCCATTGTTGCAAAATCCTTTTCAGCAATGTTTTTGCTGCCCGACTTTTCGATGCTGTCCAGCACGCTTAGTGATTTGAGCAAATAGTCAAGTCCCTGCTGATATTTACTTTGCCTTAAAAAATTGACCGCCATATCGTTAATAATCCCTGACTGCAACATCAGAGCCTTGCCGTCAACGGCAGAGGTCAGGGCTTTTTGGTTCAATTCAAAAGCCTTGTCGTAATCGCCTTTTATGGCGTAATATCTACTCTGTAAATTCAGAAATTCTGCAATTGTTTCTTTGTTAGCTGTTTTTTTTGCAAAAAGTTCACCCTCTTGAGCGTATTGAAACATCTTATCAATATCGCTATTTCTAAACATATCGCAAAGCGACATGCAGGCATCCATTTTTGCCTGCACAGACGAGTTCTGCGTTTTCAGCACAGTTATAAGCGAATCCGCATTGCTCCGGGCATAAAGCGGCATACACAAAACCGCAACCCCAATAATCAACGTAAATATTTTCTTATCCATTTCATTAAGTTGTTAAAAAAAATTGACCCTGCAAAGTTACAGTTTAATTATAACAAAACAACCCCCGCGATTGCGGGAATATTTACAATTATTTGGTAAAGAGGGTTTATTTTTTTTCTTCCCAAAAGCAATCTTAATAATATCTTAACCTTTCCTTTGCTTTTTTGTTGCGTTAGCGGAATACTTTTGTAAGTTATTAGTTATTAGTTATTAGTTTTCAGAAAGTAGAGAGTATTTAGTATTCACTGTTCACTGCTAACTATGCAGAGTCGCGCAAAACGACTGAATTTATTGAACTTTGTGCAAGTTTTGTGTCCTTTGTGGTTAATTTTCTTACCACAAGGCGCACAAAGAAATTCACAAGACTTGTCCCGCCAAAGCGGGAGAAAAAACATCGAAGAATTAACCGCCCTCAAAAGAGCATAAAAAATAAAGATATGACAGAAACAGTATTATTTAAAAACGGGGTAAAATTAACAATGTCAAAAATAATTAACTAATGAAAGATAAAATATTTCGTTCGGTTCTGTTTTTTGCCTGCGCGTTGATTGTACCGCTTACCGCAGGCATAATCTATACTCTTGGCAGCGAGAGTTTTAGCGCATTGTCTCACTTCGGGCTTCTTAATTTTGTGTCGTCTTGCGAATGGAATCCTCGCGAAGATGTTTACGGCGCTTTGCCCTTCATCGCCGGCACGCTGCTTACTTCTGTGGTTGCCCTTATTATTTGCGTTCCGTTTTCGCTTTCGGTAGCGCTGTTCAATGGCGAGTATTTTCGGTCGCGGCGCATTTCTACCATCATTTCTGCCCTCATAGACTTGCTGGCGGGCATTCCGTCAATTGTTTACGGGCTTTGGGGTTTTTACGCGCTGCGACCGCTGATAATTTCGGCGGGAATTAATGCTCAGGGTTTTGGGGTTCTACTGTCGGGCGTGACGCTTGCTATAATGATTATACCTTATGCCTCGTCATTAAGTGCAGAATTTATAGCCCAAACGCCTGCCGAACTGAAAGAGGCGGCATACAGTTTGGGAGCAACGCAATACGAAACCATCAGGCGCGTGAGTTTGCCGGTGGCGAGTTCGGGGATTTTTGCCGCCTATATACTCGCATTCGGGCGTGCCTTGGGCGAAACAATGGCTGTTACAATGTTAATAGGCAACACTTTAAATATTCCCGCTTCGCTGCGCGACACAGGTAACACAATGGCTTCAATCATCGCTAATCAATTTGGCGAAGCAAACGGCTTGAAGTTAAGTTCGCTCTTCGCTGTCGGATTGCTGCTATTTGTGATTACTGCTGTTATAAATCTTCTCGCAAAATATATCAGACAGCGTATTAGTGGTTAGTGGTTAGTGGTTAATGGTTAGTGGTTAGTGGTTAATGGTTAGTGGTTAGTGGTTAGTGGTTAGTGGTTAGTGGAGAATTGAGAATTGAGAATTGAATAGAGTTAGGTATAGTTAGAAATAGTTAGGCAACGTATATACATTTTGAGGAAAAGGTATATACCTTTTGAGGAAAAAGTATATACCTTTTGAGTGAAACGGAGCTATCTCAAAAACCCTTTGCGCACTCCCGCTTTGGCGGGACAAGTCTTGCGAAACCTCCCGCTTTGGCGGGATAAATCTTGCGTCCCTTGCGGTTAAATATTTTTTACCGCAAAGAGCACAAAGAATGACCCGTCATGTGTTATTCACTAATCACTAACTGTTATGTGTCAGTAGCTCGTTTACATTCTAAGGAACGATTACTGTATCAGTAGTTCGTTGTCTTTCTTTTAATTTTTTCTTTTCAAAATCCTCTCTCACAAACCATTAGAGAGGTTTTGAAAAGAAAACGTTGTTAGTGATTAGTGGTTAATTGCTAATTCAACGCCTAACTCTATCTAATTCTCAATTCTCAACTAACCACTAACAACTAACAACTAATCGGGGAATTTGGGTTTAATTCCCAATAAAAAAAGAAAAATTTCCCTATTCCATGCAGAATTAGAGAAATTTTTCAATTAATTTAGTCGTTTTGTGCGACTCGGCATAGATAAAACATATTTTTCGCTTACGCTCAATATGCGTTTTGTCTCTGCTCTCGCTACTTAAACGTTCCTAATACTCTACCAAATTGTCTTGTTTACACAGACATATTCCGGTAACAACTTCAAAAGAAGTTTTTCTGTTTTATATTTTCCGTATCAAAAAATTTATTTTACAACAAATTTTTCGACCTTCATTGCTTTGGCAGTGGTGGCTTTTACGATATAAACGCCGGTTGACAAAGCATCCGTAGAAACAGTGGTTGTATTGGCATTATTATAAACCATTGCTCCGTTCAATGTGAAAATCTGAACAGATTGCAGTTGGTCAGTTGAAACAATTTGTAATTCACCTTCCATTTTGAGAATTTCGAGTGAGCCTGCTGCCAATTCAACACTGCTATCAATGGTGGCTGTTACGAACGTTGCTGTATAGCCACCTTCCACTTCATTTGTAGTAGTATTTCCGTCTGCTTCGGCTACGGTGAACCATACATTTATTTCGTGCGTACCGTTATTCAGCGCGTCAATATCCACAGAAGTAGTCGCCGTATAATGCGAGTTGTTCGGATTGTTTCCGTCCTGTCCATCGTAAGTCATAGGAACATCTACCGTTGCGCCACCATCAATGCTATA
>JAISWT010000196.1 GCA_031271005.1 Prevotellaceae bacterium | reverse complement strand
AAAGAACGCAAAGGATTACGCAAGGAACGCAAAGATTGTCCCGCCAAAGTGGGAGAATAATATCAAATAATCAATTTTCAGGAGTTCCCGTTTATAAAAAATACTTTTGAGACAGCCCCGTAATTTGTAAACAAAAAAAGAACGAGGCTGTAAACAATACAGCCCCGTTCCACTTTATAAAAGATAATTATTTAACTATTTAACTATTTAACTGTTTGTAAAAAAAGATTTTTACTTGTGAGTGTTTAATATTTTTCGGCAAGCGCTTGTTCCGTCTGTAAATGTGGTCTTTTCAATCAGCAATCCGCTTGTTGCACTGCTGGCACGGCGCCCTGTGATGTCGTAAAATTCAACCGAATGTACCTTTTTGTCAATCTCCGAATTAGGAAGCGAAGTAAGATTGCCGGCTATCAGTTCGATGGCATAAATATTGAATCCGCTGCTTTGCGAATACATATACAATGTGCCTCCCTCGCCTGAATATTCAATTATCCCGCGATCAATTTTTCCGCTCGCGCTGCCGGCGTCGCCATTGGTTTGGCTGTCAACAAATGTTCCGATGGGGTTTCCGTCTGCATCTGCAAGTATTAACGTGCGTGCAGTGCCATTACTTGCCGACATTCCATATATCACCACAGTAGTGTTGCCCGTAACTTCAAATGAAATGAACCTGTTTGAAGTGCTGCCTGTGCCGTTAAATTTCAAACGCCGGGTAAAAGTATAAGTGTCAATGGTTTTTTGGTTAGCATCAAATGTAATATCGCCTCCTATTGTCAAATCCTGCAGAGTTGTATTGGCTGCCCATGCTGCTCCGTCAGAAAAGTTCCATACTTTTTCGGGAGCGTTAAGTTTTGTAAATGTAAGGTTGTAGGTTTGTACGTCGCCATTTTGCGCGGTTACAACCACACTGCCCGTGCTGTTTACATCGGCAGGGTCATTTACCTGCACTTGCGCAAGCTCGTTATTGGCTACAGCCAGAAGCGAAACGGAAGTAGTTGCGCTGTTGAGCATCAACTGGTAATCTGTCTGACCGCTTGCAAGTTGCGCATAAACTCCGTTTGCGGCAAGATATTTCAATGTTGCATCGCCGTTTTGTACCACAGAAACCGTAACTGTTGCGATGTATTCTTTTTGCATGGACGCATCGTCATTGTAAACGGTATAGGTAACAGGGTTTGTAAAGTCCTGCACGCCTGTTGGACTGTAAGTATAGTTGGCTGCGTTCACTTGCACCTCAGGCTCAAGCGCAGTAACATCCGAACCTGCCGGCAGTTCGGCTGTAATTGTGCCTGCATCGTTGTCAACCGTTGCTGCAACGCCTGCAACGGTGAACGAAGTAATCAGAGGGTCAAGCGCTACTGTGGAATTATTTACAACTTTAATTTCGTCAATAACAATCGTGTGTCCGCTTTCGGTACGGAAATGCAGATATGAACTTGCCGTTCCGCCCGTAATTTCAAACGTTTTTGTTGTAAATTCGGTAGGCGAGGGCGCGTCCTGCGTTTCCTGCAAAATGCCGCCCAATCCGCTGGTGCCCTCTTTGTCGATGTCAATCTGGAAGCGTTTCGCATCCTGCCCTTCAGCAGGAATGCATTTGTAGGTGATTTGCAATTCTATACTGCTGCCCGACAAATCCATTGTCCGCGTTTTGAAGCGTCCGCCGGTAAGGTTCATTGTACCTGCTTCCGAACACAGCATCCCGCTTCCACCGCCGCCTACAGTGTAGCCGCTTTCATCGGTATTGCCGCCTGTAAGCGCATTGCCGGTTGCGTTTTCAGGAGTAAGGTTATTAAATGTTTCGTGGAAAATAACTGTTTGCGCTTTGGCGCTTATTCCAATTGTTAATACTGCCGCAAGGGCTAAGAGTAATTTGTTTCTCATAATATTACATTTTTATTTTTTTTTAATTTTAAAGTACAAAAATATTATGCTTTTTTTTTAAAAAAGGGGTATTTTTTGACCGAAAAAAGGGGTAAATTTGATAAATTTTTTCTGAAAAATTATTAGGTATCAACAAATAAATATCTTTACACAATAAAGTTGCAGTTATGTCCGAATTATTGTGCAATAATTTTTTATAAATTTTATCTGTAAATATTTTTACTGCCTGTTGAAATTCCACATTCTTTTGTGTGCCTGAATTATGCAAAACATTTTGAAATGTTTGTATATGTAATTTGAAAATTTAACGCTAACTTTGTTTCTTTTTTTCCAAATATTTTTTCCAATAAAAAAATCATGAATAATATTGAAATCGAGCGCAAGTTTTTGCTCAATAGCGACATCTATAAACCTCTTATAATCAGGTCGTTCCCTATCATTCAGGGTTATATTTCTGCCGAGAAGGGACACAGTGTCCGTGTGAGGCTCAAAGGTGAGCAGGCATATCTCACAATCAAAGGGAGAACCAATAAAAATGGCATCTCACGCTTTGAATGGGAGCGCGAAATCAGCGTAGAAGATGCGAAGGCGCTGCTTAAATTGTGCCACAGTGGTATAATTGAAAAAACGCGCCACATTGTACCTTCGGGGAAGCATTTTATTGAAATTGATGAGTTTTATGGAGATAATCAAGGGCTTGTAATAGCAGAAATCGAACTCGAAAGTGAGAACGAACAATATGACAAACCCGCGTGGCTGGGCAAAGAGGTTACGGGCGATTATCATTATTATAATTCTTATCTTGCAAAAGCGCCGTTTAAGAAGTGGCAAACATTGTGAAATTTTGCAGCAATGCTCGCTGCCGGCACGGCTAAAAACATCTGAAAAGATGGATACAAAATGGATATTGTGCTAATTATCAACACAATATCCATCTATGCTCTGCTTTTTTTATATGTTTGTTTCTTTAAATTCCGAGTTTGCTTCGCAAAACCTCCGGAATGGAGTTTTTGTTCACCATAATATTGATAGTTTTGAGTTGCACAAAAGCCTCGCTGACATACCAAATGCCTTTGTAATTTCCGGTAATGCCCCACGAATTTTTCACCATGTAATATCTTGCGCCGTTCTGGTCGCGTGCAATTCCGTAAATCAACATTCCATGGTCATCAGTTGTTTTGTAGTTATCAAAGTGTTGCTGACGCAGTTGCTGCGTTACTTTCACTTCGGGTCTCGGCGCGTTGGCTGTGTAAATCTGGTTTTCTATGTCGCGCTGCGAAACGCCTGTCCATCGTGCCTGGTCGCTGCCGGGCAAATTTGAGAGGTCTGTTTCGGGCACAACGCCCACCCCGCTGCGCGTAAAACCGCGCTCGCTCACATCCGAAGCCCACGCAACGGTGTAGCCCTGCTTGATAGCATGGTCTATCACATGCATCAACTCATCTATTGGCAGGTTGTAACTGTCAGACCAACGCCAGTTATCGGGGATTTCTATAACAAATTTTTCGTAAAACGGATGATGTGTGAACGAAGTAAGCGAAACATAATCGTCAAGATTCAGGTTCAGACTTTGGGCGTAAGTTTCAGGACTGTAATGTTTTCCGTCAACAACAAAGTCGGTTGGCGGCGCCCCAAGATATGCCTGCAAAATCGCTTCAAATGGTTTCTTCCAAACAGTAGAGATTGCGCCTTCGGTTTTGGCAAGGCTCTCAACGTATGATTTCAGAATCTTGTCTAATTCGTTGTGGTTGTGGCGCGGCA
Source organism: Prevotellaceae bacterium (assembly GCA_031271005.1). Lineage (GTDB taxonomy): Bacteria > Bacteroidota > Bacteroidia > Bacteroidales > Paludibacteraceae > WRGS01. Next base: position 21,872 of record JAISWT010000196.1, on the reverse strand, counting down.
AGCCGTAGTTCAGCCCGTTCATCTGGGCGGTCGGTACGATGCCGTAATTTTTTAAGCAGTAAATAACATCGTAGAACGACCCGCCTCCTGCAAAGTTGGTTGCACCGTGCATACGCACATACTTGTCTGCCTTGTCGATGTAACTTTTGTACACCACAAACATAGGCGACAAATCATAGTCGGGCTTGCCCAAGCGCAACAACTCGGCTTCCAAAAAGCCCAACAGAGAAAATGACCAGCAGGTACCCGAACTCGCCTGGTCTTTTACAGAACTTACAGGATTTGCCTTTACGGTGAAAAACTCAAAAGTGTCAACTTGTTCCTGTGCCTGAACAAAATTTATTCCGACAATAATTAATAGCAGTAAAATGGATAATCTTTTCATTGACATAATAAATTATTAAGAATTTTTTTTATTACAATTCAGAGTATTTCTAAAAAACAGTTTTAGGAAGTACCCTTAAAATATTATCAGGAAAATATAAACATTTTATTAAATAGAAAAAGTTATACCCTTAAATTACAAATAATTACATCTTTAAAACCAACCTGCTGCCTGATTTGGTTCTGAGTTTTTGCACAAACGCACACAACCATATCGCAAGCAGTTTGCCCATAAATAAATCTGTTTTGAAAAACATAGTTCAACGCTTAAATGATAGCGTATTAGCATTAAAAACAGATATATCTATGTTCTGGCGAGTCCCGACCTCAAAAAAATCACAGATTTTTTTCGGCGGCAAATTTTCGCATGTTTATCAGTGCGTAGCGCATCCGTCCGAGCGAGGTGTTGATACTTACCCCCGTTTTATCGGCTATTTCTTTGAAACTCAAGTCCTCGAAGATACGCATTTGCAGCACTTCGCGCTGTGTCTGCGGCAAAAAATCAACCAGCGCAACGAGGTCGTTCAACATCTGTTCTTTGCTCATCACCTCGTCGATGCTAATTTCCGAGAGCCGCGCATCATTCAAAATATCGTAGTCCGCGTTGTCTGCCGAAAAGGTATTTTCGTTTTTCTGGCGGCGGAAATAATCAATTATCAAATTGTGCGCAATGCGGTTGAGCCAACCCGAAAAGCGTCCCGTTTCGGTATAACGACCCTGCTGAATGGTTATTATTGCTTTTACAAACGTATCTTGAAATATATCCTCAGCAAGTTCGCGACTACGAACTACCGAAAAAATATTGGAAAACAAACTTGCTTTGTAGCGCAGCAAAAGCGCTTGAAAAGCCGAGTTATCACCATTCCGATACAACAAAACCAATTCCTCGTCGGAAAATTGTTTCGGTGCTTTCATTATTTCTCTATTTTTTAGGGTTTAAAAGAGTAATAATTTTACCATAGGCATGCGTTCTATTATATTTCGGTTGATTTTTTAAAATTAATTAAATACACGGCAAAAGTAATAATAATTCTTAAAACAACAAACTTTTACACAATATTTTTTCAGTTGTTAGTTTTCAGTTTCCAGTTATCAGTTTTCAGTTAGGCATTGTTAGAAACTTTAATCAATTAGCAATTAGCAATTAGCAAATCGTAATTCGTAATTGAATATAATTCCTTCATTCCTTAATTCCTTCATTTCTTCATTCACTAACCACTAACCACTAACCACTAACCACTAACCACTAACCACTAACAACTAACCACTGACTACTGACTACTTTTTATCACGCACATTTGGAAAATTCGCATTTTTCATATACTTTTGCAGCAGTTAGCAATTAGCAGTTAGCAATTAGCAGTTAGCAATTAAAGAATTAAGAAATGAAGAAATGAACTATTAATTATTAGAGTTTAGATATTAGAAAAAACTCTAATAACTAAACTCTAAACTCTAAACTCTAATAACTAACCACTAACCACTAACCACTAATTTCGCTTCTTAAAACGTTGAAAATAAGGTAATAAGGTTATGTTTGTTTCCCTTTTTTTTCTACTAAGGTTATTTGCAAATATTTTTTTAAAAATTTCTATATTAAATTAACAAAATCTTATTTTTTTCGTTTAAAGTATTTTCAAATAAAATAATTTTTTAAAAAAAATCCACAAAAAATAATAAATTATAATTCCTTTATTGATATTTTTTTTATGTCCGAAAATTCACTTATTTCGCGTCTGGATGGGCTGCAACATCGTTTTGAGGAGGTTTCTACGCTCATTAGCGACCCCTCTATAACCGCGAACATGCAGCGTTACATCAAACTCAACCGCGAATACGCCGAACTTGAACGCATTATGCAGGCGCAGCAAAAATATAAAACCGCACTTGATAATTTGCAGGAGGCAAAAGATATTGTTCTAAATGAAAAAGACGAAGAGATGCGCGAAATAGCACGCGCCGAAATAGAAATGCTTGAACTGCAGATTCCTCAAATGGAAGAGAACATCAAATTTCTGCTCGTTCCGTCTGACCCCGAAGATGTCAAAAATATTGTAATGGAAATTCGCGGTGGCACGGGCGGCGACGAAGCCGCAATCTTTGCAGGCGACCTCTTTAAGATGTACTCAAAATATATCGACAGCAAAGGCTGGAAAGTGGCGATTACAAGTTTCAGTGAAGGTACTATTGGCGGTTATAAGGAAATAATTTTCACTGTAACAGGTGAAAGTGTTTATGGGACAATGAAATACGAGTCGGGCGTTCATCGCGTTCAGCGTGTGCCTGTTACCGAAACGCAGGGGCGCGTGCATACCTCGGCAGCAACGGTGGCTGTGCTGCCTGAGGCTGACGAGGTAGATGTGGAAATCAACCCCGCCGACCTCGAAATCCAGACGGCACGTTCCAGTGGCGCAGGCGGACAGAACGTTAATAAAGTGGAAACGAAAGTTCAGATTACGCACAAACCGACAGGAATTATGGTGCAATGTCAGGTTACGCGCTCGCAGGTGGAAAACCGCGAAATGGCGATGCAAATGTTGCGTAACAAACTGTACGACATTGAGTTGCAGAAACACCTCGCAGCAATTTCCACCCGCCGCAAAACAATGGTCAGCACGGGCGACCGCTCGGCGAAAATCAGAACATACAACTATCCACAGGGGCGAATTACAGACCACCGCATAAATTACACCGTGTACAACCTCCCCGATTTTATGAACGGAAATATTCAAGACCTGATTGACAAATTGACAATTGCCGAAAACGCAGAACGGCTGAAAGAAAATGAGTTATAAAGTTTTCAGTTATCAGTTATTAGTTTTCAGTTTCCAGCAATTAGTAATTCGATTTAATTCGACCTTATTCGATTCATTTCTTAATTCCTTCATTTCTTAATTCACTAACCACTAACCACTAACTAATCACCGTACTCAATGCTTTCCACTGCTGCGCGTGCTTTTTCTATAACTGCCGGTGGAATGGGTGCGAAAAAGGTTTTTTCGGCTGCTGCTTGCCCTTTGGCGCTGATTATATAGTTCAAAAAGCGTTTCAAACTTTGTGCGTGTTCCTCCGTGCGTGCGTTGTAATTTTGATTTTTGTAAGTAATAATCCAAGTGAAAGTACTTATAGGATAGGCATTTGAATCGGGTGCATTGACAATTGAGATGCGCGTGTCGTCAGGCATATCCCTGTTTGCTGCTGCCGAAATGGATTTTGCATCCGCTTTGATAAACTTACCTGAACTGTTTTGAAACAATGCTGCAGCCAGATTTAGTGCAAAGGCATATTCGGAACCAATGTAACCAATCGAGCCTTCTGTTTCGGCAATTACTCCTGCCACTCCCGAATTGCCTTTGGCTGCGATGCCGGTTGAGAAGTTCAATGATTTTCCTTTGCCTGTTTTGGCGTGCCATAGCGAGTCGGTTGCGTCCATATATTCCGAAAAAACAGCAGTTGTTCCGCTGCCGTCAGAGCGATACACGGGCGTTATTGCCTTGTCGGGCAAAGCAATTTCCGGGTTTAACTGCTTGATTTGCACGTCATTCCAGTTTGTTATTTTTCCTGCGTAAATCTGTGAAACAACAGACGAGTTAAGTTTCAGATTTTCAACTCCTTTCAGGTTATACGACATCACTACTGCTCCCAGACATGTGGGGATATGCACTATCCGGGCGCCCATCTCTTCCATTTCCATATCTGAAAGGAAGAGGTCGGTAGCGCCAAAATCTACCGTTTTATCTTTCAAACTGCGAATGCCTGCGCCGCTACCTGTGGCGCCATAACTGATTTTGTCGCCGGTTGCGGCTGCATAATCTTTGATTACAATGTTGTAGAAAGGCGCAGGAAAAGTAGCGCCCGCACCCGAAATGTTCTCCGAACTGTTGGTACAACTTGCTAAAAGAGCCGCAAATGATACAAAAACTAAAATTTTAATTGAATTTTTCATTTTATTTATTTATTTTAATTACGAATTGATATTTGTCAACTAACCACTAACCACTAACCACTAACCACTAACCACTAACCACTAATTTCAGATATTGGACAAAAATAACACAGCGCAATAACATTATTATTGCGCTGTGGTTACAATTATGTTAAGATTCCGCCGTCAACGCTGATGGTTGCGCCGTTAATGCAGGCAGCGTCATCAATACTGTTTTTACAAATAAATTTGTTTTTCCGCGTGCATTATATTTTTGAACCGTTATTATTGGAAGTTAGCTCAATATTTTTATTCTTTTTCGGCAATCAATCTCTTCTGTTGTTTGTTCAAACGGCACAAAAGTACGAATTATTTTGCTGTCGGCACAAAGAAAGCACAAAAATATCTATCCGTTTTTGGCAATATTTTTTTTGAAAATAGTTTATAAATATTTAATAATCAATTATTTAACAGACAGATAGAAATTAAGTTACTGATTTTTTTATTCTTAAAACTGTTAAATATTATTTTATTTCAAAAAAAAAACTTACTTTTGCGGATAATTTTTAAATTTAAATGTCGAACCTCTAATTTGTTGCATAAAGACGATTGTTTTTTTGCAAACAGATTCTAAAAAACGTAATTGGGAAAAAATGGATACACTTGAATTAAACAAGGACAATGTGCAGCAACCGGTCGAAGAAATAGTTGCAACAACATCATCTTTCGATTCGGAGCAAATTACAAAAAGTATTGAATATCCTGAGGTACAGGAATCAGAAGACGGACCCGTTTCAGAAATTCCGATTGAGTCCGATGACTCTAACGAATTGTTATTGCCGTCCCAAGACGTTGATAGTGAGGAAGAAGACGATGAATGTGAGATAATTGAGCAGGCAGATTCCGACAAGGTACTGCACGCCTCCCACCCCACAAAAGAAGAATTGATTGAGCAGTTGAAATTGCTTGTAAATCAGAACATTAAAACAATCAAAACTGAACTCGACAACATCAAGCAGAATTTTTATCGCCGTGTGAACGCCGACAACGAAGCCTTGCGCGAGCAATTTTTGGCAGACGGCGGTGCGCCCGAAGATTTTGTCCCGCAAAAAGATGAACAGGAAGAGATTTTCAAAAATATTTTAGCCGAAATAAAAGAAAAACGCGCCGAGCATATTGCCGAAGTAGAAAAGCAAAAAGAACAAAATCTGCTTGAAAAACAGCGCATTATAGCACAAATGAAGTCGCTTGTGGAGAAAAACGAAGACGTGGACAAGGCGGTGAAAGAATTTCGCGAACTTCAGCAAAAATGGAAATCCGCAGGCACAGTACCTGCAACACAGATAAATGCGCTGTGGCGCAAATATTCGCAATGTCAAGAAGCCTTTTGGGACTTGGTAAAAATCAATAACGAACTGCGCGAATACGACTTCAAGAAGAATTTGGAAACAAAAAACGCGCTTATCAGCGCCGCCGAAAAACTCGCCGACGAGAAAGAGGCAATCGTAGCGTTCAAGAAACTGCAAAAACTGCATGACGAGTGGCGCGAAGTTGGTCCTGTGGCGCGGGAACTGCGCGAAGAAATATGGGGCAAATTCAAGGCTGCCTCTTCGGTAATAAACAAACGCCACATAGAATACTTTGAGAGTTTACGCAAAAGCGAAGAAGAGAACTCTGCGGTAAAACAGGCGCTGATTGAAAAAATAAACGCAATTGACATTGCCAGCCTCGCCACAATAAAACACTGGACAGATGCCTCCAATCTGGTATTCGACCTGCAAAAGCAATGGCGCAGCACGGGTTTTGCTTTGCGTAAAAACAACCAAAAACTTTTTGAGGCATATCGCAAAGCCTGCGACAAGTTTTTCAACGCCAAAGCAGCATTCTTCAAAGGCATTCGCAGCGAATTTGCTATCAATATAGAGAAAAAGACCCTGCTCTGCCAGCGTGCCGAAGAGTTGAAAGACAGCGCCCAGTGGCGCGAAACATCAGCGCTCTTCGTAGAACTGCAAAAAGAGTGGAAAACAACAGGCTCGGTGCCGCGCAAATTTTCAGACTCGCTATGGCAAAGATTTTCCGATGCCTGCGACCACTTCTTTGAGCAAAAAAGGGCTGCCAAAACGGGCAGTTCGTCCGAAGAGAAGGAAAACATGAGCAAAAAGCGCGACCTTATAGCCCGTATCAAAGCATTGGACATATCCAACAACCAGACAGACGCGCTGCAATCGCTCAAAGAAATGATTATAGAGTGGAACGCCATCGGCTTTGTGCCCTTCAAAGAGAAGGACAATCTGCACAAAGAATACCGCTCTGCCGTAAACGCACAATTCACCGCGCTCAACGTAGACGCCAACGCCCGCCGACTGGACACCTTCCGCAACAATCTTACTGATATGATATCGCAAGGCGACAGAAAACTGCACGACGAGCATAAAAAACTTACACGCGCATTTGAAAAGATGAAACAGGAACTCAACACTTACGAAAATAACCTCGGATTTTTCACCTCGTCATCAAAAAAAGGAGGCGGACTGATAGAACAAATGAACAAAAAAATTGACACCCTGCGTGGCGAATGTAAATTGCTCGAAAATAAAATTAAGATGATAGAAAAAGAAATGAGATAAGCGTATTTGTTTTTTTTAACTTTTAAATTTCATTTTTTCTTTTAAAAATTGCGTACCTTTGCAACTCATTTTTTTGAGTATGAATAAAAAGATTTTTTTCACAATAATTGTTGCGCTTATTTTCTGCGTTTCGGGGTGCAGCGAGTACCAAAAGTTGCTTAAAAGCGACGATAACGAACTGAAATTCAACAAGGCGATGGAATATTTCAATAAAAAGAAATATGTGCAGTCGCAGACCTTGCTTGACGAGGTGAAGTCGTACTACAAAGGTTCGGAACGCTCGCAGGAAGTGCTCTACTATCTTGGCAGGTCGTTTTATGGGCAAAAAGACTATACAAGTGCAAGCGGATATTTTCAGACCTATATGCGCACCTATCCAAAAGGCAACTACGCACCCGAAGTCAAGTTCTTGATTGCTAAAAGTTATTATCTCGATTCGCCCGATGCAAAACTTGACCAAGCCATTACAAATGACGGGATTGTGGCTTTGCAGGACTACATAGATATGTATCCACAGGACACTAACGTGAGTGAAGCAATGAAAATGCTTGACGACCTGAACGACAAACTTGCATACAAACAGGTTTTAAATGCAAAATTGTATTATAACTTGGGGGACTATCTGGGTAACAACTATTTGTCGGCTGTGATAGTGGCGCAAAATGCCTTGAAAGAATTTCCATCTACGCAATACAGAGAAGATTTATCGTTCATCATTTTGCAGTCGAAATACGCACAGGCAGCAAACAGTGTAACAGAACGCCAAACAGAACGTTATCAGGAAACGATAGATGAATATTACAGTTTTATAAACGAATTTCCGCAGGGAAAAAATCGCAACGCAGCCGATAAAATCTTCCGCGAAGCAAATAAGAAATGAATTTTTAGTGAATAATTGAGAATTGAGAATTGAGAATTAATAGTGAATAATAAAATACAGAATACGCAGTAATTAAGCAATTAAGTAATTAAGAAATTAAGTAATTAAGAAATTAAGCAATTAAGAAATTAAGCAATTAAGAAATGAAGAAATTAAGCAATTAAGAAATTAAGAAATGAAGAAATAATCTAATAACTAAACTCTAAACTCTAACCACTAAACTCTAACCACTGAAAGTGTAATATTATTAATTATTAATTTAAACAAATTTAAATAAAGTATGGATTACAGAAAATTAAGGACTCCCGAAACCACCATAACGCGCAACGTTGAGCAAATGAGCAGCGAGGTAGGTAACGTCTATGAAATGGTTGCCATCATTGCAAAACGTGCCAACCAGATAAACAACGAAATAAAACTGGAGATTGAGAAAAAATTGCAGGATTTTTCCTCGTTTGGCGACAGCATAGAGGAAGTTTTTGAAAACAGAGAACAGATTGAAATCTCAAAATATTACGAAAAAATTCCGAAATCGGCGCTGCTGGCAACCCAAGAATTTCTCGCACACAAAATCTACTATCGTAACCCGTTGAAGGAAACAATTATAGAAGAATAAAATTTATTTTTCGCCAAAAGCGGGGGATTTTACAGTCGGTTTTATGTGTAAACTTCGAGAAAGAGCAAGCATGCTGTTTCTTCCGAAGTTGTTTTTGTGTGTCTGCAATGTTACTTTTTTTCGGAATAATTTGAATCCGGGAATTTGCTCTCAATGTTCAGTTCCACATGAACCAGTTGCACTCTAATACCAAATTTTGTGTACAGATGTTCAGCCGTTTTTTGCGCCGAATAAACCGACCTGTGTTGCCCGCCCGTGCAGCCAAACGAAATCTGCAAGGCAGTAAAACCGCGCTCCAAATAGCGTACAACCGACTTGTCGATAAGCGCGTAACAATTTCCGAGAAATTCGGCAATTTCACTGTTTTTTTCCAAAAAACCGGCAACTTTGGTGTCTAAACCTGTTAAATCCCTGTATTCTACATATTTACCGGGATTGTGAATTGCGCGGCAATCGAATACAAAACCTCCGCCATTGCCCGAAACATCGGCAGGAATGCCTTTCCTGTACGAAAAACTGAAGACACGAACAAGAAAATTATCTGTTCCCTTGCTGTCAGCCAAATCTGTTTTAATGCTGTCGGAGGAAATATTTGTTGCGCTATATTGCTGAATTTCAATCATTTTGTTCAATACTTCAAATAAATACGGAAGTTTTTCCTTTTCAATTTTCAACAAAATTTCCTTCAAATTTTTTATTGCGGACTGAATGTTGTTAGTAAAATACTGTTTTTTTTCAATTATGCCTCTAAAGCCGTATGTTCCCAGTACTTGCAAAGTGCGAAACAGCACAAAAAAATCCAAGTTTTTGCGAAATTCCCGCTCGTTAACATCGGCAAAATTTTTCAAGTTCTTAAAATATGTTTGAGTTAGTTCCTCTTTTAGTTGCGGCGTGAAATTTGCGCTTGCCTGCCAGAGAAACGAAGCGAGGTCGTAATAGACCGGACCGCGTCTTGCGCCCTGAAAATCAATGAAATAAGGCTTCATATTTTTCAGCATCACATTGCGGCTCTGAAAGTCGCGATACATAAACTGACTGTTCAAGGGAACGTTCAGCAAAATTTCGGCAAATTTTGTAAAATCTGTTTCCAACTTATTCTCCTGAAAATCAACATTTTGCAATTTCAGAAAACAATATTTGAAATAATTCAAATCCCACATTACCGTTAGTTTATCAAATGCCGGCTGCGGATAGCAGAACGAAAAATCAAAATCTTCCGCGCCTTTAAACTGAATTTCGGGTAATTGTGCTATCGTTGCGTGCAAAACATTTCGCTCTTTTGCAGAAAAAACTCCCGACTTTCGCCCTTGAATTATAAAGTCGAAGAGCGAAACATCGCCCAAGTATTCTTGCAGGTAGTAAAGCCCGTCATCACTTGCGGCAAAAAACTCAGGAACGGATATTCCCTTGTCATACAGATGTTTAGCGATTTTTTCAAAAGCGCGGTTCTCGTCTATCGAAGCGCCTGCTACTCCGGCAGCGCAAATGTTTTTGCCGCAAAGACGGTAATATTGACGGTTAGAGCCGGCTTGTGTAAGCATTTGGCAATCAATGAGTTGATTGCCAAATAGTTTCTCAAAAAGATTTTTTAAAATTTCGGGCATTATTAAAATCCCTTTCCGCCTGTTTTGTTATTGAAAAACAATAGGCAGATAAAAATCCGTTTATTAAATTAATATTTTTATTACTCAAAGCGTAAATGCTTGATTGTTCTGCTATTATGCATTAGCGAACTCAGCGATTTTATTCCTATTTGGAGATGTTCTTCCACAAAATTTGCGGTAACTTTTTTGTCGCTTTCTGCGGTTTTTATTCCGTCCGGTTTCAGAGGCATATCAGAAACAAGCAATAGCGCGCCTGTTGGAATTGCATTGTAAAATCCTGCTGTAAAGAGCGTTGCAGTTTCCATGTCAATCGCCATTGCACGTGTTGTGCGCAGATAGTCGCGGAAATTTGTGTCGTGTTCCCACACACGTCTGTTTGTGGTATAAACAGTTCCTGTCCAGTAATCTTTGCCAAAGTCGCGGATATTTGAACTTACCGAGCGTTGCAGGTTGAAGGCAGGCAAGGCAGGTATTTCCGGCGGGAAATAGTCATTTGAAGTACCTTCACCGCGGATTGCAGCCGACGGCAAAATGTAATCGCCAATGTTGTTTTTATCGCGCAAGCCGCCGCATTTCCCCAAAAACAGCACCGCTTTGGGGTGAATTGCCGACAAAATGTCCATAATTATTGCCGCATTAGGGCTGCCCATACCGAAATCAATCATTGTAATGCCCTTTGCAGAGGCATTGGGCATATTTCCGTCTCGACCAATAACTTCTACATTGTGCCATTGAGCAAAAAGGTCAACGTAATTGTAAAAATTTGTTAATAAAATAAAATCATCGAACTCTTCCAAAGGACGTTTTGTGTAACGCGGCAACCAGTTTTCAACTATTTCTTCTTTTGTCTTTACCATTTTTTTCCTTATTTTTATTTTGACATTTTTTTATATCCAAACGCATAATTAAAGCCTGCCGATAGAGCGTATCGCTCCTAATTTGCAGATATTTACGTTGCAAAGTTACAATTTAAATTTTGAATAGCAAAACGGCTCGATAAAAAGGCAATAATTTTCTGCAATTTCCCGTCAGAGAAAATAGTTTGGTAGAAAAATAGGAACGACTAAATTTATTGAACGTTCAGAATTGCCATCCGAGTGAGTAGTTAAATTCCCACTTGTTTCCATTGAACAGCCCTAATCCGGGAACGTAGTAAGGATAGATTTCGCCCTGCTTTGGTGTGCCAAAAGCGCCTTTCAATCGTATTTCCCAGCCCATAAAAATGTTGTTAAATATTTCGACCCGCACGCCCACAGGGACTTCCCACCAGAGCATAAATTTATGCCGGTCAGTAAAATCGACAGTTGTGTTGCCGCCCCAATAATAATCTGCAATTTGCACATCACTAATGTTATACAACATATTTGTAAATCCAATTCGCCCGCCAACGGTAAAAATATTGTTCATTGCGTTAAGCGGTTTCTTTGACGTTAAAACGTTGTAGTCAATCCCAACACGGTAATAGAATGCGTGTGTATTGTAGGTTAAACCGCTTACAGACATCTTATTATCAAGCCCTCCATAGCCTATTTCCAGTATTGGAAAATATGTTTCTTTCAGGTTTACCGCTATAGCGCCCTGATAGTAGTACCCTCCACTTAAACGCAGAGCATAGGCAAGCGGCGAAAGAATGTCTGCTTCAATGCGGATGCCGCGATAGAACGTGCTGTCGGATGCCGTCCGCTGCGTTTGCGCCGCCAAAGCGCTGAAAGTCAAACTATTTACTATTATCGTAATGATGATATAACTTGATATTTTCCGCATTTTGTATATTTACAGAATAGTTAATAATTGAAACGGAATCAATATAAATTCCGTTAGTTTTCAATAAATCAATGCTGTTTCCATTTATTTGCAAAGAATCTATTGTAAAACATGTTACAACGCCACATTCAAACGACAAATATTCTTCGTAGTTTGTGTGCCAAACGGTTATGATTTCCAGAGTGTCGTTGAGCAAAATTTCAAACGTTGAACTCTGTGCAAACTTATTAAGCGGCAGGTTGACAAAGCTTGTTTGTTCATTGTTATATATCAGAGAATCAACGCCTTCCCCGTGTGCGCTAACCGTTAATGTATGTGGCGAATCGGTCTGCTTGCCCGCAAGGTCAATAACAGACTTGTAAAAATTCATTTTCAGCATTACAAAATCATTGCGGCGACATTGATCATCCGAATCGCAAGATAACAAAGTGAAAGTAAAAAAAAGTGAAAGATATAAAATTATTTTATTTCTCATAAAAATTATTTTATTTTAAAAAAAATCTGCAACTTCATTTTTCAGAACAGCGATTGCCGTTTCGGTCGGATTTTGCTGTTCGCTGCCGAAAATTTTGATAATTCCTTCGGCAAGTATTGCGCCGTCAGCATTTGGCGGACATTTTGAGGCGCAAAGATTTATCAAATTTAAAATGCTTTCTTTGGTATGTGTAATGCTTTGCCAAAGGGTGTCGGTAACATAAATCTGCTGGGAAACATTGTGTGCAAACTCTTGTCGTATAGCGCTTTGCAGGGTTACATGCAAGTCGAAACAAGTCATTCCTGTCTTGTAGTTGTTCAAAATCAGCGTTTCGGGATTTGTGCGCTCAAGCAGCAAAATAAGCCGCTCGTAGGCGCGAAGGCGAACAGGGGTAACTTGCTGCAAAGCGCTTTTTTGCAGTTCCGTTTTGCGTTGAGTACCAAAACTTTGCAGCAGTTTGTTCAGTAAAAGCCACGCAGTTACTGTTACCAAAACAGACGGCGCTACAATTAATATTAATATGGTAAACACGTTCATTGTTTGCTGTTTTCTTTTTTTGTGCAAAATTACATTTTCCTTATGAATTTTTTGTGTAAAATGGAAAAATCTTTTTTCATTTGTTTAAAAAAAACAGTAATTTTGCAGTTGTACCAAATATTTATTATATGCTTAAATCATTGTATATCAGTAACTATGCTCTTATAGAAGAGTTACACATTGAGTTCGATACAGGTTTTTCGGTAATCACGGGCGAAACAGGCGCGGGAAAGTCGATTATTGTTGGCGCGCTTTCTCTTATTATGGGTCAACGTGCTGATATAAAGGTAATTAAGCAAGGCAAAGATAAATGCGTTGTTGAAACGGAATTTGATATTTCTACCTATAATTTAAAGCAATTTTTTGAAGAAAATGAACTGGATTTTTCTGCTAATCAATGTATTATAAGGCGCGAGGTAAGTTCGGCGGGCAAGTCGAGGGCATTTGTCAATGATACGCCCGCGTCTCTGCAAGTGTTGCGCAGTTTGGCAGGCAGCTTGCTTGATATTCATTCGCAACACGAAAACTTGGAACTTGGAAATGACGTTTATCAACGCGATTTGGTTGATAATTTTGCTCAAAATCAAGATGTTATAGAAAAATACAAAGTCGCTTTCGATGACTGGAAAAGCAAAACATCAGAACTGCAAAAACTTAAAAACATTGCCTCAAATCAAATTTCGGAACTGGAATATTTAAAGTTTCAATTTCAGCAATTATCAGAGTCTCAACTTGTTGAGGGTGAACAGGAGGACTTGGAACAGGAACTGGAAACGCTAAATCACGCCGAAGAAATAAAAAAGGAACTTTCATTTGCCGACAATTTATTGACTAACAGCGATTCTACAATTATTTCGCAACTCAAATCAACTCTATATGCCATAAATAAGGTTAAAAATTATATTTCTGATGGCGAATATTTACACCGGCGAATAGATTCTGTGTATGTTGAACTTAAAGATATTGCATTGGAAATAAACAAGTTAGAGGAACGGATAGAGTATGACCCCGCACGTTTGGAGCGCGTTGAAAATCGGTTGAGCGACCTTTATGCTCTGGAGAAAAAATTCAATGCACGCACAGTTGCCGAACTGATTGCCAAGCGCGAAGATATTGAACAACAATTACTTGCGATAGAGAACTTTGATGAAGCAATTTTGAGCCTGCAACGCGATGTTGCACTAAAACTTGAAATCCTTGCGCAGAACGGAAAAGCGCTCACAAAAAGTCGCGTAAATGTTTCTAAATCAATAGAAAACACTTTAATAACGGAGTTGCGTGAACTCGGCATTGAACATGCTCAGGTAAAGGTAGAAATTACAGATTTACAGGAATTTACCGAAAACGGAGCAGATAATATTTCAATTCTCTTTTCGGCAAACAAAAATATTGTGCCGCAGCCGGTGGCGCAAGTGGCAAGCGGCGGCGAAGTATCTCGGTTGATGCTTGCCATCAAGTCCTTGTTAGCCAGCAAAATAGAACTGCCTACTATTATTTTTGACGAAATAGACACGGGCGTATCCGGCGACATCGCCGACCGTGTGGGAGGCATTATGAAGCGAATGAGCGGCGACATGCAGGTAATTGCAATAACGCACCTGCCACAAATTGCGGCACGCGGGGAGCAGCATTTCCGAGTGTTTAAAACTGATGAAAAGCAAGAAGTTACCACAAAAATAGAAAAACTTGCACCCCAGAGCCGCATCGCCGAAATTGCGCAAATGCTTAGCGGCAGCACAGTTACCGAATCGGCAGTGGCAAACGCAAAAGAACTGCTGAAAATCAAGTGATTATACAGCAGAATTATCTGTTTGCCAACGACTTATGATGTTTTTTATGTTTCCTATACGGATACGAACTGCTCCAGAAACCGCAGATCGTTTTCGGAGAACATTCTTAAATCTTTCACCTGAAATTTCAGATTTGTTATTCTTTCTATACCCAAGCCAAAAGCGAAGCCACTGTATATTTCGGGGTCTATACCGCAGTTGCGCAGCACGTCCGGGTCAACCATTCCGCAACCCAAAATTTCTACCCATCCTGTATGCTTGCAAAACTGACAGCCCTGTCCGCCACACAGATTGCATGAAATATCCATTTCGGCGCTCGGCTCGGTGAACGGGAAGTATGACGGGCGCAGCCTGATTTGTGTTTCTCCGCCAAACATTTCTTTCGCAAAATACAGCAACACCTGCTTCAAATCGGCAAATGAGACGTTCCTGTCGATATACAGCCCTTCTATCTGATGGAAAAAGCAGTGTGCGCGATAGGATATAGCCTCGTTGCGATAGACACGTCCGGGACACAGCACGCGGATGGGCGGTTTCTGGGTTGTCATAACGCGCGTTTGTACGCTTGATGTGTGCGTGCGCAGCAGCACGTCAGGATTTTTCTCAATAAAGAAAGTGTCCTGCATGTCGCGTGCGGGGTGCTCGGGCGGGAAATTCAATGCGCCAAACACGTTCCAGTCGTCTTCTATTTCGGGACCTTCGGCAATAACGAAACCGATGCGCGAAAAAATCTCAATAATTTCGTTTTGTACCTGCGAAACAGGATGCCGCGTGCCGACAGGGATTGGCTCGGCGGTGCGCGTAAGGTCGAAGTCGGTATCAACACCTCTGGTAACGGTAAAACTTTTGCGCAGGGAGTGGATTTTGGTCTGCGCAATATCTTTCAACTCGTTAAGTAACTGACCCACAAGGCGTTTGTCTGCATTTGGAACAGATTTAAACTCCTCAAACAATGCAGTAATTTCGCCTTTTTTGCTCAAATATTTTATACGCGCCTGCTCAAGTTCCTCTGCATTGGCAACTGTGAGTTGCTCGATTTTTTCCTTCAAAAGGGATATTTTTGCTTTCATCATATTCCAATAAAAAATTTGACGGCAAAGTTAGCATTAAATTTTCAAATTACACACAAACGGTGGTAAAATCTGTTGTAATATATACGGGAATAGTGAATAGTGAATTATTCCACTTTCGAAAGTTAGAAAACTTGCGAAAGTGGAATAAAATTATTATCAACTAAACGCAGGTAAATTAATTTGCGCGTTGTTGCTCTTCGGTGTTGCTTGTTTCGCGTTGTTTTACACTTATGCTACTGCCAAAATTGTATGAAACAGACAAGCGGACAGACAAAGGGTTGTTATAACCTTTCATAAAAGTTAAGTTGCCGTTTCTTTCCGTTCTTGTATTGTATTCGAATTCTTTCAACAAATTGTTTCCTGTCAGCGTAACCGATAATGTTCTGTTAAGAAAGAGCATTTTAACGAAAGCGTTAAAGTAAGTTTGTTCGTAATTGTAAACCATATCACCTGTAATTGATGGTGTGCGGTATGTGAAATCGAAACCCGTTGAAAGTTTTTTATTTTTGTCAATGTAAAAAACATTGTTTGTTCGAAATATTCCTCCATATCCCTCCATATATTCAGGCGTAATGGGGTAAATTTTTGAATCTGAATGTTGAAAGTAACCATACATTGAATTTTGACTTGTCCACCAATTCAGTTTATTGAAAATATACACTAAACTTAAAACCGTGCTGTAACTGTCAAAATAATTTAGTCGTTTTACTGCTTGCACATAATCATCATTGTTCATAATTATGACTTGCGCTCTATTATCATGTTCTTTTGAATAAGCGAAATTAACTTGAAATTGATTATTATATACATACCCAAAATCAATATTATCCGAAATAGTTGGTTTCAGTTCGGGGTTTCCTTCTACATATAAATAAGGACTTGAATAAAATCTGAATGGGTTCAATTCGCCAAAGCCGGGGCGATAAATTCGTTTTCCATATTCTATATAAAAAATAGTTTTTTCATTTGGCGTAAAAGTCAGATATGCAGTAGGAAATAGTTTGAAATAAGCGTTTTTGTTTAACGAATCTAATGTTGCGGATTTTCCTTCCCATTGCGTATTTTCGCCGCGCAATCCAACCTGCGCCAGCCATTTTTTGTGTCCAAAAGTTGTGTTACCCGAAATATAAATTGCTTGTGTATTTTCTTTGTACCGAAATTCGTTGCTTTGATTTGGTAAAATTTGCGGCATACCCGAAGTTAAATCGTGAGTTAGTACATCGTTATTAGTTCTTGTAAATGAAAGTTTTACCCCGTAATTCAAATTAAAACTTTTAATGGGGTGTTCTACATCAATTTTCGTAGAATAATTTGTAATTTCTCTGTCCGATAAATTATTCTGACTTACAAAATTATTTGGAACTTCAGCAATTTGCGAGTTGCTCGTTGTAGCATCATAAGTATTGTTGCTGTTAGCATTGAAATGTAATATATCAAAATCAAAATTAATTTTTCTGCCTAATGTGTCCAATGTGAATATTGAATGAACGTTTGCCGAATGAGTGTTCGATTTCGATTGATTACTATTTCGTGTATCAATATTACCTGCAATATTATCGTCAGAAATATTAAAAATGGAAGTAAAATCATTGCTACTTGAAGGTTTGGGCTGACTAAAATTTCCAATATATTGCGCACCAATAGTAATATTGTTTGTAATATTATAATCTAATCCAGTTCCTGCATTAATTGAATTATAAACTTGTTTGCCATTTCCCTCTATATGCCACCTCAAAGTTGGGTAATAAACTGTATTTTCGTCGCTGCCATTAATTTTTCCTCTGCCGTGCGAAAGATTCGCGTAAAACGAAATGCGATTTTTCCGGTAATTGAAACTTCCGCCAACATTTCCGTAACCGTATTTTGTCTGTTGGTAACTTCCAAAAACCGACCCGCTCCACGTGTTTTGCGGCGTTTTTTTCAGCACAATATTAATCATTCCGCCGTTGCCTTCGGCTTCGTATTTTGCCGGCGGGGTGGTGATTACCTCTATGCTTTGGATGTCGTTGGCACGCAGCCCTTTGAGGAAGCCAATCAGTTCGTCGCCCGACATCCGGATAATGCGGTCGTTAATCATTACAGCCAACAGCCCCCTGCCAATGATGGAAATCCTGTTCCCGTCAACAAGCAATCCGGGTGTAAGTTTCAAAATATCAATCACATCGCCGCCGTCGGTCGAAGGCAAATTTTCCACATTGAAAACCATACGGTCTGCCTTGCGCTGAAAAAGCGGGGTCTCTGCCGTGATGGTTACTTCCTGCAAGGCGTTTTCGTCAGGCGCAAGTGTAACCGTTCCTATATTTTCTGCCTCAACTTTCAAAAACTGCGTTTGATAGCCGAGCAAACTTACTTTCAGCAGACAGTCGCCTTTGGGCGCTTGAATAGAAAAACTGCCTGCGCTGCCGGTTACATCGCCTGCAACTATCAAAGAATCTGTGCTTTGCAGCAGCGCTACATTGGCAAATTCAACAGGCACGCCCTCTACATCAACAACCGTACCTGTGTAAAACACGTTTTGCGCACTGACAAACAATGCGCAAATCAAACAAATTAGAGTAAAAACTGCTTTTTTCATTGGGTTTATTTATTTTAATTTTATTTTTTGCAAAAATAAAACAAAAGATTGGAATGAAACACACATTATAGTTTTAAATTTTAAAAGTAAAAAACTGTTTCCCCCATTTACGCACCCAGTTCCAACTGGTTTTTAACGAGTTTAAAATATTCGCCTTGCTGCGCCACTAACCGTGCGTGCGTTCCTTGCTCGGCTATCAGTCCGTTTTTCAGCACGATAATGTTGTCGGCGTTTTTGACGGTGGAAAGTCGGTGGGCAATTATTAATACGGTTTTTCCTTTGAAAAATGTTTGCAGCGAGTCGTGTATTTTCTTTTCGTTTTCGGCATCGAGTGCGCTCGTTGCCTCGTCAAGGAAGATGTATTGCGGGTTTTTGTATACTGCGCGAGCGATGAGAATGCGCTGTGTTTGTCCGCCTGATAGTTGTAGTCCTGCATTACCTATTTTAGTATTAAAACCCATAGGCATGGATTTTATAAACTCGTCAATATGAGCAATTTGTGTAGATAATAATAATCGGTCTTCATCAATTATTGTGTCCGAAAAAACAATATTTTCAATAACCGTTCCGCTAAAAATACGCCCGTCTTGCAAAACTACTCCGCATCTTTTGCGCCATTCATTTGAAAACACATTAGTTATATCATAATTATCAAGCCATATTTTCCCATTTGATACAGGGTAATATGATAATAATAATTTCAACAATGTGGATTTGCCGCTTCCGCTTGCGCCTACTATAGCGGTTATCGAATTTTTTGGAAGTTCAAAATTGATGTTTTGTAAAACAAAAGGATTAAAGTTTCCGGGATATTTGAAAGATATATTTTCAATTTTTATCTTATCAAAATTTGTAGATTCAATGTGTTGTTTTGCTTGTTTATCTTCATCTGCATTATTGTATATTTCACCTATTCGTTTGTTGGCAATGTTTGCATCTTGCGTTTCACGAATAAAGCCCACAATGCTCTGAATGGGATATACTAACTGTCCAATCACATAAGAAACGCTTAATAATGTGCCTAATGTCATATTTCCGTTAATAATAAGAATAGCGCAAAAAGCGATAGCAATAATTTCCTTTAATTTAGTTATGAAATTGACCCCCACATTTTGATACATATTAAGATATAGAGAGCGCAGTTGTAATGTATTTAGTTTATCTATTGTAGTGAGAATTTTATCTATAAACGTATGCTGTGCATTATTTATTTTAATTTCAGGCATATTCATGATAAATTCATAAACATTGTTGCTATTTTCGGATTGCCTCAAAAACATTGAATATTCCAACATTGCTCTTCTTTTTAGAAATATGAGCATCCACAATATTGACAGAACTGACAGACAGCCATAAACAGTAAATATTACAGCGTTAAAATAAAACAAAATTGTTCCAAATACAATTATGTTTAATATATTTAACAAAAAATCTATGCCTTTCCAAGTTAAAAAATTTTGTATAGTATCTTGGTCGCCAAGTCGTTGAAGTGTTTCTGTATTAAGACGTGTATCGAAAAAGCGTATAGGTAAGCGCATTAATTTTTGCAGTAGATCTTTTTTTAATAATATGCTGAATTTAAAGTTAACCTTTGTTAATAGTGAATTACTAAAAAAATCAGATATAAAACTTGATAAAAACAATACTAATTGAGCCAACAACAAATACAAAACTACATTAATTTCTTTTGCAACAATGCCGGTATCAATAATTCGTTGAAAAATAAAAGGAATGAGCCAGTTGCATCCTAAAACAACTGCAATTAGCACGATTGAAAAAATATATTTGAATTTATTCGATTTAATAAATTTAATGGCTTGTTTGAGAAATGGCGAATTAAAAAGATTATTATTTTTAATTTCAGGTATGTTAATTGATTGTTCATTTTCTAAAGGTTGAATCACAATAGCAACTCCTTTTATTTCATTACCTTTCCATTCTATTTCAAAATTTTCCTCATCAATAACAACACGCCCGTATGCGGGGTCGGAAATATGATATTGAATTTTACAATTTTTTACAACAATTTTTTCAAGAACGATAAAATGACCCTGTTTCCAATAAATAATTGCAGGGAGAGGAATTTCCTGTAATTGTTTGAGTGTCAGTTTTAATGCAACGGCATTTAGTCCCATTTTTGGTGCAGTATCTAAAATGTCCTGAATAGCAACGCCTATACGGGTAAAATCAAAAAGTGATTTTACCCGTTCCATTGACAGCTTAATACCGTTGGCGCTCCCCACCATTGCTAAACAAGCAGCAGCGCAGTCAGTACTTTCTAACTGATAAAAGAATTTAATTTTCTTTCTTTTTCGCTTGAGCATCAAGTATTTCTTCTATTTTAGTTTTAATTATTCTTTCTATTTCGCCTCTATCGGCGTGAAACACACAATAATCGTTTCCTGTTTCGAGATGTTCTAATGCGTGTTGAGAACAACCGCCATTGCACAACGGCAAAATGCAACATTTTAAGCATGGTGCATTGTTGAATTTAGCATTTTTACGCCGCTCTAAATAACCTTCATTCCAAACTAAAATTCCTTCTTCTGATAAATAACCCACTCTGTTTTCAGGTAAAAAATCGCGGGCGGTACATTTGTAAATATCGCCGTTATAGTTAATTACAACGCTGTTTGTTTTGTCGGCATAACAAGATTGCAACACATTATTTGGAGAAAATTTAACAGAAGTTTGAAAACCATTATCTCTCATTTTCTTTGCATTGTATTGCATTAAATCCGCAGTGCTGTCAACCGAATCGTTTTGCCAAACCCTGTGAAAATCAAATATTAGATTGTCTTTTTTTGTTTTTTCAGACATCTCTGTAAAATCGTCTATAATTCTAAAACAATCCACAATATTTTTATCTGTATAATTAATTCTTGCTCTTACTGAAAAATCATTGCCAAGCAGTTTTTTGCAATTTTTCACAATGGTATCATAAGAGCCTCGCGTTTTTGTTGCATATCTAACCTCGTCGTGAGCAGGTTTATTTCCGTCAAAAGTAATCTGAAAACTTGGTTTGATTTCATTAAAATTAAAAAAAGCAATCAAATCATCGTCAACCAAATAGCCGTTTGTAGTAAATCCTACGCCATAACTAATATCTCTTTTTTTACACACAGATAAAAAATGTTCTATCACAGGTATTACGTCTTGCTTAAAATATAATAAAGGTTCACCGCCAAAGAAAGAAAGGTGAAAATATTTTAACTTTTTATTTTCTGCTGTTTTGCTAATGAATTTTTTAATGGATTCAGAAGTTGCACTGTCAATTCGCGAATTACGGATATGAGTTTCGTAGCAATACCAACATTTAAAGTTGCAATTCAATGTAGGGTTTATTGTTAATAAAAATTGATTTTGGTTGTTGTCAATTTTTTTGCTGATTTTTTTTACCGCTTCTATTTCGTTAAAATTGTTCGCAACTAAAAACTTGTTTACCAACAAATTGTCAAAAAATGTTGGGTGTATTTCTTTGAGAGTATCAATTCCTAATTTTATACTGTTTTCTAATATTTGCTTTAATTCCTCTGCGAGAAAAATAACACGCTGTTCAAATGAATTGTATAGCGCATAACAACCATTCTCGAATGGAATAATAGCATTAAATTGGCTATAT
>JAISWT010000127.1 GCA_031271005.1 Prevotellaceae bacterium | reverse complement strand
GTCCCTACTCCAAACGAAAATTTGTAGTACACAAATCGGAATTTGAAAAAATGGATGTTGCTGATTTTAGGAAACTTGTGACGTAACGGGCTGCAATGGGGGTTAAGAAAATCCGTAATCTGCAAATTGTGAACGGCGAACAGACAACCTCAAGAAAAATACTTTTTAAACAGCCTCTAAAAGAATCGCTTCTTTGGGGTAAAAACTGCCTGCTTTGATGTAGTGACTGCCTGCTTTGTGTAAAAAGCAGGCAGTTGCTGTATTGTGTCTTGACTTCGCTTTTAGCCGATTGTACCTTTGCACAAAAAAAAGACACAGGATAAACAGGAAGTAAATAAAATTTTAAACATAAAAAAAAATGAAACATTTATTATTTTTATCAGTAGTAGCCTTGCTGTCAGTAAGTTTAGCAAGGTCGCAGAGCGACAGGCAGGAACTCCGTTTGCAGTTCGCACCGCAAAATCAGGCGAGTCCAACGATGCAGTTGTCAGCAAAGAGCATTTCGCCATACTCTGCTACGCTTCTTATGGATATGGAAATATCTAAAAACGAAGCGCTTGATGGCGGTAAGTTTAAAAAATTAACTCAAAGCGAGTTGATTAAGAAATCCGGTTTAACCGAAAGAGACGGACAAATCTATGCTTCTGCATTTCTCACACTGGCAGCAGGAACAGCGGCAGATGATTTGTCGGATTTCGGCGTAATTGTTAATAATCAGGCAGAGAACATTGTTATCGCTCTTGTGCCGCTAAACAGGATTGCCGAGTTATCGCGTTCTGGTTTGGTCAGTTATATCCAAACAGGGCGTCCTGTCTATCCGATGATGGACTTGGCACGCCAGCAGGGTAATGTCAATGGCATTCAGGCAGGCGCAGGGCTTCCGAGCGCCTACAATGGCGATGGCGTTGTGGTGGGCATTGTAGATGGCGGTTTTGACTACAAACATCCGAATTTTTATACTGCCAACGGCTCTGCCTATCGCGTAAAAAGAGTTTGGGAACAGAAGTATTCAGGCGCAAGCACAGGCAGCGTGCCTTACGGGCGGGAACTGACAACGCAGAGCGCCATTCTTGCCGCTCAAACAGACGACACGCAGGGGACGCACGGTTCGCACGTTGCCGGCATTGCCGCAGGCAGCGGGTACGGCTCTACATTCAAGGGCGTAGCGCCCAACAGCGACATCGTGTTTGTCAGTACTAACGGAACAGACGCAGGCATTGCAGACGGCTTCACATATATTTTCAACTATGCACAGCAGGTAAACAAGCCTTGCGTGATAAATTTAAGTATGGGCAGCCAGTACGGACCGCACGACGGGACAACGCTTTTGGACCAGTATTGTACAAGTATTTGCAACGCCTCTGCCGGACGTGTTATTGTTGGCTCGGCGGCAAATTCGGGCGGCAGCAACCAGCATTTAAGCAAAACATTTACAGGGATTGATGATTTTGTCTATTCTTTTCTCTATTTCCCTTCCTCGGTAACAGGAACAACAGGGCAAACGGGAATTGATATTTGGGGACAGCCAAGTAAACATTTGCAGGTGCAGGTAGCGCAGGTTGATATGCTAACGGGAACGATTTTGCAATACACACAGCCGTTTGCTTCATATTTCACCGAAACAGCCTCTTACACCATCTACGACAATGATTATTACGACCCCTGCACAGTAAATCTTTCGGCGGAAGTAAATCCGCAAAACAACAAGCCCCATATTTTTGTGGAAATAGACAATCAGTATCAGGACGATTATAATGTTGCAGTAATGATTGGGATAGGACCGGTAGGTGTTACTTCCACTTTTCACGCATGGGATATTTCAAATGGTAATTGCGTGTTTTCGAGCAACGGATTTATTGCGCCCATAATTGACGGCAACAGCGATTATACCGTAGCAGACCCCTGCGGAGTCAGTCCGGCCTTTATTTCTGTTGGCTCGTATGCTACAAGAGTTTCATGGATGTCGCTTGCAGGGCAGTATCAAAGCGACCAGCAGACTGTTGGCGATATTTCGTATTTTTCGAGCAAAGGACCAACTGTTGACGGCAGAACAAAACCCGATGTTGCCGCGCCCGGACAATACCTTATTGCGTCATACAACAGTTATAACCCCGATTATGGCAGCAGCAACGGCTATATTACCAACTCAACAATGTTTGGCGGACGCACTTTTTATTATGGCGCAATGCAGGGAACCTCTATGGCATCGCCATTTACCGCAGGCGTAGTAGCGCTTATGCTGCAACGAAACAGAGAACTTACATATCAACAGGTAAAACAGTATCTGAAAAGTAATACCATAAAGGATTCTTACACGGGAAATATTGGCTCCGGCGGCAGCAATACATGGGGCTGGGGCAAAGTGAATGCAATGCAGACAATACAAGCCGTTCCCGCAAGCGCTACCGCTGTGGATGTGACCAAAACAGACTTCGATATTACAATTTATCCAAATCCTGCGCAAAATGAAGTCAAAATTCAAAGTACGCAATTAAAAATTGACGAGGTGCAAATTGCAGATTTATTAGGAAAAATTATTTATCATTCTAAAATTTCAACTGTAGATTCTGAATTTTCAATTAACATAAGCAGTTTGCCGGCAGGCATCTATTATGTAAAAATATTTTCAGAAGGACAGGCGGCAGCAATGAAAAAATTAGTGAAAAAATAGTTAATCAATGAATAAATATGAATTTTAAAACTCAATAAAAATAATTTTAAATTTTAAGTACAAATGCAACAGTTAATAAAGTTATCAGAAATGGTTTGCCTTATGGCAACAATGTTCATCGCCTGCGAAAGAGGCACAGGCGGCGGAACAGGCTTCTGAAAAAAGTTTTTTGCGGGTTGCTTTGGCTAACAAAGCAATCCGCAGATAGCAAGTAGCAATATTAAAAATAAAAAAAGACTATGTTTTACAAAATGAAATTAGCATCAATAATAGCGGTAGCATTGTTTTCGTGCAATGGCTGTGCAATAAAAAAACACCGCGCAAGCAATATTTTGCCAATGGAAATAACAGCGCAGTTTAGCATTTCGCCGAAAACAAAACTGTTTTTAAGCCACCTCAACAGAGAGTTAAAGGCAAGCGGCAAGCCAATATCGGAATTTATACCGTCTGAGGAATTGACAGACAAATATGTGATAAGTAAAACAAATGGCATGTTTTACATTTCAGGCGTTCTGTCGGTTCAGCAAAACTTTGATTTCGACACTCTTGATTCTGTTGGGGTAATATACGGATTTACAGTGATTAACACTGTTCCTGTACATATTCCGCTGACGGGTTTGCACGATTTTTTCAAACTATCCAACATAACATATTTTGAAATATCAAAACCGCTTAACAGTTATTAGAGTTTAGAGTTTAGTTATTAGTTTTTTAATTAAGAAATGAAGGAATTAAATTCAATTACGAATTACGAATTAAAACCATTCCTAACTATTTCTAACCACTCCTAACTAAACTCTAAACTCTAATCACTATTCATCGTATCTGATATTTTTATGCTAACTTTGCAAAAAGCAATTTTTAAATTATTAAATCTTACAAAATGAAAGCATATATTGTAGAAGACGAATTTGCACCGCGCGAAATGCTGATGCATAGAATCCGCACATATCACCCTGACATTGATATTGTTGGCTATGCAGATGCTGCGGAGCTCGCTCTGATTGAGATTTTGCGGAAAACGCCCGAACTGCTCTTTTGCGATATTCAGTTGCTCGACAAAAACGGCTTGTGGCTTGCAGAGCAGTTGAACGTGATGGCTTCCGAGCATTTTACGCCGCCGCAAGTGATTTTTACCACCGCATACACCGACTCGCAGTACCTGCTTGAAGCCTTCCGCCTTGCTGCGGTTGATTATCTGGTGAAGCCGGTGCAAGTTGAACTGCTGAAAACGGCGGTAGAAAAGGCAAAGCAACGCCGGCAGTCCAACATTCAGAAGTTGATGAACGCATTTGATGAAAGTAAAATCCTGAGATTTAAGGCGTACAAAGGTATTAACCTGTTTAAGTACGAAGATATTTTTTGCATTAAGGCAGACGAAAATTATTCTCTGATGACGCTCTCAAACGGCGACAAAATTGATGTTTATGAGCGTTTGGGCGAAATAGAAAAACGACTGCCCGCAGATATTTTCCTGCGTATTGACAGAAGCAATATTGTTAATCAAAAATTGATACGGAAAATTGACTTCAGGAAGTGCAAAATAACCTTCGCCTCGCCCAAAACCTCCTGCGAAATAGAGGTTTCGGAAGCGGGAGTGAAGAAAATGAAGCATTAGTTATTAGAGTTTAGTTATTAGATTATTCACTAAACAAACATTTTTTATGTATGAAAAAGTCATTTTTTATCACTGTTATCCTGCTTTCAATACTGAATTTGCAGGCGCAGGATTTGCTTAAATCCGAATACTCGTACAGGCGTTATACCACGCAGGACGGGCTGCCTTCCAACGCCTGCAATGATGTCTGTCAGGATAGTCGCGGGTTCATTTGGATTGCCTCTTCTTATGGGCTGTCCCGTTTCGATGGCTTTTCGTTCAAAACTTTTCTGAAAGGGAAATTTGCAAATCTGTTTTTTCTCAAAGAAAACCCAAAAGGCGAAATGGAGGCAGTTACTAACAATGTTCTATATACGGTTGATAATAAGAGAGATACCATTCGCGCAACAATTCTTTCGGACAATTATTACATTACGCTTAATTCGCGTTTTTTGCCAACAGGTTACGGCGTTTTTTATTCGTCAGGGGAATCAAAAAGTCAGCAGCATTTTTTCAAAATAAACGAAAACGGTATTGAAAAATTGATTGAAAATGAGCATATTAACGATTTTTATGTAGATACTTACTTCAATTTTTATTATGACCGGGCAAAAGAACATTTGTATATTCCTTATGAAGACGGCGTTAAAGTAGTTGCCAAAACAGGTCTTGTTTCTGTGCATCAAAATATTGCGGCTTACCGTTTTATCAAATACGGAGATGCTTTGTGGGCTGTTTGTACGGACGGACTTTATAAACAGGAAAACGGAAAATTTCGACAAATTGTTGCAAAAAAAATGAAAGTTACGGGCTTGCTGTGTGTTGGCGCTGATAATTCTCTGCTGTTTGGCGACATACAAAATATCTATCGGCTAAAAAAGAACGGCGCAGTTGAAAAAATATTTTCGGCACAGCAAATTGATAATTTTATCGTGGACAGCGAAGGCAATTTGTGGGTGGCAACCAACAACGGTTTATACAATCTTTTCCGCCTTCAATTCAAAAATTATGTTCCGACAGACAAAAACGACGCTTTCGGTTCGGCAATTTATTATCCTGAAAATAAGACAGTTATAGCGGGAACAGGCAAAGGAAATCTGTTTGAAATTTCAGAAAATGCGCTTCGACAAATTCGTTATCCGCAAAAATATTCTGCCGATAAGGTTTCGTTTTTAAGTTTTGTTGGCGTTAATCAAAATGCACTGATTAACAACGAATTGTATATGCCCGCAGGCGTTGATATTTTGAAAATTAAGGGAAAAACAGCGCAATGGCTCGGCAGAACGGCAGAACGCGAATGGGAAATTTTTAACGTGCTGGCAAAGCCGGACGGCAACCTGCTGGCAGGTACGCAAACCTCAATTCTGGAAATTACAACAGAAGGAAAATTGAAGCGAAAACACTTCGGCGTTCCGTTTTTCAAACAGGCAATGTTTAGCAATATCTGTTTTGATGCACAGGGAAAGATACTTTACGGCGGTTACTATGGTTTGGGAATTTTGGGCAACGACAGTGTTGAGAAAACAATTTTTGGCGACAAATTTATGCTTTGTATGATTATCCGCAGCGACAACGACAGCAATTCGTGGTTTGTTTCCGAAAATCGTCTTTATAAAATCGAAAACAACGAAGCGGTTTTGAAAACTACTATAAACGATATTATTTTGAATTTATGTTTTACAAAAAACAATCGTGTAGTAATTGTTGCGGTGAGCGGCATCTATATTTTTGATAAAGAATTGAGAAACAGCGTTTTCTACAATCACGAAAATGGATTTACAGGAGCAGAGGCATTGAAAAGTCCGCTTGCCGAAGACGGAGACGGTAATCTTTTTTTGCCTTGCAACGTTGCTATGGTGCGTTTTAATCCCGATGAACTGCTCACAAAAACAGCGCCGCCACGTTTGCATTTAATTTCGCTTGCCGTTTCTGAAAATAATGTATTGTGGAACAATGCAGAAGAATATAAATTTAATCACAAACAAAAAAATTTTCGTTTCAGTTTTATCGGTTTGTCTTACTCCGCAACCCAAAACGTGCGCTACCACTATCGCCTTGTCGGATTTCAGAACGAGTGGGGCGAGCCGACCAACAACCGCGAAGTTACGTTTAACAACTTAAAATCAGGCAGCTATCGTTTTGAAATTTATGCCGATGCAGGCACAGACAGCAGCCACAGCGAAATTCTGTCTTATTATTTCACAATAAAACCTGCTTTTTGGCAAACAACTTGGTTCTTAACGCTTTGCGTAGCATTTTTAATGCTGCTTTCGGCTAATGCGGCGTTTTATTTTGTAAATAGAAAAAACAAAATTCTAATCGAAAGTCTCAACACCGAACGCCAATTTAACGAACTGAAAATCAACTCTATACGCCTCAAAGCAATTCCGCATTTCAACGCCAATGTGCTCGCTGCAATAGAGTATTACATTATGAATAAATCCAAAGATGAAGCAATTTCGCTGCTTGGATTGTACTCTCAATTCACGTTCAAAACTTTGCAGGAAGTAGATAAATCCTCACGCTCGCTGAATGTGGAAATTGAGTACGTAAAAATGTATCTCGACTTGGAACGCCTCCGTTTTGGCGACAAATTTGAGTATGCGGTTGAGATTGACAAAAATGTAGATTTGTCTGTTCACCTGCCCAATATGATGTTGCATACTTGGGCTGAAAACGCGGTAAAACACGGATTTGCCTCGTTGCAAAGCGGCGGATTTTTAACCATAAAAGCCGGGCAAAGCGGCGATTTTGTTGTTGTCAGCGTTGCAGACAACGGCGCAGGCAGACAAACAGCCGCCGCAAACAAAAATGTCCGCTCAACAAAACAGGGTTTGTCAATTCTCGAAAAACAAATCGAAATTTACAACCGGTTTAACAAAGAAAAAATAAAGTTGTCGGTAGAAGACCTTGAACAGGGAACAAGGTTTTCAATAGAAGTACCGATAAGGTTCAGGTATGAAATTGTTTAACCCACATTGCACCATTTCTGCCTCTAACTGTTAAATTTCAGTTAAAAACAAAGGATTTTTGATTGGAGTTTTCCGCCTGCATTACAAACCGCGTCCCTACTCCAAACGAAAATTTGTAGTACGCAAATCGGAATTTAAAAAAATGGATGTCGTTGATTTTAGGAAACTTGTGACGTAACGAACTGCAATGTGGGTTAAACAAGATAAATAACAGTTATCAAAATTAAAAAAAAACAAACAGGGAAGGACGGAAATGGGGGATAGGGAAACCGTAGCCCTGTTTATTTGATTTCTTTGAACGCCGCAAAACTTTCCAAAAGTTTTAACGCTTTGAAATTTTCCAAAAGAGTTTCAATCTCAAAATTGTTTTGAGAAAAATTATTTTTGATTTCCGAAAATTTTTCTATACTTTTGCTGTTTATACAGTGAGTGTTTTTTTGTGTTTTGCAATTACCCCGCTAAATTACACATTTTCAGTGAATTTAGCAACAAAAAACACCGCTTTTTTTTAGTTCTTCCCTCAATTTGTAAGACACTCTGAAGAGTGCGAAACATTGGTAAATTAACAATACCGAATTTTTATTGTATAGAAAGAATATGCTTTTTTCAGAACAAAATAACAGTCACCCGCATCGGCGTGGCAGCATAGAAGTAATTTGCGGGTCGATGTTTTCGGGCAAAACAGAGGAACTTATCAGACGGCTTAAGCGCGTTCAATTTGCACGGCAGCGTGTAGAAATATTTAAGCCCGTGATAGATACACGCTACTCCGGCAGGGAGGTCGTCTCGCACGACCGCAATGCCATTCGCAGCACACCTGTAGACACGCCGGAAGAGATTTTGCTGCTCGCCGGCGATGTGGACGTGGTGGGGATTGACGAGGCGCAATTTTTTGCACAGTCGCTTGTTGATGTCTGCAATACGCTTGCAAATCAAGGGATTAGAGTGATAATTGCAGGTCTCGACATGGATTTCAAAGGAGTTCCGTTCGGTCCGATGCCTGCGCTGTGTGCCATTGCCGAAGATGTGTATAAAGTTCACGCAATTTGTGTGCGTTGCGGCTCGCTTGCCTACCTCTCGCACCGCCTTGTAGCCGGCGACAAGCAGGTGCTTCTGGGCGAAACAGCAGAGTATGAGCCCCTTTGCAGGCAGTGTTACAACGATGTGGCGCTTGCCCCGCGATAACAGCCGCGAGCAACTGGGGAGAAATGAGAAGAAATGAGAAGATGAAGGACAAATGCTTTGCACGCAGAGTTTTTTAAACCTCTGGCAAAAGCGCAGAAAGTCAGTTTATCTTTTTCAAATAGTAATCAATCTTTTCAAAAACAGTGATTAATTTCAAATCATTGCCACTGTTTTTTGACGAATTGACATCAATAATCAGATTATAAAGCGGAACATCAAGTTCTTTCAATCCTATTTTGCAGGTAGCATTCACCGCAGCAATAACATACATCGCAGGCAGAGACGGAACCACCGAAAGGTCAACCAGCAAGTCAAAATCCTGTACGGCAATATCGTTCAGAATCTTTGCCTTAGGACGCCCAAACAGGTTCACTTCGCGCTTGCTAAAGAGATTTTTATTCCACACTTTTTGTGAAATTTCTTTTGGAAAATATGCTCTGTCAGTGTAAATCAATGTTTTAACCTGCTTGCCTACAGCCTCGTATCTGCTTACTATCTCGTTAAGTTCGCGATTTTCAAAACATTTCATGTCGCCAAGCAACAAAATTTTCTTTACCTTGTCAAAATTAATGAAATTGTTGCTCTGTTTGCGTTGCTTTTTTTGAAAATATTTTAAGAATAACAATTGATTTATATTCATTACGTTAATATTCAGTCAATTATGCTTTCCCCGAAAAACCATAACAGTTATTTTCGCAAAAATAAATAAAAGAAATTTAAAATACAAATGCAATAATAAAAATATTTATTATTTTTGCAAAAAAACAGCTCGATACTTTTCAATTATCAGTTGTCAGAGAGGGAGTATTATTCGCCATTCATTATTAGTAGTGATGCGTTAAATAACAATTTGCTTTTGTAATTATTTGATTATCAATAATATATAAGCGTTATTTTATTTTACGATTTGATTTTAGGCATTATTAATTATTAATTATTAATTGACAAATATCACCAGTTCGTTTACAAATTTGTATCACAAGTTCGTTTACATCAGCGACTTAAATTTTTTTTTCAAAACTTCTCTAATGGTTTGTGAGAGAGGATTTTGAAAAGAAAAAATTAAAAGAAAGACAACGAACTACTGATATAGTAATCGTTCCTTAGAATGTAAACGAATTACTGACACATAACAATTAATTATTAAAAGCCTTATTTTCAATGGTTTACTAAGGTTAATGGAAAATATTCAGTAAGCAAGTTAATATGATATAATTTAATATTTATGGACAGAAAAATTTTATTAGCGCTTGTAATGTTCTTATTATCAAGCAATTATCTTTTACCATGCACAAATTTTCTTGTGGGCAAAAAAGCGTCCGCCGATGGTTCTACGTTTATCACATACGCTGCAGATTCGTACTTTCTGTTTGGCTCTCTGCATTACAGTCAGGCGGCAACATATCCCGAAGGCGCAATGCGCGAAATTTACGAGTGGGATAGCGGCAAATATCTCGGACAAATCAGGCAGGCAGCCCAGACCTATAGTGTGATTGGAAACATGAACGAACATCAGGTCTGCATCGGTGAAACAACTTTTGGCGGGCTGCACGAACTTGTTGATACAACAGGCATAATTGACTACGGCTCATTGATGTACATTGCTTTGGAACGCGCTAAAACAGCCCGCGAAGCAATCAAAATAATGACCGGTCTTGTAGCCGAATATGGCTATTACTCCGAAGGCGAGTCCTTTTCCATTGCCGACCCCAACGAAGTGTGGATTTTGGAGATGGTTGGTAAAGGCGCAGGCAGCAAAGGCGCAGTATGGGTAGCGCAGCGCATACCCGATGACTGTGTGTCGGCTCACGCTAATCAGGCACGCATCACGCAAATACAGTTTTCGGACAAAGAGAACTGTATCTATTCGCCCGATGTAGTGGAATTTGCACGCAAAAAAGGACTCTTCAAAGGCAAAGACAGCGAATTCAGTTTCTCAGACACGTACAATCCGCTTGACGATGTGTCGTTGCGCGTGTGCGAAGCACGAGTATGGACATTTTTCAAAGATATAAACCCCGACATGTATCGTTATATTTCATACGTTAAAGGAGAAACAAAAGAGCGTATGCCGTTGTGGGTCAAGCCGGTGATTAAACTTTCGGCGCAAAATATGAAGGACTTTATGCGCGACCAGTATGAAGGCACGGAATTTGACATGACTGAGGGCTACGGTGCAGGACCGTTCCACAGCAAACTGCGGCACAGTCCGCTGACCTATTTTGTTGACAGTGTGGAATATTTGCATGACCGTCCCGTTGCTACGCAGCAAACAGCGTTCAGTTTTGTAGGGCAAATGCGCGGTTGGCTACCCGATTATGTCGGCGGAATTTTGTGGTTCGGCGTTGACGATGCCGCAAGTTCGTGCTATGTACCTGTGTATTGCAGCGTCAATAAAGCGCCCTGGTGTTTCAGCCACAGCAATGGCAGTTTGCTCGAATATTCATCAAGTTCTGCGTTTTGGGTGTTCAATCAGGTCGCTAATTTTGCATACGGAAAATACTCTTTTATACAGCCCGAAATCAAAAATTTGCAGCAACAGTGGGACAATTATTTTAATGAATCAGCGCTGCAAACCGATAAGTTGGCAATAAACATGTCCGAACAGGACGCAAAACAAATGCTGACTGAAAACATGATAAAGCAGGCAGAAGACTTGACAAATGCGTGGCGCAAATTGGGCGAATATATTCTGGTAAAATATTTGGACGGAAATATTAAGGCTGAAGAAAACGGCACGTTCATTCAAAATGAAGCAAAAATCCCCCCGCGAATTATCAGACCGGGTTATCCTGTGGAATTTTCGCGCCAAATGGTTAAAGAAAAACCCCACTTGCGTGTAAAATCGAAAGAAGAAATGGAAAAAAGAAAATAAATTTTGTGTGAAAAAAAAATCCAATTTTGTTTAAAAAAATTGCTAATATATAATAATCGTAACCGCTAATTTTGAGCGGTCCTTTGAACGTTTTGAGCAGCGGGAGTTCGGTTTCCGGAGTGTGAGCGCAAAACGGCTAATTTTATTAAAAATATTTATGTCAAAAAAATTCCCCGAATATTCAGGTCTAAACCTGTCAGACGTTAATAAAGAAATACTTGAATTTTGGAACGAAAACGATATTTTTCGGCGTTCTGTTGACGAGCGACAGGGCAATCCGCCCTTCGTTTTTTACGAAGGACCGCCTTCTGCAAACGGAATGCCCGGAATACATCACGTTATGGCAAGAACTATCAAAGATATTTTTTGCCGCTACAAAACGATGCAGGGCTTTCAGGTGCA
>JAISWT010000116.1 GCA_031271005.1 Prevotellaceae bacterium | reverse complement strand
GCTTTATTGATGTAATAATCGGTCATTTGCGCAATTTCCGAAACGGAAATTGGTTTATTTTCAACTTTCATATTACTGTTAATGCCCTCTCTCATAATAGACAAAGCGTTTTTATTGACACGAATTGCGATTGAGAGTTTTGACATGTCTTCATTGCACACCGTGATGGAATCCTGCAATTTTTTCACCAAGTCGGTTTCTTTTTTTTCCGTCAAAAAGTCGGTTGAAAATTCAGACGATGCCACTACCACGCTATTGGTAACGTTGATTTTCAACGAATTAATGTCAATCATCGGACTTAATCCTTCGAGTGTAAGGGCGTTTTCGCCCGCTTTTAACTGCACGGCAACCGTGTGCGCAAGTTCTGCGCCTTTGAAAAACACGGTCGCACTTTCCAAACTTGTTTTAACATTGTCGGCAGCCGCATTTGCCGATAAAACGATTGCTATAAGTAAAGATATTTTTTTCATCTGTTTGTATTTTTCAATTGTTTGATTTTCAACATTTTACAAAACTATACAATCATCTCCTTGTGTGTCCACAATCTTTTTTTGGTCATGGGTGTTTCATAAAATTAGTTTTTTTTCTTATTTTTTTTAATATAATATTTACAAAGTTTTTTTTCGTTTAATTTTAATTTTTGTCTTGTGTATTTTGCCTTCTCACAATTTCTTCGGCAATGTATGAGGCTACGTCATCTGCATAACTGTTTGCTCCGAATCCTGCATCGTATCCGAGTTCCTTTGCGAGTTCGTGGGACAGTCGCGGTCCGCCGCAAACGAGAATTACTTTGTGGCGAAGTCCTTCTGCTTCAAGCAGTTCTACCAGATTGACAAGATTCTGAATATGCACATCTTTTTGCGTAACTGTTTGCGACACAAGTAGCGCATCTGCTTTCAGTTCTATCGCTTTTGCCGCAAAATCTTCGTTATCTACCTGACTGCCAAGGTTATATGCTTCAATCATTTCGTATCGTTCCAGTCCATAATGCCCTGCGTATCCCTTCATATTCATAATGGCGTCTATGCCTACTGTGTGCGCGTCAGTGCCTGTTGATGCGCCGATTATCACTAATTTGCGTCCTATTTTTTCGCGGATAAACTTGTCGCATTCGTGCATATCCATTGTATTGCTCTCCACTTTAGGCACTTTTATGTCGGTATAATCAATTGTGTGTTTGCACACTCCGTAGCAGTTGAAAAAAGTGAACCCATCCGTCAGTTTGCGGTAAAAGACTACCTGCGGATTGTCGAATCCCATTTTGCGGAGCAGTTGTTTTGCTGCCTCTGCCGCCTCCTCGCCGCAAGGCACAGGCAAAGTGAAACTCAATTGCGTTTTGCCGTCGTTCATTGTGTCCCCATAGGGCTTAATCTTCTGTAAATCAAGGGTCTTATCAAAATCTTTACCCTCCATTGAATATAATCCGCCGCTCATAATATTAGATTTTTTTTGATATTGTTAATTAAACAAGGAATTAAGAAATTTAATTGAGAATTGAGAATTGAGAATTAAAACTATTCCTAACAATATCTAACTATTCCTAACTAAACTCTAAACTCTAAACTCTAAACTCTAATAACTAAACTCTTAATTGCTATTTGCTAATTGCTAATTGCCTATTTTTGTTGCAAAGTTAATAATTTTTAGGAATATTTTTCAGAAAAAAAAATCCTTTAAATTTTCAAGTTGGCAATTCCTGTTTTCAATGTTTGTATTTTCAGTTCGGCATCAGCCTGTTTTTTTCTCTCGTTTTCAACGACTTCGGGTTTTGCGTTGGCTACAAATTTTTCGTTTGCGAGTTTGGCGTTTACCGAGCGCAGAAAACCCTCTAAATAGGCAATTTCTTCCTGTATTTTGGCTATTTCTTCTTCGGCGTTTATCAACTTGCCAAGCGGAACAGCAAATTCTGTTGTACCAACTATGAATGAAGCGCATCTGTTAAAATCCTCTTCAAAAATCTCCTTATTTTTCACTTCGCAAAATTCTATCCCTTCAATATTTCCCGATTTCATTATAATGTCGTCTAAATCAGAGAATTTATAGTCGCCAAAAGCATACAGAGTTAATTTTTCTTTGGGGGAAATATTTTTTTGATGTCGGATGGTGCGGATACCTGCAATTATTTCTTTTACTTTTTCAAAATCGTGAAGAATTTTGTTGTCAATATCTTTAAATTGCAATTTGCACTGCGCCGTCATTATACTTTCGCCTTTCTGACGGATAAATATTGCGTGGTACAATTCTTCGGTGATGAACGGCATAAACGGGTGCAGCAGTAACAATAAATCTTCAAAATAGTGCAGCGTTAAAAGGTAAGTTTCTTTGTCGATGGGTTTGCCAAATTCGGGCTTTATTATTTCTAAATACCAGGCGCAGAAGTCGTCCCAAAAGAGTTTGTAAATCACTGTTAATGCTTCTGATAATCTGTATTTTAAAAACAGGTCGTCAATTTCGGCATATTTGCTAATCAACGAATTGTCAAACCAGTTTGCTGCGATTTTATTTTCTTTTGGCTGCTGAATATCAGCCACTTCCCATCCTTTTATCAACCTGAATGCGTTCCATATTTTATTGCAGAAGTTTCGTCCCTGTTCGCACACTGCTTCGTCAAAAGGCAGGTCGTTGCCGGCAGGCGAGGAGAGCAACATCCCCATCCGGACGCCGTCTGCGCCGTATTTTTCTATCAATTCGATTGGGTCGGGCGAGTTGCCGAGCGATTTGCTCATCTTTCTGCCCAGTTTGTCGCGCACGATGCCTGTAAAATATACATTTTTAAAAGGTTCTTCGCCGCGATACTCTTCGCCAGCCATAATCATTCTTGCTACCCAGAAAAAGATGATTTCCGGGGCGGTTACGAGGTCGTTAGTGGGGTAGTAATACTTAATTTCCTCATTATCAGGGTTGTTTATACCGTCAAAAACGGAAATGGGCCACAGCCACGAGGAGAACCACGTGTCGAGGCAGTCCTCGTCCTGAACAAGTTTGTAGTTTCCCTCTGTGAGTTGCGGGAATTTTGCCAGAGCCAATCTGCGGGCTTCCTCTTCGCTGTGCGCAACTACAAAGCCGATATTTTTAAATTTGATGGCGCTATTTTCTTGAGACATACGTTTTTTTTTCAGAATTTAGGACTGCAAAATTAGTCATTTTTTTGCTATTTTAACTAAACATTTTTTGCTCAAAAAAAATCGGGGCTGATTTCTAATGATTGAAATCAGCCCTGATTGATTAAGGAACAATGAATTATTAGTGAATTAGTTAAAATTAAAAATCCTTTACTTAATTTTTTGTTTCCCTGTCAAATTTTTAAATTAGCGGATACTCCCGTACCTTGATTTTCCGGTATACAAAAAAGAGGCTATTTCAAGAAAAAACACTTTTGAGACAGCCCCGTGTGTCTGCCCGCAAGCAACATTATATCTCTGTGCCTCTCTGTGCAACCTTCGTGTTTCTCTGTGAAATTTATTTTTCACAGAGAGACACAGAACTTGTCCCGACAAAGCGGGAGTTCACACAAAATTACACAAAGTTATAATTTTGCCTGCTGATTTAAGTTTTTTAGGACTTCCCTGTATTACATTTTTCAAGAAAAACGTCATATTCTAATCATATAGTTAGAAAAAAACATTAATTTTGCCGTGTTAAATTAAAAAAATTTATTCTATGATAAAATCCAAATTGGGACTTGATTTCCAAAAAGTTGCATACACAAAAGGCATTGCCAAAAACATCGCCTGCGAAGTGCAAAACTTTGTAACAGACTATACAACAGTTGCCGTAGAGCGCACTATTTGCCGTTTGCTTGGGGTTGACGGCGTTGACGAAAACGGAGCGCCTCTGCCGAATATCCTTATTGATGACCTCAAATACAACGGCGTTCTTGGGGAGGGGATAATGTATTTTCTGGGGAACGCAATGGTCAATACCTGCCTTTCGCCGCAGCAGATTGCCGAAAAAGTTGCTGCAAACGAACTGGAAATCACTAAATTGCCGATGTATCCAGGGACAGAAGCCGAAAAAGTGTTGCAGCCTGTTATTTCTCACTCCATTGCTCGCATTAACGAGCGCAAAAGTCGCCGTCAGCGCTACTTGGAAAGTGTTGGCGAAGGGTCAAAGCCCTACCTTTACGTTATTGTGGCAACCGGTAATATTTACGAAGACCTTGTGCAGGCGCAGGCAGCGGCGCGTCAAGGCGCTGATATTATCGCGGTTATACGCACCACAGGTCAGAGTTTGCTCGATTATGTGCCGTTTGGGGCTACCACAGAGGGCTTCGGTGGGACATACGCCACGCAGGAGAACTTCAGAATTATGCGCTCCGGACTTGACGAGGTCATCGAAGAAACAGGGCGATACATAAGGCTATGTAATTATTGTTCAGGGCTTTGCATGCCCGAAATTGCCGCCATGGGCGCACTCGAAGGGCTTGATGTTATGCTCAATGACGCGCTGTATGGCATACTCTTCCGCGACATCAACCCGCAGCGGACCCTCATTGACCAGTATTTTAGCCGTATGATAAACGGATTTGCAGGCGTGATTATTAACACGGGCGAAGACAATTACCTCACCACAGCCGATGCAATAGAGGCGGCTCACACTGTGCTGGCAAGCGACATGATAAATGAACAACTTGCCCTGCTGGCAGGATTGCCCGAAGAGCAGATGGGGTTGGGGCACGCCTTTGAAATGGACCCGCAGCAGGAAAACGGCTTCCTGTATGAACTTGCGCAGGCGCAAATGACACGCGAAATATTCCCAAACGCGCCGCTTAAATATATGCCGCCTACAAAATTTATGACAGGCAACATATTCCGAGGACATATTCAAGACGCGCTTTTCAATATGATTGGAATATGGACTAATCAGGGGATACAACTGCTGGGGATGCCCACAGAAGCAATTCACACGCCGTTTATGAGCGACCGTTACCTCTCTATTGAGAACGCAAAATATATTTTTAGCAATATGAAAAATATAGGCAACGAAGTGGAGTACAAAAAAGACGGAATTATTCAGCAGCGTGCCAAAGAAGTACTTGATAACGCCACGCTCCTGCTGGAAAACATACAAAAAGAGGGACTGCTCACTGCCCTTGAAAAAGGAATATTCGGGGATATAAAACGCCCAAAAAACGGCGGAAAAGGACTGGACGGAGTGGCAAAAAAGGGGGGAAACTATTTTAATACCTTTGTTGATATAATGAAGAACGAAAAGGCAATGGAAACGCGAAAGTAACTAATTCTTTATCCTGTTTCTCAACCTCAAAATTCTAAAAAGCAAGAATTTTGGTCATTTTTTTTAAATAAATATTTGTAAAGTTTCACAACGTTGTTGATAGCAGCAGCCCTTCGGACGAAGCGAAGGCGTAGCCGAAGCGAAGTCCGAAGGGCTGGGGCGGAATGAAAATTTTTGAGTAATTTTGTAAATTA
>JAISWT010000110.1 GCA_031271005.1 Prevotellaceae bacterium | reverse complement strand
ATGAAGCGCCGTTGCCCTGCATTTTGCACTGGAATCAGAAACATTTTGTGGTTTTATATAAAATTTCAAAACGTTATTTTTACATTTCCGACCCCGCGGGAAGTAAATACAAAATGACTGAAAATGAGTTTGTTAAGTGTTGGGTCAGTTCCATACAAAATGAAAATAATGTTGGCGTTGCATTGCTTCTTGAACCCACGCCCGATTTTTACAACGCCGAAAATTTTGATGAAAAGAACAAACGTAAAATTTCATTCTTTTTTCGTTATTTAAAACCTTTCCGCTCGCAAATCGTTCAACTTTTCATCGGTTTGCTTATAGGGTCGGTTCTTTCGCTTATTTTCCCTTTTCTTTCGCAAGTAATTGTAGACAAGGGCATTGGCAACAATAACCTGCCGTTTATTACGCTGGTTTTGATTTCGCAACTTGTGCTTTTTGTGGTGCAGTTGGCAGTAAATTTTATTCAGGGCTGGATAACGCTGCACGTAAATACTCGCATTTCCATTTCGCTGATTTCCGACTTTTTGGCAAAACTTATGCGCCTGCCTCTGCGCTTTTTCGACAGCAAAAACATTGGCGACATTATGCAGCGCATTGGCGACAACGACCGCATTCGCAGTTTCCTTACCGGAAGTTCGATTTCTACCATGTTTTCGTTTTTCAATTTCATCGTATTTGGCTGTATATTAGCGTATTATAATTTGAAAATATTATTTGTATTTTTAATTGGAAATATACTCTACGTACTTTGGATAACGCTTTTTCTGCGTTGGCGCAGGCGGCTCGATATGGCGCGTTTTGCACAGGCGGCAGCCGAGCAAAGCAATCTGGTACAGATAGTTACGGGAATGCAGGAAATCAAACTCAATAATTGCGAGCGACAGCAGCGTTGGAAATGGGAGCGCATTCAGGTTAAACTGTTCAATATCAGCATCAAAGGGCTTGCCTTGGGGCAGTATCAGCAACTCGGCTCGGTGTTTTTTACGCAGGTTACATCTCTGCTAATCAGCTATTTATCTGCCCGCGCAGTGATTTCGGGGCAAATGACGCTTGGAATGATGATGTCCGTTTCGTACATTATCGGGCAACTTTCCGCGCCCATTTCGCAGTTAATCGGCTTTATTCAAAGTGCGCAGGACGCAAAAATTTCATTGGAACGGCTCAATGAAATTCACAACAGGGAAGATGAAAATGTTGAGGCAAAACATCTTTTGCCCCGGCAAAACATTGATTTTGAGGATTTTTCGGGGCGGTCTATTGCAATAAAAGAAGTTTTTTTCTCTTACGACGGCGCAGAGCGCAATTACGCGCTCAACGGCATTTCGCTATTTATTCCGCAAAACAAAACAACGGCAATCGTAGGCGCGTCAGGCAGTGGCAAAACAACGCTAATCAAGTTATTATTAGGATTTTACAATCCAAATAAAGGCACAATTTTAATAAACGAAACAAATTTGAACGAGATAAACCCGCACCTTTGGCGGCAAAGTACGGGTGCGGTTATGCAGGACGGCTTTATTTTTTCGGACACGATAGCAAACAATATCGCCGTAGGCGTGGAAACAGTCGACAAAAAACGGCTTCAATTTGCCGCGCAAACGGCTAATATTCACAATTTTATCGAAAATTTGCCGCTCCGATACAACACAAAAATAGGAATGGACGGCAACGGTATCTCTCAGGGGCAGCGGCAACGACTGCTTATTGCTCGCGCGGTTTATAAAAATCCCGACTTCCTGTTTTTTGACGAGGCGACAAACGCATTAGATGCTAATAATGAGCGCGTTATACTTGATAATTTAAGCGAATTTTACAAAGGCAAAACGGTTGTAATAGTGGCGCACCGCCTCAGCACCGTGCAAAATGCCGACAAAATAGTGGTGATGGACAGCGGAAAAATAGTGGAAATAGGCAACCACAAATCATTAACCGCCAAAAAAGGAATGTATTATAATTTGGTAAAAAATCAGTTGGAATTAGGAACATAAATACGCCCCCAATACAATATGAGCGAGAAAATCAACACAGCGCCTCAAAGTTCCTCTTCGGGGGATTTAGAGGGCATAGAATTGCGCAGCGAAGAGTTTCAGGAAATTCTCTCGCGCATTCCGCCTTGGATACAGCGTTGGGGCATCACGCTGATATTCATACTGTTAGCGGCGCTGTTGACAGGCAGTTGGTTTTTTAAATACCCCGAAATAGTTACCGCGCCGATAGTGGTTACAACCGAAAATTTGCCCGTTAATATCGTTGCAAAAATATCGGGACGCATTGATACTCTGTACATTACAGAAAAACAGGCAGTCAAAAAAGAGCAGATTCTTGGCGTCTTGGAAAATCCTGCCAAAACCGAAGATGTGTTGGCGTTACACTCTGTGCTAACTCTCGCGGAAGGAGAAGGGAATAAGCGCATTTCAAACGATGACAAAACTTGCAATATGTCGCTCTCTCTACCCTTTGGGGAGGGTCGGGGTGAGGTAGCATTGCAGTTGGGCGACCTGCAACCCGCTTTTTCTGCCTTCCAAAAATCAAACGAAGATTTGCGATTTTTTTGCCAAACAGATTATCATAACAAAAAAATAAAATCAATAGAAAAGCAGAAAATCATTCAGCAAAACATTCTGAACCAGAGTTATAAAACGCTTGCTATCAACCGAAAGCAACTTGCAACGGCGGCAAACCGGTTTCGGACGGATTCTACTCTTTTCGCCAAAAAAGTGATGTCGGCATTTGAATTTGAGACGTCCAAAAATGCCTTTTTGCAATCACAGCAAAGTTTTGAAAATGCCAAAACAGCCATTGAGAATCAAAAACTCGGCATTTTGCAACTCGAACAGACCGTTTTTGACCTTCAGCAGCAGAAGAACGAGCAGTTGTCGCAACTCAAAATATCGCTCGAAACCGCTCTGCATCTACTCAAAGCGCAAATCAGAACGTGGGAACAGACCTGCCTTCTCGTGTCGCAAGTTGACGGCACGGCTACTTTCACAAAATATTGGCAGAAAAATCAGAATGTCCTCGCCGGTGAAACCATTTTAACTGTTATTCCTGCTGAAAATCAGCGCATTATCGGCAAAATCTACCTTGCTCCGCAGGGCGCAGGCAAGGTGAAAATCGGGCAAACGGTGAATGTTAAATTTGATAATTTCCCTTTTATGGAATACGGAATGGTAAAGGTTGAGGTGAAAAATATCGCGCTCGTACCGATTGCCGAAGGCAGTGCAAAAAGTTATATTTTGGAGGTAGATTTCCCGCAAAATCTGACAACAACATATAGCAAAAATCTCTCTTTTTCGCAAGAGATGAGCGGCGCTGCCGAAATAATTACAGAAGATTTGCGCCTGATAGAACGGCTGATAAATCCGATTAAAGCTATTTTCGACAAATAAAAAAGCCGCAAAAGCATCAATAATCAGTGAAAAAAAAGTGAAAAAATGAGAATAAAAAAACGTTTTTTTTGTTTAATAATCAGCATTTTAACTGTAAACGCCTTTGCTCAAAAACTTTGGACTTTGGAGGAGTGCATTGCACATGCTGTGTCGCACAATATTTCCGTTAAGCAGATGGAGATTGCGCAGCGGGCGGCAAAAACCGATTTGACTTCTGCAAAAATGGCGTTTTTGCCCGATTTGAATGCAAGCGCAGGGCAAAACTGGAACTTCGGCAGAACGCAGATGCAAAGCGGACTGTACGAAAATCAA
Organism: Prevotellaceae bacterium; assembly: GCA_031271005.1. Taxonomy (GTDB): domain Bacteria; phylum Bacteroidota; class Bacteroidia; order Bacteroidales; family Paludibacteraceae; genus WRGS01. Next base: position 1,124 of record JAISWT010000110.1, on the reverse strand, counting down.
GCGCAGTCGAACACAACCTTTTCGGTCGGCTCGTCGGCGCCGATTTTTGCGGGATTCAGGCTTGTACATGCGGCGGCAAAGGCAAAACTCAGTTTGCAGGCGGCGGCATTGAACCTCCAAAAAGCAAAAAATGACGTCGAATTGCAGGTTACATCACTGTTTTTGCAGGCGCTGTTCCAGAAAGAGATACTAAAAATTGCACAAGAGCGGTTCGCAACCACCAAGCAGCAAACCGAGAAGACTAAAATCCTTGTTGAGAACGGCAAAATTGCATACTCGCAACTGCTTGATATTCAATCGCAAGCAGCAAACGACACAATGTCTGTTGTCCAAACGGCAAGCGACCTGAAACTGGCGCTTTTGGATTTGGCGCAGAGTTTGGAACTCCAAAATATTGAAAACTTCAATATTGATGATGAAATAAATCTGATTGACGCCGCAACCGGCAATGAAAAGAAAAGTTTGTTTTTGTCGGCAGAAAATATTTACAATCTGGCAGTTAATAATAAACCCGAAATAAAATCGCAGGAACTTTCTGTGAAAATTGCCGAAAAGTCGCTGAAAATTGTCCAATCGGCATATTTCCCGACAATAAATTTAAGCGCGGGAATTGGCACAAATTATTTCTATCTGTATAAAAATCAGGGACTTAACACAGCCTTTGCAGAACAGGCAAACGCAAATCTCGGCGAATATATAAGTTTGACTTTGAGCGTTCCTCTGTTCAACCGACTGTCCGTTGTAAATCAGTCAAAACAGGCAAAGTATAATATTGAAAATCAGAGATTTGAATTAGATAAAGCAAAGAAGCAACTGTTTAAGGAAATTCAAACGGCATATCACAATGCAATTTTGGCAAACGAGAAGCAAACTGCTGCTGCTCAGGCAGTTACAGCAGCAAAAGAATCGTTTTTGTACGCCCGTGAGCGTTACGCCAACGGCAAATTATCTGTTTTTGAGTTCTCGCAAGCCCAGACGCGCCTCTCGCAAGCACAAACAGAAGAGATTCAGGCAAAATATGAACACGTTTTTAGAGTGAAAATTTTGGAATTCTACAGGAAACTTTATTAGTGGTCAGTGGTCAGTGGTTAGTGAAAAACACGATAAAGATTATCGGAAATACA
>JAISWT010000046.1 GCA_031271005.1 Prevotellaceae bacterium | reverse complement strand
ACTCCTAAAAATTGCTTATTTGTCGTTGGGCTTCATTTTCAAAATGCTCATTTACATTAGTAAACTGCGCTTTTGAAAACTTGCCCGCCTAAAATAATCTAATTTTTAGAAGTCCCCATAAAATACAGATTGTTCGGAACAAGGCAAAACTGATTATCGGTTTTTTCTCCACTGATTGTCGCGCACCTGATAAATGCGCTCAATAATATCAACCACTTTCAATCCTTCCAGCGCGTTGGTATTTATTACACTTTTGTTGGTCAGTTTTTCCACCACATTTTGGATAACATAATGATGGTTTTGCGCCGAGCCTTTGTACGCGCCGTAGTCGTTTGGCGGGTTCGATGGGGCAAGTTCGGGCATCACGTAGTCCTTCACGTGGCAATAGACCACCTCGTTCATATATTGTCCGGCGACTTTAATAGTGCCTTTTTCGCCAATGATGGTGATTGAACTTTCAAGATTTGTGTCCCACACAGCAGTTGAATAGTTGAGTGTACCCATTCCGCCGTTTACGAAGTCGAAAGTAACCGAACCGCTGTCTTCAAAGTCGGTGAGTTTATTGTGGTTAAAGTCCGCAAAATTTCCGTGAATATTTGTAATGTCCCCAAAAAGCCAGTACATAATATCTATAAAATGTGAGAACTGTGTGAATAGCGTGCCTCCGTCAAGTGTGGCGTCGCCGTGCCAGTTCCCTTTTTTATAATATCGCTCGTCTCGGTTCCAGTAGCAGTCAAGTTTCACCATAAAGATTTTGCCCAACTGCCTGTTGTCCATCACTTCGCGCAGCCACACAGACGGCGGCGAATACCTGTTTTGCATCACGCAAAAGACGTGGCGAGACATTTCGAGTGAAGTGGCGAGGATTTTTTCGGCATCTTTTTTCGTCAGTGCAATGGGCTTTTCAATTACTGTATGGTGCCTGTTGCGCAGAGCCTTTATAGCGTATTCTGCGTGGTAGCCGTTTGGCGTGCATATATTTACTACGTCAATATCAAGTCCGGCGGCAAGCAGGTCGTCAATATTGGAAAAGTAAGGTACTTCTATTTCGGCATTGCCTGTTTGCTCTTTCGGCAGGATGTCGCACACGGCAACCAGCCGACTGTCAGCGTTCCTGCGAATCATTTCGGCATGACGCCTCCCGATATGTCCCTGTCCAATTACTGCAAAATTTGTCATAATCAAGTAATATTAAGTAAAGATATGAAATGTCAAAAATATTTATTGTAAATTTATATTAATTAGCAAATTATAAATCTGTTTTAATAATTAACTTAACAGTAGTTGCAAGTTATATATTACTATATTTTAGTGATAAAAAAAAATAATAACTTATAAATGTTTCAATCCTGCGTACGGATTGATATTCAGGTCTGCCAATTGTTCTACCAAACTATTTCCCCTAACGGGAAAGAGTTATCAGTTATCAGTCTCTCCCCCCTACCCCACTCTCCTCACCCCCCTGCCCCGCCCCGAAGTGAGAGGAGGTTAGGGCGTGCGGTTTATGTTTATTTTTTTAACTTATTGAGACGCAAAGCATTGCGTCTGTACATTATTGTTAGTGGTTAGTGGTTAGTGGTTATTTTTTTTTAATTCTCAATTCTCAACTCTCAATTCTCAATTCTATTGGACGATTTCACTTTCGTCCGTAATCCGCCGGAATTTCGCCCCACTGCTCTGTGTCCCATTTCACTATTGCAGTGTCGAAGGTATTTGTTTGCAGCCAGTTAATTGCACGCTCCAGAATCTCAAAAGTTTTGCGGTTTCGCTCGGTTTTGGTAAAGGTGGTTTTTGTTTTTTTGTTGCGTACCCACGCAATTGCGGTTACGCTGTCGGTATAAATCACCTTCAAAGGTTTGTGTCTGTTCTTATAAAGAGCCAGAGCATGCACAATAGCCAGAAACTCGCCGATATTGTTTGTTGCTTCGTTCAGTTTGTAATTGAAAATAACCTGCCTTGTACACATGTCGATGGCGCGGTATTCTGTTACGCCCGGATTGCCCAGGCACGAGGCATCTACGCAAACTGCATCTGTAATTCGGTGATTTTCAATATCTTCCAATAAAATTTCCACGTCTTATTCTACTTTATGTCGCTTATAAAAAAATTTGCGCAAAAATACACAAAAGTTTTGACATACGCACCGCACTTGCGAAAATGTTTTACAAAATTGGTACAATAATGAAAAAAATGAAAAAAAATATCGCCAAAATCTTATATTGTAAGAGTTTTGGCGATATTTTTATGGTGGTACCACCAGGAATCGAACCGGGGACACACGGATTTTCAGTCCGATGCTCTACCAACTGAGCTATGGTACCTTTTGTGATTTTTAGCGGATGCAAAGGTAGCGCTTTTTTTTCTATCTGCAAATTTTTTTTTATTTTTTTATCATTAGTATTTTTTTAGTTATCAGAAAAAAATCTTTTGTCTTTATACAGGAATTAAAATAAGGCTTTTAACAACTAATAATTAACGCCGCCATCGTTTTCGCCCTGAAAGGGCAAAATCAAATGACCGACAGGGCGTTGATGTAAAAATGATTACGCCCCTGCGGGGCTTGTGTATTAGCGTGTTCTGCATTTTATTATTCACTATTCACTATTAATTATTCACTAAAATTCATTTCTTAATTATTAATTGCTATCCGTTTGGTGCCTTCGTGCAATAAAAAAAACAGTTTTTCGCTGTGCGCGTTTGGAAAATTCGCACTTTTCATATATTTTTGCAAATCGTAAGTGCGTTGAATCCTAACGCACAGCGAATATTTCTTAAATTATGTTAACCAACTAACTAAGATCACGGTTTATTAATGTAAAAAAAATATTAATTTTCAAACAATAATGGAATCTCATTTGCCGACACTAATTTCCGACTTGGCTCTGATACTTATTATGGCGGCGGTTACAACTCTTATTTTCAAGAAGTTAAAGCAGCCGCTCGTGTTAGGTTACATCATTGCGGGGTTCATTGTCAGTCCTTATCTTGCTTTTACGCCCAATGTGGCAGATGAACACAGCGTAGAAATTTGGGCAGAAATAGGCGTAATTTTTCTGCTTTTTTCGCTCGGTCTTGAGTTCAGTTTCAAAAAACTGATGCGCGTGGGCGGTTCTGCCTCCATCACAGCGATTTTTGAAATCGTGTGTATCACACTTTTAGGCTTCTTTACGGGGAAAGTTTTGGGCTGGAAAACTATGGATTGCCTCTTTCTTGGTGGTATGCTTGCAAGTTCATCTACTACAATTATCATTCGTGCCTTCGAAGAATTGGGCTTAAAATCACGACATTACGTCAAAACGGTCTTTGGCATACTTGTAGTCGAAGATATTGTTGTTATTTTGCTGATGGTGCTGCTTTCTACCGTTGCAGTAACACAGCACGTAGGCAGTGGCGAGATGATTTACACGGTGTTGAAACTCGTTTTCTTCCTGATACTGTGGTTCTTAATGGGCATTTTTGTTATTCCTACTTTGCTCAAAAAAGCGAAAAAACTGCTTGACGACGAGGTCTATTTGATTCTGTCAATCGGATTGTGTTTAGGAATGGTTGTTATTGCTACGCAGGTAGGTTTTTCGGCAGAATTGGGCGCGTTTATCATGGGCTCTATTTTGGCGGAGACAACTTCGGCGGAAAAAATAGAGCACATCTTCAAATCTGTCAAAGACCTTTTCGGCGCAATATTTTTCGTTTCGATAGGAATGATGATAAATCCTTCTGTGATAGTGGAATATGGCTGGGTTGTGTTGCTTATTACTCTGATTGTTGTTTTCGGGAAATTTATTGCCACTGCTTTGGGCGCTTTGCTTTCGGGGCAGCCGCTCAAGCAGGCAATTGAGGTGGGCATGAGTATGGCGCAAATCGGCGAATTTGCTTTTATCGTTGCCACACTCGGACTGTCGCTCGGCGTGATTTCGGATTTCCTCTTCCCCGTAGCCGTAGGCACAGCCGCTATAACCACATTCACAACTCCTTACATGATAAAATATTCGGATAAAGTGTATTTATTAATAGAAAAAATATTGCCAAAGAAATGGCTCGAATATATCAATGCCTATTCTTCGCGTGCCGAGATGCCTAAAACAGAGACCGATACGCGAAAACTGCTCAGGAAACTTTCTATTACTGTTGTTGTAAATGCCATCATAATTATCTCAATAATAGTACTTTGTACAATTTTTCTGCTTCCTGCTTTAGACAAAACAATGGATGGCATTTTGCCGAACATAATTACGCTGGCTGCAGGATTGTTACTGTCTCTGCCGTTCCTTTGGGGGCTAATTTTTGACAATCCGAGTGATATGAGCGGACTGAAATTGCTGAAAAGCGAAATCTACAACCGCCGCACGCTGCTAATTGTTGAGATTGCGCGTATGCTCATCGGACTAATACTTGTAACATATCTTGCTGACGTGTGCATTGGCACAAAATTAACGTTTCTAATATTTTTGCCGTTATTATTAATTATTTTAATATTTTTATTTAAAAAGATAAAAAATATTTATAAAAGCATAGAAAAACGTTTTATGCAGAACCTTCACGGACGCGAGATAGCCGCTGCCGAGCAGCAAGCCCCGATGAGTAATATCCGTCGCCGTTTGCACTCGCGCAACCCCGCTCTGACCGACTGGGACGTGCATCTGACCGACCTCGAAGTGCCACAACACGCCCGATACATCGGACGAATGCTCCGCGAACTGGAATGGCGCGAAAAATTCGGGATAAATGTTGTGTATATAAAACGTGGCGAACATATTATATACGCGCCCGGTCCGAACAGCAAAATTATGCCTTTTGACCATATAGGAGTTTTTACAACCGACGATATTTTGGAAAAATTCAAGCCCGCTTTCCAAGCCGAGCAGAAAATACAGCACGACTACGACCTCGAAGATATTGTTGTGGAAAAAATCTGCATTGATTTTGACAATCCCCTTCTGGGCAAATCTATCAAGAACAGTGGCATACGCGAACAAACAGGCGGCATGGTAATGGCTATAGAGCGTATAAACAACCGCATTCTCGCGCCCGACCCCAAGCTCGTGTTCCAAGAAATGGACATAGCATGGATTGTGGGCGAAAAAAAGCGACTGAAAAAGTTGAAAACATTAGCGTAAATTTGGCTTATCTTAAAAAAACAATTAATTTTGCGCGGCAAAAAAAATGCCGGCGCTGTGAGAGTAGCATTTTCACCTCTCATTTTTTATAACTGAAAAAATATGTTTGAATCCTTGTCGGAACGGCTCGAAAGGTCGTTCAAAATACTTAAAGGCGAAGGCAGAATTACCGAAATCAATGTTGCCGAAACGCTTAAAGACGTGCGCAAAGCATTGCTTGAGGCGGACGTAAATTACAAGACCGCAAAAATATTCACCGAAACGGTCAAAGAAAAAGCGCTGGGTCAAAACGTGCTTACTTCGCTTAAGCCCAGCCAGTTAATGGTGAAAATAGTGCGGGACGAACTGTCATCGCTGATGGGTGGTCAGAGCGTTGATATTAACCTCAAAGGCAATCCGGCAGTGATTTTGATGTCGGGGTTGCAGGGGTCGGGTAAGACCACGTTTTCGGGCAAACTTGCAAATCTGCTGAAACACAAACGCCACAAGAAGCCGCTTCTGGTGGCTGCTGACGTGTATCGCCCTGCCGCTATCGAGCAACTTAAAGCGCTTGGCGAGCAGTTGGGAATCCCGGTTTTTGCGGAAGAGGAAAATAAAAACCCCGTAAAAATTGCCGAAAAAGCCGTTAAATATGCCAAAGAATACGGTTTTGATCTTGTAATTATCGACACAGCAGGTCGGCTTGCAGTTGATGAACAAATGATGACCGAAATTGCGGCGATAAAAAAAGCCGTTTCGCCGCAGGAGATTCTGTTCGTTGTGGATTCGATGACAGGACAGGACGCGGTCAATACGGCGAAAGAGTTTAACGAGCGTCTTAATTTTGATGGCGTTGTACTTACCAAACTTGACGGTGATACACGCGGTGGCGCGGCGTTGTCAATTCGCTCGGTGGTCAATAAGCCGATAAAATTTGTAGGAACGGGCGAAAAGATGGACGCAGTCGATGTGTTCTATCCTGAGCGTATGGCAGACAGGATTTTGGGCATGGGCGACATCGTGTCGCTCGTTGAGCGTGCGCAGGAGCAGTATGACGAGGACGAAGCACGCCGAATCAGTAAAAAACTGGCAAAAAATCAGTATGATTTCAACGACTTCCTTTCTCAAATCAGGCAAGTGAAGAAAATGGGCAATATGAAAGACCTTCTCGCAATGATACCCGGCGTGAATAAAGCCATGAAGGATATGGATACGGAAACAGGCGATAATGGGCTCAAAAGTATTGAGGCAATAATTCTGTCAATGACCCCCAGCGAGCGCGCGAACCCACAAATGCTCAACGGCAGCCGCAAACAGAGGATAGCGGCAGGCAGCGGCAAAACTGTTGTTGAAGTGAACCGTCTGCTCAAAGAATTTGGGAATATGGCAAAAATGATGAAAATGGCGCAAAGCGGGAAAATGGAAAAGGTAAAGAGACGCCTTGACAGTGCGCCGCGCAGGTAATTGCTATTTAGTTCCGTACCCTTGCCGGGAATCGAACCCGAATCTAAAGTTTAGGAAACTTCCGTTCTATCCATTGAACTACAAGGGCAATTGCGCAACATTTTGATTTTTGGCGCAAAAAAATACATTGCTGTTTTCGGAGAAAAAATCCCTTCTAACTTATACTGTCATTATTTCTTTTTCTTTGGCAGCGAGCATATCATCAATTTTTTTGATAAACTTGTCGTGAATTTTTTGCACGTCTGCTTCAGCGTCTTTTTCGAGGTCTTCTGACAGTCCGTCTTTGACCATTTTTTTGAGGCGTTCAATGGAGTCGCGGCGAGCGTTACGCACGGCGATTTTCGCATCTTCGCCGTCAGCACGCACTTGCTTTACAAGTTGTTTGCGGCGTTCTTCCGTCATCGGAGGAATGCCCAGACGTATCATTTCGCCATTATTAACAGGTGTAATTCCCACGTCTGATGCCATTATTGCCTTTTCAATTTCGGTAATCAGTTTTTTTTCCCATGGCTGAATGGTAATAGTTTTAGCATCGGGCGCTGCGAGCGTGGCAACATTTGTGAGCGGAACGGGGCTGCCGTAATAATTCACCTTTATTCCGTCTAAAATGCGCACGCTGGCTTTTCCTGCACGGATACGCGCGAGCACATCGTCAAGAAACAGCACGGCGCCTTCCATGTTTTCTTCTGCTTTACCAAGATGGGTTTTAAGGTCTTCCATAATAATATATTTGTACTTTATTTATTTCGGGTAATTCCAAAAAACTATAATTTTTTAGAAATCCCCTTATTATATCTATATTGAAACAGATTTTATCTTATTAATATCCTGTATTCCCATGGGTTGAGATGGTTGGGAATTCCTGCCAATTTTTTGCCTGTGAAGAAATCGGTAAATTCGCCTCTTGGCAGCACATCATTAGTGAAAAATTCCAAACTTCTGTTCCCCAGATTTAGCATCACAAACAGGTCTTTTCCCTCTTTTGAGCGCATAAAAACGAGTAAATCTTTTTCGTATCCGTGCCTGAAAAATTTCAGTTCGCCGCCTTGTTCGCCTGCTTTGAGCGCCGGATGCGTGTGTTTAAGTTCGTTCAGTTTTTTGTAGAACGTGAAGGCGCTGTTTTTTGTCCACGACCCGACAATATCCTTGTCGAAAAATTTCAAGCGTTTTTTCAAGCCTGTTTCCTGTCCTGTATAAATAAGCGGTATTCCGGGCAAAGTGTAAGTGAGTACGGCAAAGGTCTGTACGCCTTTTTGCAGACGTTCATATTCGGTTCCGTTCCACGAATTTTCGTCGTGATTAGTTATGAAATTCATCTGATAGGCATCGGTTGGCATAAGCGTGTCTTTTGTTGCCAAATAAGCACGCAAGTCGTTCACTGTTGTTGTGTCTTTGGCAGATGCTACTTTGTTCATCAGGTGCAGCAATTTCCAGTTGTATCCTGCATCGAAAGCGTTTTTCAGCAGTTCCGGTTTCTCGGCTTCGGCAAGCATAAATACGGGTTTAACGCTGTCGAGCGCAAATCGTGCGCTGTCCCAGAACGTGGTTGGCACTTCGCCGGCAACATCGCATCGGAAGCCGTCAATGTCAAACTCCTGTACCCAATATTTCATTGCATTTGTCATTTCGGCACGCATTGCGCCGTTGTCGTAATCCAGTTTGTATGTATCGGTCCAGTCATACGGGCTTGTTGGATTTCCCACAGAATCAAGCACATACCAGTCTTTGTGCGCTTCCAGCCAAAGGTTGTCGCAGCCGGTATGATTTGCCACCCAGTCAATAATTACCTTAAATCCCAATTGATGGGCATTGTTTATCAGGTTTTTAAAATCAGTATCTGTTCCAAATTCGGGATTAACTGATTTATAATCCTTTACAGCATAATAACTGCCGAGCGTTCCTTTGCGGTTGAGTTCTGAAATGGGGTGAACCGGCATAAACCACAAAACATCAACGCCCAGATCTTTCAACTGCGGCAAATACTGTTCAAACGCCTTAAAAGTTCCTTCTTTTGTGTACTGGCGCAAATTGACCTCGTAAATAACTGCGGTGCGCGTCCAGTCGGGATGTACAACAGGCTTCGGTTCAAACCCGTTTTCGGCGTTTTTGCGGCACGAAAAAGTGCAAACAACTGTAACACAAACTGTTAATATAACAAAAATTGATTTTTTCATTGTCTAATTGATTTTTATTGATATTTTTTTGTAAATTCAGGGACAAAATTAATGAAAATTTTTTATTAATATAACAAGATATTTCTAAAAAACAGATTTTTTTTGCTGACGGGTTTCAAAAAGCAGAGTTTACATCCTGTAAATGAGCATTTTTTCGGAACGGATTGCCCCCGGACAAACGAATTGTACGGGAAATTGGTTTTTTTCCAAAAATATTTAACTACTTTTGTGTTTTCAAAAATTTTTGCGCTCTTATGCAACAACCCAACATTAAACAACTTTACTTTAAGGACACTTCTTTTGCCAATTTGATGAAGCATCGTATTTACAACGTGCTGCTTTATGCAAGCCGCTACGATGCTTTTACGCTTGAAGAAGACGGGCGAATTGACGAGCAGATTTTTAACGAATATGTGTCGCTTCATTTGCGCTATCCGCCACGTTTCAGGCTTGTAACCTCCGAAGACGAGGCTGCTGCGGCGCTGGGCGAGGTGAACTTTGACCTGATAATTTCGATGCCCGCCGGCGACACAATCAACCCTTTTGAGTGGGCAAAAAAGGTAAAGAACGCATACCGGAATATCCCTATTGTTGCGCTTGTTCCGTTTTCGCGAATCGCAGTGCAGCACCTTGCAAACGAAGATTTGTCGGCGATTGACTATGTTTTCAGTTGGCTGGGCGACCCCGAAATTCTTTTAGCAATAATAAAACTGATTGAAGACAAGATGAATATTGACGAAGATATTCAATCTGTTGGAGTTCAGGCAATTATATTTGTAGAAAATTCTATCCGCTTTTATTCGTCAATTATTCCGCGCCTGTACAAATTTATGTTCAAACAGTCGCACTCGTTTATGACCGAAGCGCTTAACGACCACGAGCGGATGTTGCGTATGCGCGGGCGACCGAAAATCCTCTTCGCACGCAACTACGAAGAGGCAATGGAACTGTACGAAAAATATGCAGACAATATTCTGGGAGTGATTTCCGATGTTGAATTTGAGATAAAAGGCAAGGAAAACCGCAAGGCCGGCATCCGTCTGTGTGGCGCAATTCGCAAGCGCGATAAATATGTACCTTTAATTATCGAATCGACCGACTATTCCAACAAACTTGCAGCCGACCATCTGAGCGCGGCTTTTATTTATAAACTTTCAAAAACATTTTTCCTTGATTTGCGAAAACAGATTGCCTTCAGTTTCGGTTTTGGCGATTTCAAATTTCTAAATCCTTTCTCTAACATAACCGAAACGCAGGTCAAAAATTTGAAAGATTTGCAGGACAATATTTTTAACATTAGCGACGAGTGCCTTTCGTACCACATTTCGCGCAACGACATTTCGCGCTGGCTCTATTCGCGTGCAATGTTTCCGCTGGCAGAATTTTTAAAAAACGTTGACGCGCAAATGCTCAACAATTCGATGGACAACGTGCGTCAAGTGATTTTCGATGCTATTGTAACATATCGAAAAATTAAAAATCGCGGCGTTGTAGCCATTTTTGACCCCAAACGATACGATAAATACTCAAATTTTGCGCGTCTCGGCGACGGCTCTTTGGGGGGAAAAGGGCGCGGACTTGCCTTTGTAGATGCAATGATTAAACGCAATGAAAACTTGCAAAATGTTGAAAATGTGAATATTACAATCCCGAAAACATTAGTATTATGCACCGACATTTTTGCAGAATTTATGGAAACAAACCGACTGTACGACTTCGCGCTTTCGGAAGTATCTGACGAAAAAATTCTTGAGCGATTTTTGCTCTCTACCTTGCCCGAATGGCTTTACAATAATATTCGCGCCTTCATGTCAACGGTTTGCGCACCGCTTGCCGTCCGCTCTTCCAGTTTGCTCGAAGATTCTAATTATCAGCCGTTTGCGGGCATTTATTCAACATACATGCTACCCTTCGACAGTTTTGATATGGACAACACCGTTGCAATGGTTGCAAAGGCAATCAAAGCGGTGTATGCGTCCGTTTATTACAGCGCGAGCAAAGCATATATGCGCGTAACCAAAAACGTGATTGACGAGGAACGCATGGCGGTCATTTTGCAGGAAATATGTGGCGCAGAGCATGGCAGTCGCTTTTATCCTTCGTTTTCGGGGGTTGCCCAGTCATTCAATTATTACCCCCTTGGCGCAGAAAAAAGCAGCGAGGGTGTAGTAAATGTTGCTTTCGGCTTGGGAAAATATATTGTTGACGGCGGACGCGCTTTGCGATTTTCGCCCGCACACCCCAATAATGTGTTGCAAACCAGCACTATACCACTTGTGTTGAAAGAGACGCAGGACAGTTTTTTTGCCTTAAACCTTGATGACATAAAGTTTCAGCCAAAAATTGACGATGCTTTTAATTTATTAAAAATAAATGTTCAGGATGCCGAAAAAGACGGGACTTTGAAATTCATCGCCTCCACTTACAGTTACCGCGAGCAAATGCTGTACGACAATTCCGAAGAAAGCGGCAGAAAACTTATCACCTTTGCAAACATATTGAAACACAATGTTTTTCCTTTGGCAGAGATTTTGAAAAACCTGCTTTCGATAGCCCAAAGAGAAATGGGGCGACCTGTGGAAATGGAATTTGCTGTTAAACTTGACTATTCGCCTGCGCGAGAGCATACTTTTTATCTGCTGCAAGTGCGCCCAATTGTGGATAGCAATGAAACACTGAACGAGAATCTGGACAAGATTTCGCAGAATGACGCTATCGTAACCTGCAAAAACGCCTTGGGACACGGTATTCAGGAAGATATTCACGACTTAATATATGTAAAGCCCGAAACCTTCGATGCTGCAAAGAACGCGCAACTTGCAGAAGAGATAGGACTGCTAAACGCGCAACTTGCAGCAAAAAACAGGCATTATATCCTTATCGGTCCCGGCAGATGGGGTTCAAGCGACCCCTGGCTCGGCATCCCCGTAAAGTGGCAACACATCAGCAATGCGCGAGTGATAGTGGAATCGGGGCTGCCCGATTACCGTATTGACCCCAGCCAGGGCACGCATTTTTTCCAAAACCTGACATCGTTAGGCGTATTCTATTTTACAATAAATCCTTTCTCAGAAGACGGCTCTTATGACGTGGAATATCTAAACAGTCAGAAAGCAAAATTTGAAACCGATAAAATTCGCCATCTGCACTTTACAAAACCGCTTATTGCTAAAGCCGACGGCAAAAAAGCAGAAGGCATAATTATGAAGATGTGATAAATTTCAGTTGTCAGAGTTTAGAGTCTAGTTAATTAGCAATTAGCAATTAGCAAGTCGTAATTCGTAATTCGTAATTTTTAATTCGTAATTGGATTTCATTCCTTCATTTCTTAATTCTCAATTCTTAATTCTCAATTCTCAATTCTCAATTCTCAATTCTCAATTGCTATCAGTTTGTAATATTCTCAAAAAAAATAATAAAAAATATCTTTTTTTGAGAATAGTGAATATTAACCACTAACCACTAACAACTAACCACTATCTTTAAATTCTATTTTATTATAAGTACAATCTATTTGTTTTGTGTTTTTATATGAAATATCTTTGCAGCGTTTTTAAAACATAATTTATAAATCATAAAAAAAAATATATTTTATATGGAAACATTATTGAACACACGTATTCCTGAATTTAAGTTGCAGGCGTTTCAAAACGGTCAGTTTAAGACCGTTACAGACAAGGACGTATTGGGCAAATGGTCAATTTTCTTCTTTTACCCAGCCGATTTCACATTTGTTTGCCCGACAGAACTCGTAGACGTAGCCGAAAAATACTCTCAACTTAAAGAGATGGGCGTTGAGGTGTATTCTGTCAGCACCGACTCGCATTTTACGCACAAGGCGTGGTTTGACGCATCAGAGAGCATCAAAAAAATCAAATACACAATGCTTGCCGACCACACAGGCGCTTTGTCGCGGGCATTGGGCGTACTCAACGAAGAGGATTTCCTCGCCTATCGCGGGACCTTCGTTGCCAACCCTGACGGGCTGATTAAGTTGGTGGAAATCAACGACGGCGCTATCGGACGTAATGCCGATGAACTTGTGCGCAAAGTGAAAGCAGCACAGTTCGTTGCCGCACATCCTGACGAAGTTTGTCCGGCAAAATGGGAACAGGGCGCAGCAACGCTCAAACCGAGTATTGATTTGGTAGGAAAAATTTAAAGATTTTTTTTCAGAACAAAAGGTTTTAAAAAGATTTTCCTGATTACTTTGGTTGGTGTAACAATCAATGTAATCAGGAAATTTTTGTGTGATTTATCGAACATCACCGGCTCGCAGGCAGAGGTATTTTACAGCGCGTAAGTCGTTTTTTCTTCTTTAAACGTATTTAGTTGGTGTATAATATTGTCAATTAATTTGGGGGTAAAAATACCGTCAGCCTGATAAATAGCACGCTGCTCGTTGAGTTTTTCGGCAGATTCGTGGCAGGAAGTGGGCAATTTTTCGAGCATGCGCAATTTCTCTCTGTTCTCTTCTCTGTGAATATTTACGTCAACATAAGTTGCTTGGGCAACCTCCAGAGCGTCAGGCATTTGCAAGCCGTAGGCACATGCGGTCGACAAGCCTGCAAGCAGCAGATAAATATCGGCAGTAGCGTCAGGTGAGCGGATTTCTACTGTTTGCTTAAATTCTGCGTTAGTTTGCGTCCTGTCTTCCAAGGGATTTATTTCGGAGAGCATATTTTTGCACGTTGTCCATCCGAGTGGCACTCTAATAAGCACCGAGCGGTTGGAATCGCCCCAGCACACGTTTGTAGGCGCTTCCTGATGAGGCACCAGCCGCGCGTAAGACGAAGGGCGCATATTGCCGAAAGCCGTTATGGACGGGGCAAGTTTGATTAAACCGGCAATGGCTCGGCGTGCAGTATCCGAAAGTTTTCCATCTTCAACGAACTGATTTACGCCGTTTTTCATAATTCTCAAATGGACGTGCATACCGGAGCCGGCTTTGCCCGTGGCAATTTTTGGCGCAAAAGTGATGTCAAGCCCGCGCTGTGCCGCGAGGTTGCGGATAATCCACTGCGCCAGAAGCATACTGTCGGCAGTTTGAGCAATGTCGGCGGGCAAAAATTCTATTTCATTTTGCTCGTAGAGTTTTCCGTCGAACATAAAATTTCCCACTTCGTTGTGTCCGTACTTTATTTGTCCGCCCACACGTGCGATGTGAGCCATACATTCTTTGCGGAACTCGTTGAAGTGCGCGTAAGGCGCGGATTCGTGGTAGCCCTTCTGGTCGGGCGCTGCGAATGCTCCGGAATGTTCGTAACTGCCTGTTACATAATATTCCAACTCTACCATCGCCTGAAATTTCATGCCTGTTTTTTCGGTGAAAATTCGGTCGGCTTTCCGCAGTGTAAATTCAGATGAAGTTTCGAGCGGGTTGCCCTTGCGGTCGAAAAACGAGCATAGCATCGCCAGAGTTGGTCGCGCAGCAAAGGGGTCGATAAACGCGGTACGGAAGCGCGGCAAAACATACAAATCGCTGTTGCCTGCCTCTATGTAGGGGAACAAACTTGACCCGTCCACACGCTCGCCGTATGTAAGAATGGAGTTAAGATAGTCCTCGCTGTTAATCACGAAGTTAAGGGTTTTTAACTTGTGGTCGCCGCCGGGATACATAAAATTGACAAACTCAATTTTGCGAGTCTTTACAAAGTTGATAATATCAAACTTTGTAAACTCGGCAGGTGATTTTTCCAAACAGGAAATTAATTCGTTAGTGTTTGGTAAATAAGTGATATTCATATTATTAGATAAGTAAGGTATAAAATTATTTCGGGGAACAAAATTACATGAAAACAGGGAGTTTTCCAAATGCAATTAGCAATTAGCAGTTAGCAATTAGCAGATAGCAGATAGCAGATAGCAGGGGCAAAATATATTTTGCCCTCACGCAATTAGCAGATAGCAATTGAATACAGTTAGGAATAGTTAGGAATAGTTAGGAGTGGTTAGAAATTGTTTTAATTCTCAATTCTCAATTCTCAATTCAAAAACATTTCTTAATTAAATATTAATTACTAAAAAATTATCCTGCTACATTTACTTCAATCCCCGATTTTCTGATTTGTTCTGCTATTTTTTCCAGTTCTTCGCGGGGGATTTTATGCAACGATTTTACGGGCGTTTGTCTGTCTATGCCGTAAATCATAACCTGTTGAGGTTTAAGTATTTGCATTGCATTTATATAGGCGCTGATTTCTGTTTTGGTTGTGTTGTCCACAGTTTGTCCGTTGTGCGTGCCGCGCAGGAACATTGTTTGCACAATCAACCTGTTTTCAAAGTGTTGCAGGTTTTCGAGCAGCCATGCTACCGAAAAGTCTCTGCGCGCGGGTCTGTCAATCTGGCGCATGGTTTCATCTATTGCCGAGTCGAACTTCAGAATTGCATTGTCGGCTTTCATCAGCGCGTCAAAGACTTCTTTTTTAGATATTTGCGTGGAATTTGTAAGGACGCAGATTTTGGTTTCCGGAAAATATTTATTTCTCAATTCAATGGCGTCATCAATAATTTCCCGAAATTGCGGGTGCAATGTAGGCTCGCCATTTCCGGCAAAGGTTATTACGTCAATCATCTGATTTTCAGCGCATAAAGCCTGCAATTTTTCGTTGAGCGCACTTTTTACGGCGGCGCGGCGGGGCATGGGGAATTTTTTCATTGTGGTGTTAAAGCCACATTCGCAATAGATGCAGTTGAAGGTGCATATTTTTGCATCTATGGGCAACAAATTGACACCGAGCGAGTTGCCCAGCCGCCTGCTGTGCATCGGTCCGTAAATTATTTCGTTAAATTGCAACATATTGATTTCTTTTTGCAGGTAATTAACGCTGATGGATGGGGTTAGCATTAATTATTGTCAATTAATTTTTCAGTTATATTTTTAAAATTACTCTTTCGCCAAGTTCTTTTGCCAAAATGATTTTTAGATTTTCGAGGTTTTTGAGTTCATTCATTGTTTTTTCGGCGTTTTCAAAATCGCCATTCTCAGAAAAAGTTTTTAAATCAATAATTTTCAGCCGTATTCGTTCCAAAATAATATGATTTTTGTAACTCAAAACCACACGTCCAACCTTTTCGCCCAGTTTTTCGCGCCTTCTAATTCGCTCTTTTTCAATGAGTCTGTTGTCGAAGTGGCTCTCTGCTGTAACTGTTTGTTTTTCCTCAAAAATTTTACTCAAAACGTATTTTTCTTCTATCAAATCAATAGCCAAGTTGTTAATTTGCGCATTTGAATGATTTTTGAAATAATCAATAATTTTATTATTATTTTCCGAATATTGATTTTTAAATTCCGCTAAAAATTTATTGTACAGCGCATTGCGAAATTCTATTGCGTCTGTTTGCAATTCTTTCAAAATATATTGTGCAACAGTTGTTTTGTCTGTTTCGGTTTCTATTATCGGTTCATTTGCCTCACGCACAAGCAGTTGCAGCAGTTCATATTCAAGTTTATCAAAAGATGTATCTGCTTTCAGGTCATATTCACTGGTTTTTTCGGGTTGGCTTTCGGGGCTTCCGTCTTGACTTTTCGGCGGTTTCTTTTCGGCGCGGCGTGCCTTTATTTTATTTATTTCGTAATAAATTTTCTGCTCGTCAAGTCCGAGCAGAGCGCTGCTCTCCTTAATATATTCGCTGCGAGTAATATGGTCGGATATTTTGGCAATACTGTCCAAGATGTCGCTTATTGCGGTGGCGCGTTTTACGGGGTCGCCTGCGGCATCGTCCAGCAGCAGTTTTATTTTGAAGCGAATAAAATCTGTCGAGTTTTTTTCTATAAATTCCTGTAAATCAGAAGCATTTGTTTTTTGTGCAAAACTGTCGGGGTCATCTCCGTCCGGCAATAGCAGCACCTTGATATTCATTCCTTCGGACAGGAAGAGGTCTATCCCGCGCAAAGACGCCTTGATGCCGGCAGGGTCGCCATCGTAAATGAGTGTAATGTTTTTTGTAAATCGCTGAATAATGCGTATTTGCTTTTCGGTAAGCGACGTGCCCGATGAGGCAACAACGTTTTCGATGCCGCTTTGATGCATCGAAATTACATCTGTGTAGCCTTCCACCAAAAAACATCGGTCTTTCTTTTGAATTGCTGCTTTGGCAAAAAAAATTCCGTAAAGTTCGTTGCTTTTGTGATACACTTCCGACTCCGGCGAATTGATATATTTGGCTGTATTTTCGGTCTTCATCAGCACGCGCCCTCCAAAGCCTACTATTTTCCCCGAAATATTTACAAAAGGAAAAATCACGCGCCCGCGAAAGCGGTCAACAAGTTTGCCATCTCGCTCGTTCTTAAAACAAAGCCCTGTTTTAATCAAATATTCTTCTTTGTAGCCTGCCACGGTCGCTGCTTTTGCAAGCGTATCGCGTGCATCGAGGGCAAATCCGAGGCGGAACTTTTCGATAATATCTTCGCGCAGTCCGCGCTCGCGAAAGTAGCTCAGCCCCACAGCGCGACCCTCAGAGTGCTTGTGGAGGTTTTCGTAGAAGTGTTTTTGAGTAAAATCATTGACTGTCAGCATACTTTCGCGGTCGCTGCGCGCGGCAATTTCTTCGGGCGTGAGGTCGCGCTCACGAATTTCAATGCCGTATTTTTTCGCCAGAACATGCAGCGCGTCCCAGTATGATGTCTGCTCTATTTCCATGATAAAATGCACAGAATCACCACCTTTGCCGCAGCCAAAGCACTTGAAAATATTGCGTGCCGGATTGACGCTGAAAGAGGGCGTCTTTTCGTTGTGAAACGGGCACAACCCAATCATATTTGCGCCACGCCGCCGCAAAGTAACATAATCGGACACTACATCTTCTATTTTGGCAGCATCCTTTATCTGTTCTACTGTTGCAAAGTCAATCATTGTATCGAAAGCGCAAAATTACTGCTTTTTTTCTATAAAATTACAAATGCCTAAAAAAGAAAAAACACCCGTTCCGAGATTGTTTACCAGATTTTAGGTTTGCGCTGTTTTGCTTCTTCAAAGGTCAGAAGCTTCTGTTTATCAATGAATTGCGAGTTTTGCAACTCAGAGTCTTCCTTTATTTTTAGAATGAACTCGTCTTTTTGGACAGGGTCTTTAATTTTTTGTAAAATAGAGATATGTTCGGAGGCATCGCGCACATAAATCACAGGATGGTCGTATAAAGGTCTTATTTTCAAGGCTGTATATTTTTTAGATGTAGTTGCTCCGCCAATTAAAAGGGGAATATTCAATCCTGCTTTTTGCATTGCCGCCGCTACGTTGCACATTTCTTCCAGCGAGGGAGTTATCAAGCCGCTAAGTCCCACAAAATCAACGTTTTCTTTTCGGGCTGTTTCTACGATTTTTTCGGCGGGCGTCATCACTCCCAGGTCAATTACTTCGTAATTATTGCAACTCAAAACTACGGCAACAATATTTTTTCCGATGTCATGTACGTCTCCTTTTACAGTGGCTATCAAGTACTTTCCTGCATTGTTCGCCCCCGATTTCAGGTTAGCCTTTTCTATGAACGGTTGCAGAAAATCTATAGCGCGTTTCATTGTACGGGCAGTTTTTACCACTTGCGGTAGAAACATTTTGCCTTGTCCAAACAGCTTGCCCACTACATTGATACCGCTCATCAGTGGCTTTTCTATGATTTCAATTGGCGAGGCGTATTTTTCCAGCGCTTCTGTCAAATCATTTATCATAAAATCGCTAATTCCTTTGATAATAGCATGTTGCAGCCGCTCTTCCAACGCGCCGTTGCGCCATTCATCGCTGCTTTGCCGCAATGTTTGTGCTGCTTTGCCGAGATTTGTGCTTTGCGCTTCCTTTTTTAAATTTTCGGCATATTCAATCAACTCTTCCGTTGCATTTTCTTTCCTGTTAAAAATCACATTCTCAACAAGTTGCAGAAAGTCTTTGGGAATTTCTTCGTAAATCTGCAACATTGCGGCGTTCACAATGCCCATATCCATTCCGGCGGCAATGGCGTGATACAGAAATGCAGAGTGCATTGCTTCGCGCACGGCGTTATTGCCTCTGAATGAGAAACTTAAATTGCTCACTCCGCCGCTCACTTTGGCATGGGGCAGATGCTGTTTTATCCACTGTGTGGCATCGATAAAATTGATTGCGTAATTGTTGTGTTCGGCAATGCCTGTGCCTATTGACAGAATATTGGGGTCGAAAATAATGTCCTGCGGCGGAAAGTTGAGTTTGAGGGTTAATAAATTATATGCGCGACTGCAGATTTCAATTTTGCGCTCAAAGGTGTCAGCCTGCCCCTTTTCGTCAAAAGCCATCACAACTGCGGCGGCGCCAAAGCGGCGAATTGTTTCTGCCTTTTCCAAAAACGCTTTTTCTCCTTCCTTCAAACTGATGGAATTGACGGCGCTTTTGCCCTGCAAGCATTTAAGCCCCGCTTCTATTACTTCAAAATTGGAGGAGTCGAGCATAATTGGGACTTTGGCTATATCGGGTTCAGCAGAGATAAGATTCAGAAACTCAGTCATTTCAGCCTGCGCGTCAAGCAGCCCGTCATCAAAATTGATGTCGAGCATTTGTGCGCCGTCTTCCACTTGTTGCCGTGCAACCTGCAAGGCTTTTTCGTAGTTCTTTTCCTGTATAAGTTGCAAAAATTTGCGCGAGCCTGCCACGTTGCAACGCTCGCCGATGTTGATGAAAGTAGCAATGCCTGCTGTGTTGTTCCGGTGGAATGGTACATTCTCCGTTTCGGGGGCGTGAGAGGGCGAGGTGGCATTGTGCAAATTAGGAGTTTTTATTTCCAGAGTTTCCAGTCCGCTTAATATCAGCGATTTGCTTTTCTCTGCGGGTTTGCGAATTTTCGCGTCTTTTATCAGGTCGCGATACCGCTCAATATGTTGCGGGGTAGTACCGCAGCAGCCGCCAATGATATTAACCAATTGATTATCAATATATTCCTTTATCAATGTCGCCATAATTTCGGGGGTCTGGTCGTAGTCTCCAAACTGGTTTGGCAAGCCTGCGTTGGGATAAGCGCTGGTGTAGAAGGGCGATTTGGCGCTCATCTCCTGCATAAATGGCAGCATCTCTTTTGCTCCAAATGAGCAGTTCAGCCCGACTGATAGCGGCTGCGCATGCGCAACCGATGTCATAAAGGCATCAACGGTTTGCCCCGACAGCAATCGCCCGCCTGTGTCGGCTACTGTTGCCGACAGCATAATTTCTACTCTCTTATTCAGTTTATTTATAGCGTTTTGCGCTGCATAAATCGCTGCTTTTGCATTTAGCGTATCAATAATTGTTTCAATGAGCAGTGCGTCAACTCCTCCTTCAATCAATGCTTCGGCTTGCTCCTGATATGCGGCTACAAGTTCGTCAAAAGTGATAGCACGCAGCGCCGGGTTTGCCACATCGGGCGAGAGCGAAAGCAACTTGTTAGTCGGACCTATGGATCCTGCCACAAAACGCTGTCTGTCAGTGTTTTGCAGTGTGAAAAAGTCGGCGCAGTCGCGAGCCAGACGTGCTGCAGCGAGGTTAATTTCGCGCACAAAATTGCCTGTCCCATATTCTGACTGCGAAATTGCCTGCGTATTTAGCGTATTGGTTTCAATAATATCTGCGCCTGCTGCAAGATATTGATAATGAATATCTTTTATAATTTCCTTCTGAGTAAGCACAAGCAGGTCGTTGTTGCCTTTGAGTTCGCTTTGCCAGTTGGCAAAGCGGCTACCGCGATAATCGTCTTCGGTGAGTTTGTACTGCTGTATCATTGTACCCATTGCGCCGTCGAGGATTAAAATTCTATTTTTTAGTGTATTACGTAATGATGTCATCTTTTTTTTTTAAATATCTTGATGGAGTTTAGTTCGGAAAGCAAATAAAATGTTTGTTTTACGAAATGCTTATTTTTTTTGAATTATATTTTTATTCCTTTCATTCCTGCGTTTTTTGCAAATTCCATGTCGCTGTTGCTGTCGCCAATCATTAACGCTTTGGCGAAATCAATGTCCGGGAAATCGTGTTTTGCTTGCAGCGCCATTCCTGTATTTGGTTTTCGGTTGCGGTCATCTTCATTTACAGCCGTACAATAATATATTTTATCAATTCGTCCGCCGCGTTTTTCTATTTCTCTAACCATTCTGCCGTGTATTTCGTTTAAGTCATTTTCGGTCATCAGTCCTTTGCCTGCGCCGCGCTGGTTGGTAACAACTATTATATGTTTGAAATGGCTGTTCCATTTGGCGAGCGCTTCAAATATGTTTGGCAGGAACTCAAATTCTGCCCACGATTTTACATAATCGTTGTGGCGCAATCTGTTTATTACGCCGTCTCGGTCAAGAAACAGAGTTTCGTAACCTGCTATGTCAATCTCTGTCAGGCACATACAAAATAGGTTTCAAATTCTTTGTTTGCCCGCGCATAATCTTCCGGGATACCAATATCAATAAAATAGTTGTCGAAAACGAAGCCACTGACGAGTTTGTTTCCTGCAGCGGGTTGCAGCGTTTGGGTTTCAAACGAAAATTTTTCGGGCATGGCGTTAAAAAAATCATTTTTTTTATTAATTAAATAAATTCCGCCATTAATTAAGCCGTCTGCACAAAATTCCTTCTCCTTGAATATTGTTATTTTATTGTTTTCCAAGACCACATTTCCGTAGCGGTCAAAATTTTTCATCGGTTTTAAAGCGACCGAAAGCGCGGAACTACTGTTTCGGTGCTGTTCGGCAAATGCTTCCAAATCAATGTCAAAGAGGGTGTCTCCGTTGAGTATCAGGGCGTTACTGCTCTGAACTTTACTCATTGCCAGCCTGATGGCGCCGCCTGTGCCGAGTGGCTCGTCTTCGAGCGCAAATTTGATTTCAAAGTTGAACATTGTTTTGTTTTCGGCGACCCATTTTTCAATAATTTCGTGCAAGTAGCCAACAGAAATCACCACGCGCCCGATTTTTGCCTTATTGAGCCTTTGTAATAAATAAAACAAAAATGGTTTTCCGGCAACTGTTGCCATACATTTGGGCAAATTGCTAACTGCTGAGCGCAACCGTGTTCCCAAACCGCCTGCTAATATTATTGAGTCCATTTTTTTTTGAATAAAAAATAAAGAATAGTGGTTAGTGGTTAGAACCTCTCCCCCCTACCCCCTCTCCAAAAGAGAGGGGGAGTAGGGCGTACGGCTGATGTTAGTGGTTAATGGTTAATTAAGAAATTAATTTCTGCTAACTGCTAATTGCTATCTGCTGTACGGGCAAAAGCCTTTTGCCCCTACCTGCTATCTGCTAATTGTTTTGTATTGTTCGCCAAAAATTTTCTCTTCCACAATGCAGCATATAATATGCCCAATCAGGATGTGCGATTCTTGAATGCGTGGGGTGTCTGCTGACGGGACTTTAATCACAATGTCGCACAGTTCGTCCATTTGGCAAACTCTGCTGCCTGTCAGTCCGACAGTGAAAATTTCCTTTTCCTTACAAACTTTCAATGCTTCTATCACGTTTTTTGACCTTCCCGAAGTGGAAATCGCGATGAACACGTCTCCCCTGTTGCCCTGCGCCTGCACTTGCCGCGCAAACACTTGCTCGTATCCGCAATCGTTGGCAATAGCCGTCAAAATGGAGGTGTCGGTGGTCAGGGCGATTGCCCTGATAGCGGGTCTGTCAAAATAAAAGCGGCTCACAAGTTCGCCTGCAATATGCTGTGCATCTGCCGCGCTGCCGCCATTTCCGGCGAGCAGGGTTTTATTACCCGCACAGCAGGCATTGCTCACCGCTTCTGCTGCCCGTTTGATTTGTTCAAGCAGGCAAACATTTTCTAAAATCAACTGCTTTGTGTCTATTGATTTATGGATATGTTCTTTGATGATTTCTATTGCGTCCATTTTCTAAATAAGCGTTTATTGGCGTTTGTGTTTCTAATAAATTTTCCATGCGTGTGTTCCGCCTTTGCTAAACTGGAAGCCCAGCACGCGCCCGTTCAATTTGTTTAAGGCATTGATAACTTGCAGTTTTTTCACAGGCTCAACCACAAACATAGTGCAGCCGCCGCCGCCCGCGCCACTCACTTTTCCTGCTATTGCACCTGCCTGCATCGCTGTATCCATCACCTCCTGTATCATTGGATTGGTTATTGAGTTTGCCATTTTTTTCTTGTGTTCCCATCCATCGCCAATGATTTGTGCAAAGGTCAAAATGTCGCCTTTGAGCAGCGCTGTTTTCATATCAATGGCGCTTTGCTTGATGCGGTGCATTGCTTCGATAGCAACGGAATTGCCCGATGAAGTGTTTTTCTTCTGCTCGTCAATAATCATCGCCGAAGAGCGCGATACTCCCGTGTAATACAACACCATAGAACTTTCTAACTCGTCAATAATCCATTGCTTAATTTGTAGCGGATTGACAATAACCATATCGTCTTTTAAAAATTCCATGAAATTGAATCCGCCAAAAGTTGCAGCGTACTGGTCTTGTTTTCCTCCACTCAAATTCAGGTCTTTGCGCTCTATTTCACAGGCGAGTTTTGCAATCTCATATTCGCCCAACGGCAGGTTCAACCATTCTGCAAATGACCGTAAAATGCAAACAACCATCGTTGAAGACGACCCTAACCCGCTGCCGGCAGGCGCATCGGAATAAGTAGTGATGCGAAACGACAAAGGCTTCAGGTCAAAATCCTCTAATATGCGATTATAAACTCCTTTATGCAAATTGAGAGCCCCTTTTATTGGCAATTTATCAGCGCGATCATAAATTTCCGACTGCTGTAAATCGGCAGCAACAATTTCTATCTTTCCGTTGTCCAATTCTTCTATTGTACAATAGGCGTACATATTTATAGTGGCGTTCAATACCATTCCGCCATACAAGTCGCTGTATGGCGACACATCACTGCCGCCGCCGGCAAGCCCTAACCGTAAAGGCGCTTTACTGCGAATAATCATTTTTTGAGGAGTTTTTAATCAGCCAAAATTATTTCCTCCTGTGTTTTGTGCGGCGCTTTTGCGCTTGGGTCGTAGAAATACACGTCCATAATTGGCGTTTCGGTCAGCGAAACGATTTCGTGTGGGGCGAGCGTACCTTTTAAGCCTTTTTCGAGCGTTTCGAGCGCGTCCTTGAAAGACGATGCCTGAATTAGCATTGCCTCAGAAACGGTTTTTTCAGTCTGCTCCTCTACATTGGCGATAGTGATATTGACTTTTGAGCGGTACCATCGGTCGCCTGAAGGGTTTTGAAACATCTCCGTAATCTTGAGTTTGCGGATATTAGCCACCTCAAAGTCGCCACTGATAAAAGGGGTCATCTCCTTTATTACACGTTCTTCGGCTTCGGTAAAACTCATTGCATCAACAAGATAGGTTTCGCTAACTTTTGCAACTCCTTCCTCGCCGCCCATGTTTTTTTCGTATTTTATTTTACATTCAAACCAACTCATTTTTTTATTTTTATTTTTATTTTAAATTCGATGAAATTCGATTAATTGCTAATTGCTGTACGGGCAAAAAATCTTTTGCCCCTACCTGCTAATTACTAATTACTAATTGCTAATTATTCACCGTGAATCGCCTGCTTGAGGTCGGCGATAATATCATTTACGTTTTCCAGTCCTGCCGACACGCGAATCGTTCCCTGAGTAATGCCTCCTGCTGTGAGTTCCTCTTTTGTGAGTTTGCAGTGGGTTGTTGAGGCAGGGTGGACAACGATGGTGCGCGTGTCTCCTAAATTTGCGGTTATAGAGCACATTTTCAACGAGTTAAGGAACTGTTTGCCTGCTTTAAGCCCGCCTTTTATTTCGCAGGCAACCATATTGCCGCCCGTACGCATTTGCCGCTTTGCAAGTTCAAACTTGGGGTGCGAAGGCAGAAACGGATAGGTAACTCTCTCTATTTCGGGCTGCTGCTCAAGAAATTCCGCGATTTTCAGCGCGTTTTCGCTTTGCTTTTCTACGCGGACTGCCAGCGTCTCCAAACTTTTTGACAGCACCCATGCGTTGAAAGGCGACAAAGTGGCGCCGATGCCGCGCGAAAACAGATAAATTTTGTTGATAAGTTCCTGACTACCAACTACAACTCCGCCTAATACACGTCCCTGTCCGTCCAGCAGTTTGGTAGCCGAATGTAGCACAATATCTGTTCCGAACCTGATTGGCTGCTGAATGTAAGGCGTTGCAAAACAGTTATCCACAACAAAGAGTAGATTATGCTGATGTGCAATTTCTGCCAACTGCTCCAAATCAAGTAAGTCGCAGCCCGGATTGGTAGGGCTTTCGGCGTAGAGAATTTTGGTAGTTGGTCTAAGCAGTTTTTCAATATCTTGCGGAGAGTTGATGTCGAAGAAGGAAGTTGTTATATTCCAACGCTTTAGCGTGTTATTGAAAAGAACGTGCGTTGCTCCGAAAATGCTGGCACAGGAAATAATGTGGTCGCCCGCATTGAGCAATGCCATAAGAGTGGAGAAAATCGCTCCCATACCTGAGGCGTATGCGTAACCCGCTTCAGCGCCTTCGAGCCGCGCCATCTTCGCACAAAATTCATCAACATTGGGGTTGTTGTAGCGCGAATACTGGTAGCCTGTTTTCTCGTCGGAAAACACGGCTGCCATTTCGTCTGCGTCATCGAATACGAAAGACGAAGTTAGATACAAAGGAACTGAATGTTCCTGATAGTTAGAGCGTTGCGCTTGTGTGCGTACGGCGAGTGTTTCAAAACTTTCCATTTGTATGAACCTGCACTGAATTTGATTCAGCCTTATTAAGATTTATAAAAAAAATAGCAAACTGTTTTATTACTTTGCTGATATACAGAAATTTAGTGTTATATTTTTTCTCCCAAAAAGAAGAAATATGCTACAGCACAAAAATACAACAATTATTTCAGAACTTTTGCTGTCCGCTAAACATTTTTTTGCTCAAAAAAAATCAGGGCTGATTTCTAATGATTGAAATCAGCGCCTTTTTGGTTAACCCCCATTGCAGCCCGTCACGTCACAAGTTTCCTAAAATCAACGACATTCAAACCCCTTATTTCCAACAGATTACAATTTTTACATGAAAAATTCCAATCAAAAACCCTCTGTTTTTAACTAAAATTTAACACTTCGAGGCGGAAATGCTGCAATGGGGGCTAACTTTGCGGTTGATATTTTTTCAGGGTTGTGTTTTTAATTGTGCGAAACAGGTGCAAATTATTTGATAATGTATGTTAATAAATGATGTTATTTTATTACCTTTGCATCCAAAATTTATACCAATGAAAATACTTGTAACGGGAACAGCAGGTTTTATCGGGTTTCATTTGGCAAAACGCTTAGTACTTGATGGTTATGACCTTGTGGGGCTCGACAGCATCAATGATTATTACGCTGTTTCGCTCAAATTTGAGCGTCTGGCTGAAAGCGGAATTGCCCAAAATGAGATTGAATATGGAAAATTGCTGCAAAGTAAGATACATAACAAATACCGTTTTGTGAAGTTGAATTTGGAAGACAGAGAGAATTTGGAAAAACTTTTTGAGGCTGAAAAATTTGATTTTGTGGTGAACCTTGCTGCGCAGGCAGGCGTGCGCTATTCTATCGAAAATCCGCATGCTTATGTTCAGAGCAATCTGGCGGGTTTTGTTAATGTACTGGAATGTTGCCGGCACAATGGCGTCAAGCATTTGGTCTATGCCTCGTCAAGCAGCGTGTATGGGAATGCGGCAAAAATTCCGTTTTCGGAGACAGACAGAGTTGATTTCCCTGTCAGTTTGTATGCTGCCACCAAAAAGGCAAACGAACTTATGGCGCACACTTACAGTCATTTGTACAAACTGCCAACAACGGGGCTCCGCTTTTTCACCGTTTATGGAGAGTGGGGGCGACCCGATATGTCGCCGATACTTTTTGCCGATGCAATTACAAACAGCGAGCCGATAAAGGTGTTCAATCATGGCGACATGAGCCGCGATTTTACTTATATTGATGATATTGTGGAAGGAATTGTGCGACTGCTGACTAACAGTTGTCATTGCGAACTTGACCGGCAAGCCCCAGAACAAACAGGAGATTCTGACCTTCGGCAGAATGACGGTTGCAGTCCGTATTACCGACTGTTTAATATCGGCAATTCGCAACCCGTTCAGTTGATGGATTTTATTCGTACAATGGAAGACGCACTCGGCAAAAAGGCAATTCTAAAAATGTATCCGATGCAGGCAGGCGATGTGAAAACAACTTATGCAGACACCACAGAATTAGAAAAGGTTACGCATTACAAACCCTCAACTTCGCTGAAAGTGGGGCTGGAAAAATTTGCAAAATGGTATAAAAATTCCACTCATTACACAGAAAAATAAATAAAATATTTGTTAAATAATTGTAAATCAAACGATTATAAAAAAACAGACAAATAAATAATTTGTGTTAATCTGTAGACATATAATAAGGAAAAAATAATGATTGCAACGTATCAGGATTTTCTTGGAGATTCTAAAAATATAAAAAAGATTTTTTCGCCTTATCGTGTTTGTCCGCTTGGCGCGCACGTTGACCACCAGCACGGCTTGGTAACAGGCTTTGCGATAAACAAAGGAGTAGAATTTTGGTTCGCTCCCACTGCCGAGGAGACAATTGATATACGTTCTCTGACATTTGAAGGCGCGGTTACGATAGACTTGCAGCAACGTCTGGAAGCCCGTCAGGGGAACTGGGGCGACTATGTGCGCGGCGCAGTGTATGCTTTGCGCAAACGCTTCGTCCTGCAACACGGCATTAGAGGCGTGATAAAAGGCAGTTTGCCAATCGGCGGATTGTCATCTTCGGCAGCAGTGCTGGTGGCATACGTCAATGCGCTGGCTGAGGCAAACGGCATTATGCTCAAAAAAATGGAAGTTATAAACATCACTTCCGAAGCCGAGCGTGAGTATGTTGGGCTGAATAATGGCGTCCTTGACCAAGCCTGTGTGACGCTGAGCAAAAAAAATCATTTGCTTTATTTTGACACAGATAATAACAACTACCGCTTGCTGCCCAAGAACGCAGAAATGCCCGAATTTGAAATCGGTATTTTCTTTTCGGGCTTGACGCGCAGTTTAATTTCGAGCGACTACAATCTTCGCGTGAACGAGTGTAAAACGGCGGCGTGGGACATCTTGGCGTTCAAGGAACTGCCGCTAAATATTCAGGAAAAAACCTTTTTGCGCGACATCCCCGAAGAGTTTTATCTGGAGACAAAAGCGAAACTGCCACCGCGATTTGCACGCCGTGCCGAGCATTTTTACTCGGAATGTAAGCGCGTCAGAATGGGCGTAAGTGCGTGGGAACGCGGCGATTTGCACGCTTTTGGGAATCTGATTTTGGAAAGTTGCGAAAGTTCTGTGAAAAACTACGAATGTGGCAGCCCCGAACTGATTGCCTTGTACGAAATTATGCGCGAAACAGCAGGCATTTACGGCGGACGATTCTCAGGCGCAGGCTTCAAAGGGGCGTGTGTGGCGCTGATAAATCCGGAATATAAACAAACAATAGAGCAGGAAGTTACAGCAAAATATCTTGAAAAATTTCCGCAATATAAAGACAGTTTTGAAGTGCATTTTTGCGAAATAAATAACGGCGCAGAATTTGTGCAGTCCACAGATTATCAAAATATAGAATAAAAACTCTGTGTAATCTGTGGACAAAAAACTGTGGACAAAAAAAATCAAAAGAAGATGAAGAATATAATACTTGCGGCGGGCTATGCCACGCGGTTGTATCCATTGACAGAAAATTTTCCGAAACCGCTTTTGCCGGTAAGCAATTCCACGATTTTGGACAAATTGATTGACGACATAGATAAAATACCTGATATTGAGGAACATATTATTGTTACCAATCATAAGTTCATACACATTTTTGAAGATTGGAGACACAAAAAGCCGACAAAAAAACCGGTTACGCTTATAGATGATTTATCTACCGAAAACGCAAACCGCTTGGGTGCGGTGAATGATTTAGTGTTGGCAATAGAAACAAAAGAATTGCAAAACGCTGATTTACTGGTAGTTGCTGCGGACAATCTATTGAACTTTTCCTTTGCAGGATTTGTAGAATTTTTCAAAGAAAAGCAAACATCGCTGATAATGACACATCACGAGCCTGATATTGCAGCATTGCAGCGTACAGGCGTGATAGAAATTGACAAAGACAGCAAAGTTTTGGCAATGGAAGAGAAACCGCGAGTACCCAAAACGCACAATGCCGTGCCGCCGTTTTACATTTACAAAAACGATGACGTGAAATTGATAAAACAGTGTATTACAGAAGGTTGCAATACAGATGCACCCGGAAATTTAGTTAATTTTATGCTGCGCAAAACCACGTTTCACGCTTGGCAAATGACAGGAAACAGGATTGACATTGGCGATTTGGAAACGTATGAAAAGATGAAATAGTTTTAAAATACACGAGAAACGATTTTTTTATGTACTCCCGTGTCAAAAAAAACGTTGACCGTTTTTCTTAAATGAAGTAGAAAACTGTGATATTTTGAAAATGAAGTCCAACAACAGATAAGCAATTTTCAGGAGTTCCCATATATACCTGAATATCGCTGTAACTGATTGAATATAAGAATTTTATCCTGTAAAATAATATTTTGCTTAAATACTTGTATATCAATCAATAATCACTGTTTTCAGGTTGGTATACGGGCGGTTATATTAATTTTTTTTCAGTAAAAATTTTTAAAATTAACAAAAAACACTTACCTTTGCAGCCTGAAAAATTTCCATCAGGGTATATTTTCGAGTTGCAAAGTGTTGAAAAACAGGAGGTAGTCAAAGTTTTTGACCACCTTGACAAACTGAAATACTCGCCCGTTTCACCCAAAGCATTTACAGAAAAGGGATTGTATATGCTTACTACAGTTCTGAAAAGCGAGCAGGCAACCCCAAAACAACGATAGAAATTGCAGAAACATACGCAAAACTGCGGGAACTAACGCGCACCGTTGCAGAACTTTCGCAAACAAAAGACGATAAAAAAAATTCGGCTCTTGATAAATAATAAAAATTATTAAAATTATCCATAAGGTTGTTTTTCAAATTAGTCATTATAAGTTTTTTAGTTCGGTAAATAGCGGAGTTGGGCAAGGGAATGGTAAATGTAAAAACTTTATGTTCAAATAAAGATTGAATGGAAGAAATGATTTTTATCTTGTATAAACGATAAAAAAGTGTTGTTTTTGTCGCCGATAAACGACAGTTGAATATGACAAAAGATTTAATAAAACAGTTAATTGCTGAAAATCAGCAATATATAAAAACAATCTCATTGATTCAACGCAACATATTTGTTGCTGAAGAATTGAATTATGTTTTTGTTGGGTTGCGGCGTGCCGGTAAGTCGTATTCCAGTGAGTGAAGTAATGGAAGGTGGCGTATCCGACCCACGCAACGCTACCATTTTCAAAATGTTTGCTTTGCTTGATATTGGCGAAAGGTCGGGTAGTGGCGTATATAATCTGTTGTCGCTGTGGGAAAAAATTGGATGGGAACAACCCTATGTTACCGAAAAATTAGAACCCGACCGCACCGTTATAAATATTCCGATAGAAATGGAAGACGGAGAGGCCGGCGACGAGTTACCTAATGAGTTACCTAACGAGTTAACTAACGAGTTACCTAATGAGTTACCTAATAACATAGGAGAAACAACAAAAAGGTTTTAGAAATAATGACTCAAAACTCATTCATAACATTAGATGATTTATCTGTAAATTTAAAAATATCGCGCGTAGCAGTAAAAAAGCATATTGCCAAACTCAAATCGCTTGGGCTATTAGAACGCATTGGTGGCACAAGATCTTATTGGAAAATAATAAACACAACCCATAATGCCCGAAACCAACAATATAAGCAATAACAAACGTATAGCAAAAAACACTATCTACCTCTATTTTCGCATGCTGCTCACAATGGGAGTAAGTTTATACACCTCCCGCGTGGCGCTGAACATTCGTGAGGTATGTGATTATAAAACAGGCAAACAAAAGTAAAATGGCAGAGCACAAAAGAACTGAATCATTAATCATTAATTAAAAGAAAAACAAACTGATACTGCGATGAATATCGACAATTTAAGCAACGGAATACAATACCTGTCTGAAGTGTTCAGAACGAATGCGGTATGCGCTGTAAATGTGCATATCACAATTCGTAATTGGATAATTGGTTGCTACATTGTTGAATACGAACAAAATGGTGAAGACAGAGCGAAATACGGCAGCAAAGTTTTGCAAACTTTGTCCGAAAAAATCAATCAGGACGGGCTTTCGTATCGAAATTTACGGCTCTACCGTCAATTTTATATTGTCTATCCGCAAATCAGGGAATGTTTGTCTTCGTTTTTTCAAAATCAAACAGACATTTGGCAGGCGCTGACTGCCAAATATCCTAACAAAAACACACATTTTTTATCTCTTGACTGTATAATTCAAAACAGTGTAAATCAACCTGTTACAATTTGGCAGACAGCGACTGCCAAATTTGACGACAGTTCTGCGCCCGCTTTATCGCCCAACAAGATTATCACCCGCTTGTCGTTCTCTCATATCCAACATTTGCTTTCGATAAGCGACCCGTTAAAACGAGTTTTTTACGAAATAGAATGTATCAAAGGGATATGGAGTACGCGGGGACTGAAATACCAGACCGGTGGGTATTTTGCTGGTAACAAACAAAGACAATGCTCTAATAGAATACGCTTTTGCCGATACAGACAGGGATATTTTTGTGTCGAAATATATGTTAGAACTCCCATCGAAAGACAAACTAAAATCATTTATAGAGAATGAACTTAAATATGTATAAAATCTAATTTCGTGACCGAACAAACAAACAATATAAGCAATAATAAACGTATAGCGAAAAACACAATTATACTTTATGATTGAATGTTATTTGCGATGTACACTTCGCGGAAAATTTTGTAGAATAGTGCAATAATATTGTAATTTTAAGATATAGATTAATTTAAATGATAAATATTTCCGACATATTGAAACAGGGCGAAGGACTTACCGTTGAATTTAAAACATCTTTCAACGAAGAAGTTATCGAAACTTTGGTAGCGTTTGCCAATGCCAAAGGCGGAGTGGTATATGTAGGGGTAAATGATAGCGGAAAAATTGTGGGCGTAACGCTTGGCAAAGAGACCACGCAGCAGTGGCTCAATGAAATAAAGAGCAAAACAGAACCATCTATCAGTCCGGATTTAGAAATAATTGAGACCGAAAATAAAATGATTGCAGTTTTGTCCGTACAGGAATTTCCGGTTAAGCCCATTGCGTGTAAAAACAGATATTTCAAACGGGTGCAAAATTCTAATCACAAACTGGCTGTTTCCGAGATTTCCGATTTGTATATGCAGTCAATGCAATATTCATGGGACTCATACCCTTCACAAAAATACAGTTTTAATGATTTGGATATTAATAAGATAGCAAAATTTATAGATAAAGTCAATTCCACAAAAAGATTTAATTTGACGGGGACAGAAAGAGAGTGTTTACAAAAAATAAGATTGATAAACAAAGATAGTATTACAAATGCTGCCGCATTGCTTTTTGCCAAAGAGGGCAGCGCTTACAATGTGCATTTGGGACGTTTCAAAACGCCGTCGATGATTATTGATGACCGAATGTTGCGGCAGTCGCTTTTTGAAGCCGTAGAAGAAACGCAAAAATATCTGATTTCACAAATGAAAGTGGCTTTTGAAATAACCGGTATTACTACGCAACGCACTGAAATATTGGAATATCCTCTGCCTGCTGTCAGAGAATTGATATTGAATTGCCTTATTCATCGCGATTATTTAAGTCCTGTAGATGTTCAAATTAAGATGTTCGACAACAGTATAGTGTTTTTTAACCCCGGAAAATTATATGGCGATATTACCATAGAAGACCTGAATACAAATACATATCACGCCTCGGCACGCAATAAATTACTTGCCGAAGCGTTCTATCTCACAGGCGACATCGAAAAATATGGCAGTGGTTTTAAGCGAATAAGAGATGAAATTGCCAACTATCCTACTATGCAGTTTGAATATGCGGAAATTCAGAACGGCTTTCAAACAACATTGAAATATTTAGAGCAAAAAACAGATATTAACCTAAAAACCGTAGAGAAAACCGTAGAGAAAACCGATACAATAGACGCTAAAATAATCTCTTTAATGTCTGAAAACAAAAACATTAAAGTGTCTGAAATTGCAAATGCTATTAAGAGAGGCGTTTCTGTTACAAACGAAAGAATAGCCAAACTAAAAACGCTCGGCATCCTCCAACGCATTGGTGCAGACAAAGGCGGCTACTGGAAAATAACACAAAAAAATTAAATGACCGAACAAACAAACAACATTAGCAATAACAAACGTATAGCGAAAAACACGCTCTACCTCTATTTCCGAATGTTGCTCACAATGGGAGTAAGTTTATACACTTCCCGCGTGGTGCTGGCAACGCTGGGGGTAGATGATTACGGGATTTATAATGTGGTGGGGGGGGTGATTGTGATGTTTGGTTTTTTGAACAGCAGTATGAGCGGGGCGACTTCGCGCTTTTTGACTACCAATATAGACCCTGCATTTTGAAAAAGTACTTGAAATTTGCGCAACCCGATGGACAATCGAAGTTTTTCAAGGAATGCAGCAGTATTTGGGTTTGGGCAAGTGTCAATGCCGCGATTTTGACGAACAAATCGCCGTCATAACGCTCTGTATGCTGCAATACAACTTGCTTTCGGCGGTCAAACGTTTTGAAAGTTACGAAAGTTTTGAAGCATTGTTTCTATCTGCAAAGTCAGAAGTATTATAACTGAATATCAAAGAACGTATTTGGCTGATTATCATAAATATAACTGCTAAATTATCTGAAATTTTTGCAATAGGACTTGATATTTTAATGTTTTACATAATATCTGATAATCAAGAACTTAAAAAAATACTAAATTTTAAATCCATTTTACAAGCAGAGTAAAAAAAACTTGCAAATATTAAATAAGTAACAATAAATATCAACAAATATATAGTAAAAAAAATGGAAATAACAGTAGAGAATTTAATAAAGAAAGGTAAATATATTATAAAAAATAATATTACTCTTAAAAAAACAATTTATCCAGTAATGTTTAAATTAAGTAAAAAACTTAATTACAGGCAAATATTGATAAAAAAATATGGATTGGATGTTTTAAAATTAGTTGATAAAATTGCAAACGAGCATAATATTCCATATTATGTTGATTATGGAACTTTATTAGGATTTATTAGAGACGGTAACTTCATAAAATATGATGATGATATTGACTTTTCAATACTTCCAACACAAAATTCTATTTTGGCATTCGCAAAGGGATTGTTAAATAATGGTTTTGCATTTGATTTGGCTCATCTTGCTGACAATAATAGGTTTATAGAGTTTAGAGTTAGATATAGAGAAATTTCAATAGATTTTTTTCTTCCTTCAATCAAAGATGGATTCATAAGGCAATTATATTGTCAATGTGAATTAAAATATCCATTAAAACCGTTAATTCGTTATTCAATAACAAATTTTGAAGTGAATATATTGGAAAATCCAGAGGAGCATTTAGAATGGCGTTATGGTGAAACTTGGAAAACACCAATACAAAAATTTGATGACTGGAAACAAAAACCAAAAGGATTTTTAGGAGAAAAATATTATGAACAAGAAGAGATTACTGATTACAATATTTTTTGTTCTTTGATTGATAAATACAATAAGATACAATAGTGTCCAGCAAAAAAAACATATTAAACAACAGCATTGCAAATATACTTCAAAAGGGAGTTCGCATTTTGGAGCAGTTGTTGCTTGTTCCGTTCTTTATTACTGCGTGGGGCGCAGCATATTATGGCGAATGGCTTACTTTAACAATTATTCCAAGCGTACTGGCTTTTTCCGATTTGGGTTTTGGGTCAGCAGCGGCAAACAGTTTTGTGCTGAAATACGCAAGTGGCGACAAGCAGGGGGCTGCCAATATCTCAAAAACAGGATTTTCTATTATTTCTTATGCAGTGGTATTGGGGGTTTTGTTAAGTGTGGGAGTAATGCTGCTTGGCAGTTATTTTGGATGGTTCGATAAATCTCTCATTCCTGCCAGCGATGCCATAAAAGTGCTTCCGTTTATGATTGCCGCCCGTTTAATTGGATTTTACAGCCAGTTATTTTGCGCAAATTATGTGGCGGCACGCAGGGCGGCTTTGGGTATCAATCTGGGGACTGTTGGCAGCGCGCTACATTTAGCCGCTGGCGCAGTGGTGTTGTGGTTTGGAGGTAATATTGTTGTTTATGCGCTGTGGCAGTTTATTGTATCTATCGGTTTTAATGTGTTTTACTGGATAAATTCTTTGCATATTTTAGGTCTATACCGAGAAATAAAAGGCAAATATGATAAAACCATTGCAAAAGATATTTTTTCAAAAGGATTTGGCTATTTGATGTCGCCTGTATGGCAAACCATTCTGTTTCAGGGAACAACATTTGTAGTTCGTTTGACTTTGGGACCGGTTGCTGTTGCGGTATTTAATACAGTTCGTACATTAACGCGGTCGGTCAATCAGATTTACAGCGTAGTCAATGGCAGCATACGCCCCGAATTGCAGTACGAGATGGGAGCAGGAAACCTGCCGAAAGCACAAAAGATTTTTATTTATTCCATTCGTACCACCTTTGTGCTTTCATTACTTGGTTTTGTGTTTTTGGCATTGTTTGGTTTGCCGTTATATAATTGGTGGACACATAAAGCGCTGATTCCGCCGCAGGCAATGTGGTATGTATTTTTGTCGGGCATATTGGTCAATGCACTATGGTGGACGGCGGGCACAGTGTTTGGCGCACTGAACAAACCCTATCAATTAGCCGTTTCAGGCGTAATTTCTGCTGTTATTGCAATATTTTTTTCGTACCTTTGCGCAAAAATCTGGGGATTAACCGGCGCGGCTATCGGCAGTTTTATTTTCGAGGTTTTGATGATGATATATATTTTGCCCGCAAGTTGCAGGTTGATGGGTGTAAAAATATTTGATCTTTTTAATGTGAAAAAATAAAATTATATTATATGTATTCATTAAAGTCATTTTATCACAGTTTGCTGAACTATTTTTTGAAAATTAAAAATACAGAGAAGTGCCAGTTTTTAACTCATTCAAAGATAGATAAATCTTGCATTTTTGAAGGATACAATTCTATTGGAGAAAATACAGCAATAAAAAACTGTTCGTTGGGCAACGGGAGTTATATTGGTAAGAATGTAGAATTTTCGGGCGTAAAAATCGGGCGTTTTTGCTCTATCGGCAGTTTTATTCACAACGCTACGGGCAGACATCCAAGTTCGGTTTTTGTTTCCACTCATCCCGCTTTTTTTTCGGAGAAAAGATCAGGGTGGTTCACTTTTTGTAACAAACAAAAGTATCAAGAGTTAAAATATGTTAACGGGGGGGGGTATTTAGTAGAAATCGGTAATGACGTTTGGATAGGCGATAATGTTTTGTTGATGGATGGAATAACCATTGGCGATGGTGCAATAATTGGCGCGGGTGCAATAGTTACAAAAGATGTTGAGCCGTATTCTATCAATCTTGGCATACCTTCCCAAAAGGTGAAATGTCGTTTTACGGAGGAACAAATCGCTTTTCTGCTAAAATTCCAGTGGTGGAACAAAGATTGGAACTGGATAAAAGAGAATTGGGAAATGTTTGAATATATAGAAAATTTTATTAAAAAATTTAAATTATGATTAGAATTATTTTCCGAAAAATCCACACTTTTTTAGATATATACATAGGTAGATTAAGAAGATATTTTTTGTTAATCAACGTTAAAGAGAAGGGTAAAAATATAAGTTTGTGTTTCCCTTTAACAATCCAAGGACGTGAAAATATAAGTATAGGCAATAATACAGCGATAGGGCATTATGTGCATATTTGGGGAAGTGGCGGGGTAACAATCGGTTCGGACGTGTTGATTGCCGCACATTGTTGCATAACTTCCTTAGGACATGATGTAAGCAGACCGTTGATGCGACAATCTGTAATTGCAAAGCCAGTTATAATAGGGGACGGTTGCTGGTTGGGTTATAATGTAACAGTTCTACCGGGAGTTACTATTGGCAAAGGAAGTGTAATTGGCGCGGGTAGCGTGGTAACAAAAGACATACCGCCTATGTCCGTAGCAGTAGGAAATCCTGCAAAAGTATTAAAAAAAAGAGAAATAATAAATGAATAAAATTTGATTGCAAATAGGTCATAACATTTATGGAAAATATGATTTTCCGACTAAAATAAATTTTCTATGAACAAAATTAAAGTTATTCTTTCTACCAACGGACCTTTGCACTTGATAAAAAGCGCGGAGTTTCTTGCGCCGTTGGTTAATATTCAGGTGATTCAGGCGTGGATACCAAAGTGGTGGAACAAATGGATTTTTCCGATTATAAGCAAAATCATAGGGCGCGATTTATCAAAAGCCTTAAAGAAACGCACGCCCAACTGTCTTGACGGCAGAAATCATTCTGTTGCTTTGCCCGAATTTTATCACTGGTTTTGCCGTTACTTTCTGCATAAAAACGCAAGCGTTCAAAACGGTAAATTGTTCGGTTATCTGTCAAAAAGATACATAAAAAACGCGGATATATTCCACGTTCGCAGCGGTTCGGGGTTTTCAGCAATTCCTTATGCTAAAAAACACGGAATGAAAGTGGTAGTTGACCACAGCATAGCGCATCCTGCTTTTATGGATAAACAACTTCGCGAAGAATATGTGAAAAACGGCGCGGCATTCGATTTGGGATTGGACAGCGCATTTTGGCAGGGTGTTATTACTGACTGTGAGCAGGCGGATTGTTTGCAGGTAAATTCAGGTTTTGTTCGCAACACATTTATAGAAACGGGCTATCCTGCCGACAAAATTCAAATTGTGTATCTCGGCGTGAGGCAGGATTTTTTTTCTTTGAAAAAGAATTATGAAATTGATAAAACCGTAAAAATACTTTTTACAGGCGGGTTTGGCTTTCGCAAAGGCGGCGAATACCTGCTCAAAGCGTTACAAAAGTTAGACGCTTTAAACTTTGATTATGAAATGACAGTTGTCGGTTCTTATGGAAGCGCAAAAGATTTGATAGAAAAATACCGCCCTAAAAATATCACATTTACAGGATATATTTTGCAGGATAATTTGAAGACATACTTGGCAGAATCGGACGCTTATCTGTTTCCTTCGCTATGCGAGGGTTGTGCTTCTTCGGGTATGGAAGCGATGGCGGCGGGTTTACCTGTCGTTGTAACAGCAGAAAGCGGTTTGCCAATAAATAATGGCGAAAATGGAATCGTAATTCCGTCAAAAGACGAAAATGCGATAGTGGAAGCAATCGTAACACTGCAAAAAGATAAAACCCTGCGCGAAAAACTTGGCAAAAATGCGGCAAAAACCATTTCCGAAAATTACACTTGGGAACAGTATGCTGAAAACACCGTAAAAATTTACAAATCAATGCTTGAAAAATAAAATGCTGTTAAAACTTTTCCTAATATTGTTTCAAATTGGGTTTGGCGTTACGCTGAACTTGGTAGGCACTATATCTGTAAGCGAGATTTTTCTTGTTATCGCCTCGCCGTTTTTTATTAAACCGAAACTTTTTGTACAGTATCCGCTATTAAAAAAAATATCATATTTATATATTGGTTTGTTAGCGGCACAAATACTATCCGAGATATTTGTAGGGTCTGGTATAGCAAATTCACTGAAAGGCATTGCTGTTACAGTAATGTCATACCTGCATTTTATGTTTCTGTTTCGCTATTTTATTAAAGACCGAAAAATAATTTTGTGGATATTTATAGGAGTAATAGCGCGTTTTGCCATTTTCGGTACAGAACATGAAGGCACTATGGATGAAGTGTTGTCAGGCGAAGGGGCTATTTATTTGAAATTTTATGTAGTAAGGTTTATTTCAAGCGGCTTGTTTATTGCTTCGCTTTTTATAAGGCAACGGCAAATTGCAATTTTATCAGCAGTTATTGGCTTGATTGTAGTTATACTTGGCGCACGCTCGTCGGGAGGAATGTTCGCTATTACGGGTATTATGGTATATTTTATT
This sequence comes from Prevotellaceae bacterium, assembly GCA_031271005.1. GTDB lineage: Bacteria > Bacteroidota > Bacteroidia > Bacteroidales > Paludibacteraceae > WRGS01. The sequence continues at coordinate 10,820 of JAISWT010000046.1, read as the reverse complement.
ATTGCCAACCGCCGCCGATTTACACGCGCACAGTTAATTCGCACATCTGTAATAGGTTTAGTCATTGGTTACGGATTTTTTGCGCTTTATGTTTCAAACGTGCTGAACGGCAATATAACTTCCGGAAATTCATGGCAACTGAAACGTGCCGAAAATCCGTATAATCCCATAAATACATTAATGATGGGCAGAAGCGAAACTTTCATCGGTGCTATGGCTTTTGCCGATGCGCCTCTGTTTGGACACGGCGCGTGGAGTCCTGACCCTACCGGCAAGTATCATCGTATGCAATTAGAATTTGTAAATAGCAATACAGATGTAGCGCGAATGGAATATACAGATGTTATTCCTGCCCATTCAGTAATTATTGGTGCAGGAACAAACAACGGCATACTGGCGTTTGTTTTTATGGTTGCTATTTTTTACTTTTTTATAAGCAAGGGTATAAAGTCGGTTCGCAAAAACGATGCTTTTTTATATGTTACAGTAGCATTTATTTTTGCATTATTATGGAACGGACTGTTTTCTCCGCAAAGCCATTTTAGATTTAATATGCCGCCATATTTTGCTTTTTTACTCGCTTCGTATATAATCAACAGTGGAAAGATAATTGTAAATTCAGTAAAAAATGAAAATCTGCTTTATAACAACAGGTGATATTTGCCAGATTGCCACTATGAAACGCGCCACAGGAATGGCAGAGCCGTTAATCCGTGCAAGCCACGAAGTGGCTATTGCCGCGTTGGATTGCGCAAATAATCGGGAACGTTTCCGTTTGGAATGTCCAAATGCGGTGCCTCTGTTTTTTAATCAGGGAAATCAGATAAGCGAAATCCGGCAAAAAAACAAACTCATTAAGGCGTGGAAACCTGATATGGTATACGTCTGTGCTTTTACATTTCGGAATTTCCCTTTGAAAACAAAACAAACAAAATACTTTGTTGAACATTCGGAACTTCGTTCTGCAATTCCCGATAATAAAGGCGCAAAACGTTATCTGGATATGCTACTCGAAAATTTGTCTGTTTCACTGTTTGACGGGCAAATTTGTGCAAGCAGGTATTTGGAAAAATATTTCAGACAAAAGATAGAAAAACATTCATTGAGAAAACCTGTCTTGTATTCGCCTTATGCCTATAACCCCGCAATAATGTTTGCACAAAATCCACTGTTTGACTCGCTTAAAGAAAAATATGCAGGCAAAAAAATAATTTTGTATATGGGGACACTTACTTTGAATTATGGTTTTGGCGACATACTTAAAGCCGTAGAATTATTAAAAACCGATAGAAAAGATTTTGTATTGTTGCTAATGGGCAAAGAAAAGCATAAAAATTATGTTAATAATTTTATTAATGAAAATGACTTAAATGGATTTGTAGATTATCCGGGATATGTTGCCGAAAACGATTTGTCTTCTTATTTCTGCATTGCCGATGCCTTTGTGTCGCCGATAAACAATACAATTCAGGATATAGCCCGCTGCCCGAGCAAACTTTTTATGTATTTGCCTTTTGAAAAGCCAACAGTTACCTGCAAAATAGGCGAGGCAAAAGAACTTTTTGGCGATAAGGGTTATTATTATCAACCAAACAACACGAAGCAATTCGCGGAAGTATTAAATGATGCAATAGATACTGCAACGCTAAAATATAATATTAATGTTGAAAAACATTCATGGGAATATCGTACAACGGAATTTTTAAATTGGATAAAAGAAAATTATAATTTACAATGAAATGACAGAAATAAAACGAATAACGAATCCGCCCAAGCATCACCTTTTCGGTTTTCACGATATTTGCGCTTGGAATGCAATGGGCGACCGACTTGTTGCTTTGGAAGTCGATGATATTACCACGCCTCCCGACCCTGATATAGAATACGGTTTGGGTTACGTGGATAATGATAATAACTTTGTTCCCTTCGGAACAACACACACCTTCAATTATCCGCAGGGGGCGCGTCAGCAATGGATTGGAACAACTAATTATATAATTGTAAATGACTTTGAAAATAAAAAAGTTATAAGTAAAATTTATGATACGGACAAAAAAAAATTAATTGACACGTTAGATTTTTCCACGCACGTTATTACAAATGACGGTTGGGCTTTCGGAATAAATTATGCTCGACTTTTTCGTCTTGGTGCGTATGGTTATGCAGGAGCAACAGACAATACAAAAAACGAAAATGCACCTGCCAAAGATGGAATTGTAAAGCATAATATTTACACAAAAGAACATTCGTTATTGTTAAGCATTAAAGAAATTGCTGAATTTGAATTTAATCCACAAGCAGGAAAACACCATTATATTACGCATTTGGTTTTAAGCCCAAACCAAAAACGAATTGCCTTTTTGCACCGTTGCAAATTAAGCGATGGTGGCGAAACAACGCGCCTTTGCACTATTAGAATTAATGGTGAAGAATTGCGGTGTTTAGGAACAGGATTCTTAAGCCATTTCGATTGGTTGGATGACTCTCATATTATGATTTGGGGGCGCACAGGTTCAAATGTGGAAAAATTAAGAAGTTCTCTTGTGTATCGCATAATTCCAACAAATGTTTTACATGTTGGGAAAAACCTTATAAAAAAAATCATTTTTGGTAAGCGAGGAAAATCAGTAGTTCAATTGCCTTATCATTGGAATAATTGGCAAATTGAATGACGAATACATACAATTGCTTGAAAAACATAATATTGATTATTCAAACGCCTCAAACCTCACGGATAAACAGATTGTAGAAGAATACCGGAATTGTGACATTGTGAATTTTTGTTCTACACACGAAGGTTTCGGAATGCCAATAATTGAAGCGCAGGCAACAGGAAGACTTGTTGTTACAAGCCGTATTTCGCCGATGAAAGAAGTTGCAGGAGATGGGGCTTATTTAGTAAATCCTTATGATGTTAGTTCTATCCGCAACGCTTATATTGAAATAATCAGCGATGCAAAATTAAGGCAGAATTTAATAGAGAAGGGATTGAAAAATATCAAAAAATATCAAGTAAACAATATCACAAAGCAACACTTACATTTATATCAGCAGATATTACAATGAAATTCATTTTCTATCAAAACATATTATCTATTCACCAGTCGGCTTTAACGCGCAGTTTAGCCGAGCGACACGATGTTACACTCGTTGTGCAAAGCGAATCCGATTCCAACCGTCAAAAACAGGGTTGGCATAAACCCGATTTTGGTAAAACTAACATTGTGGTTGCGCCTGATGATAAAACCTTAAACCAATTTCTACAACAAAAAGAGGCAATTCATTTCTTTGCAGGAATTGACGCTTTTTCTTTGGTATATAAGGCGTTCAAAATTGCTGTTAAAAACAAGTTGAAAACAGGTATTTACTCAGAACCGTTTAATTGGACAGGATGGAAAGGCAAATTGCGTTTTCTGAAATATGTTCTTCTTAATTCAAGATATGGTAATCGCATTGATTTTATTTTGGCAATAGGAAATCGTGGTCGTTGGTGCTTTGAAAAAACAGGTTTCCCAAAAAAGAATATATTTGACTGGGGATATTTTACCGAAACACCACGATACAATACAATACAATATAGTACAAATGCAATACTAAACATCTTATTTATAGGGAGCATTGATGTCCGCAAAAACATTCTTACGTTGATTGATGTTTGTTTGAAACTTAATTACAAAAAGCAATTTGTATTAAATATCATAGGAACAGGATATTTGAGAAACGAATTGTGTGAAAAAATAAAATCAACTGACAAAATAAATTACATTGGCTCTGTGCCAAATAATCAAATCCACGAATATCTTTTTAAATCTGATTTGTTGATTTTACCAAGCATTTTTGACGGTTGGGGTGCAGTAGTTAATGAAGCCTTAATGTGCGGTACGCCTGCTATTGCAAGTGAAAATTGCGGTTCGTCGGTGCTGATCAAAGATGGGCGTGGAAGAGTATTTTCCGTAAAAGAAAACAACTTAGAAAAAAATTTGTTCGATTTTTTAAAAGAATTACCGTATTCAGTTGAAAAACGCAGGGAAATACAGAATTGGGCTTTACAAAATATCTCAGGCAAAGCGGCGGCAGAGTATTTTGAGGCTGTAATGAATTTTGTTTTTAATGATACAGCAAAACGCCCTGTAGCACCCTGGTTTAAACTGTAACTCCTCCCCCCCTTCTATGAATCGCACAAGGCGGTGTCAAGAGAAATTGAAGTGTTTTGTGCCGTAAAAGCACAAAAAAAGAAAGGATTATTGCGCGAAGAAATTGTTAAACTGTCGAAAATTCCTGACGGGGGCGGTTTGTCGGTTATTCTCGAAGAATTGGAACAGTGTGGTTTTATTTCTTTTAACAATGCTTACAACTTTTGGCGTAAAACATAATGCGTATTGGAACAATATTCAGAGTGAAGTAACGCTTTGACAATTTGTTTGGGTGAAACCGAATGTGCGCCTGATTTGTATTTTCTACAAAAACTGTCTCTGCAAATCAAATTTAATTTATAATTTTGCAAAAAATTAAAGTTATGAAATACTTCAACGTGGCAGGTCCCTGCTTAAAGGACAGACATTACATGATTGACGCCAAAGAACGTTTAAGCGGAGTTGAGCAACTTATTGAAACTCAGCAATATTTTGTTATTCACGCTGCGCGACAGAGTGGCAAAACCACTTATTTGCTTGATTTGGCTGACCGACTGAATCAGGGCGGTATGTATTATGCCGCATACTGCTCGCTCGAAAGTTTGCAGATGATAATCAATCCGGAACAGGGTATTCCGCTTGTTGTGAAAAGCATACGTTCTGCGGTCAAAATGTATCAGTTACCTGCCGCTGACAGTTTCGCCGAAAATGCCGACTACAGTAATTTTGCAAACGTTTTGAAAGATACGTTGTCTGCATATTGCGCATTGCTTGATAAGCCGCTTGTATTGCTTTTCGACGAGGTAGATACCATGAGCGAAGGTACGCTGATAACTTTTTTGCGCCAGTTGCGCAACGGCTTTGTTACGCGGGGCGTTGTTCCTTTTGTCCATTCGCTGTCGCTTGTCGGGATGCGCAATATCCGCGATTATAAGGCAAAAATTCGCAGTGAAAGCGAAACGCTTGGCAGCGCAAGTCCGTTTAATATCGTTACAAAATCGCTGACAATCAAGAGTTTTACAAAAACAGAAATCCAAGAACTTTATGCTCAGCACACAGCCAAAGAGGGACAAACGTTTGAACCTGAAGCCATTGAACTTGTTTGGCAAAGGACGCAAGGACAGCCGTGGCTCGTGAATGCGATAGCAAGAGAGGTCATTTTTGAACTCTTAAATTATGATTATTCCAAACCTGTTACGGCGGCGCTTTGCGAGCAGGCAATCAAAAACATCGTTCTCCGTCGCGATGTGCATATTGATTCTTTGCTCGAAAGACTGAAAGAAGGGCGCGTGCAGCGGGTAATTGAGCCCATGCTTTTGGGAGAATTTATAGAAACTTCCACCAATGATTATGCTTATACAAGCGATCTGGGTTTAATAAAAGTTGACAAGTGTGGTAAAATAGTTCCTGCAAACCCGATTTACGGCGAAGTGATGATTAGAGAACTGAATGCAAGCGAACAGGAACGGTTGCAACAAACGGAGGAAACATACCAAATGCCCCGTTATTTTAAAGACGGACAGATAGATATGGATTTCCTGATGACTGATTTTCAAGAGTTTTGGCGCGAAAATTCCGAGATTTGGGTAGAGCGGTTTCAATATAAGGAAGCGGCTCCGCACCTGATTTTAATGGCTTTCCTGCAACGGATTATCAACGGCGGCGGGCAAATACTTCGCGAATATGCAGCAGGAAGAGGTCGTATGGATTTATGCGTTGTGTATCAGGGAAATAAGTATCCGATAGAACTAAAACTGCAAAAAGATAAAAACACAGTTGAACACGGTTTGACTCAACTGACTGAATATATGGACAAAATGGGAGCGCAACGCGGTTGGCTCTGCATTTTCGACCGAAAGACGGATGCGTCGTGGGAAGACAAAATTTATATGAAATCCTGCCCTGTTGAAAACGGGAAAACGATTACGATAGTGGGGCTGTAAGTCAAAAACCAAATAAAGGGAACTCCTAAAAATTAGATTATTTTAGGCGGACTTTAGACAGTTATTAGAGTTTAGAGTTTAGAGTTTAGAGTTTAGAGTTTAGTTATTAGAGTTTAGAGTTTAGAGTTTAGAGTTTAGTTATTAGAGTTTAGAGTTTAGATATTAGAGTTTAGAGTTTAGATATTAGAGTTTAGATAAATATCAATTCGTAATTGCTATCTGCTACTTGCTACTTGCTATCTGCTAATTGCTATCTGCTAATTGCTAATTAATTTCAAAGTGAAGTCCAACGACAAATAAGCAGTTTTTAGGAGTTCCTTAAAAATTCTCCGTACAATATCAGATCTTGGCAGGCATTAAAATAAAAATTCAATTTGAGGAAAATTTGTTTTATCTTTGTAATCGCTAAAATATTATCATTTAATATACAAAAATGCTCGATATTGACAACATATTATCACTTAAAGAGGATTCTTTAACTGCAATTACAAAATCGCTTGCAGGGCGGGTAAAGCAGCGGCGGCTCGAAATGAACGCTACGCAACAGACACTTGCAGAGCGTGCCGGCGTGTCGCTTGCTTCGTATCGTCGCTTTGAGCGGACAGGTGAAATTTCGTTGCTTTCTCTGGTAAAAATTGCTGTGGCTCTCAATGTTGAAAATGAGTTTAACAATCTGTTTTCCAACAAAATATACAATTCAATAGAAGATGTTTTAACGGAAAAAAAAATACGCAAACGCGGTAAAACAAATGGAAAAAATCGGTAAAATAGAAGTTTATTGCAATGCTCAAAAAGCGGGAACCGCGGCTTTGACTGCCGAAAATCTTGTTGCTTTTGAGTACGATGCAGCGTTTTTGAAGAGCGGTTTTTCCGTTTCGCCCTATTTTTTGCCTCTGCAAAGCGGCGTTTTTGTTGCCAAACGGGAACCGTTTTGGGGAAATTTTGGCGTTTTCGACGACAGTTTGCCAGACGGCTGGGGAAGTTTGCTGCTCGACAGATTTTTGCGCGAACAGGGCATTGATGTGCAAAAACTCACTGTATTACAGCGACTTGCACTGGTTGGAACTTCGGGACGAGGCGCGCTGGAATTTTTCCCCGACAAAAGCATTACACAAAATACAGATTTTGTTGATTTTGATAAATTTGCAGCCGAAACGCATAAAATTCTTGAAAATGAAAATTATACAGGTGATTTAACAGAAATACTTTACCGTTTTGGCGGCTCTTCGGGCGGTGCGCGACCAAAAATTTTCGTGAAATTCCACAATAAAGAATGGCTCGTAAAATTTCCCGCAATCAACGACAAACAAAATATTGGGCAAATAGAGTATGAATATTCCCTGCTTGCCAAAAAATGCGGTATCGAAATGCCCGAAACACGACTGTTTGAAGGTAAATATTTTGGTACTCAACGCTTTGACCGAACAGAAAACGGAAAAATTCACACCATAAGCGCGGCAGGTTTATTAAATGCAAATTATCGTTTGCCTGTGTTGGATTATATTGATTTACTGAAAGTTACGCTCGACTTAACGCGCAATATGCAGGAAGTTGAAAAGATGTTTCGGCTGGCGGTGTTTAATGCCGCTGTTTCAAACCGAGACGACCACGCCAAAAATTTTTCGTTTCAGTACAAAAATGACGAATGGCAACTCTCGCCCGCTTACGATTTGCTGCCAAGTACGGGCTTTAACGGCTGGCACACAACTACTTACAATGGAAAAGGCGAAGCGAAATTGACAGACATTTTCTACCTTGCCGAAGTTATTGCTCTTCCCAAAAAGAATGCAAAAAAAATTGTGGAACAAATTATTGAAACCTGTAAACAGGAGAATAAATTAAATGGGGACTTCTAAAAATTAGATTATTTTAGGCGGACTTTAAACAGTTATTAGAGTTTAGATATTAGAGTTTAGATATTAGAGTTTAGAGTTTAGAGTTTAGATAAATATCAATTCGTAATTGCTATCTGCTAATTGCTATCTGCTAATTGCTATCTGCTAATTGCTATCTGCTAATTTTATGAGTTCCTTAAATTTTTAACTTTTATAAAACTCTTTCACCTCATACCCTCGATGAACCCCGCAGGCGGCAAAGTGTTTAAATGTCTGAAATTTGCAAAGTGATTTTTTTAAAATTATTATATTGGAAAAACATAAAAAAATAACTTGCGGAAAACCACAAATTTTTGTATATTTCCGCAAGTTATTTGCAAATAGTTTGCGGAAATGTATTTTTTATGTACTTTTGCGCGACTAATTTTATTGATTATGGCAGAAATAATTGGCAGACAGAACGAAATCAGGCAACTTGCGGAATATGTATCTTCCAACAAAGCCGAATTTTTGGTGGTTTATGGTAGGCGAAGGGTAGGTAAAACATTTTTGATAAAACAATTTTTTCAGGAAAAGTTTACCTTCTATTTTTCGGGAGCCGAAAATGCTACCAAACAGGAGCAACTTTTTAATTTTTCCGCCGCATTGCGACAATATAGCGGTACGGATTGTCCAATTGTTGACAACTGGCAAAAGGCGTTTGTGCAACTAAAAGAATATTTGCAAACCGTTACAACAAAAGGGCGACATGTGGTTTTTATTGACGAAATGCCTTGGCTGGATAATCAGAAATCGGGATTTCTCTCTGCGTTTGAATATTGGTGGAATACTTATGCCTCGTCTAAAAAAGACATTTTTCTCGTTGTTTGTGGCTCCTCTACTTCGTGGTTGATAAATAAAATATTTCAAAATCGCGGCGGACTTCATAACAGAGTAACTCGTCAAATTGCACTAAAACCTTTTACATTGAACGAAACCGAGCAATTTATCAAAGCAAAAAAAATAAAACTCGCACGCCTGCAAATTGCTGAATGTTATATGATAATGGGTGGAATACCCTATTATTTGGAACAGTTGAACAGGCAATACAGTTTGGAACAAAACATTGATAATCTATTTTTTAAACAAGAAGGAATTTTACGGGACGAATTTGCGAAAATCTACAATTCTCTGTTTAGATATCCCGAAAAACACAAACAAATAATAGAAATTTTATCACAAAAAAAGAAAGGATTATTGCGCGAAGAAATTGTTAAACTGTCGAAAATTCCTGACGGGGGCGGCTTGTCGGTTATTCTCGAAGAATTGGAACAGTGTGGTTTTATTTCAATTAACAACAATTTTACAACCGCCAAAAGCAATAAATTATATCAACTAACAGACTTTTACTCAATGTTTTATCTCACATTTATAAAGGATAAAAAAATAACGGATAAAAGTTTTTGGTCAAACACTGTCAACACAGTTTTGCGTAACACATGGTCGGGTTTTACCTTTGAAATTTTGACGCAGCAACATATTGAGCAAATTCGTAAAAAGTTGGGGATTAGCGGTGTAATAACTTACACTTACTCGTGGAAAAACAAACCGCACAAAAATGAAAACAACCACAATGCTCAGATTGATTTAATCATTGCCCGTGCCGACAATTTGATACATATCTGCGAAGTTAAATTTTCGCGCAAAGAATATACTATTACAAAAGAATATGATAGAAAGTTGCAAAACAAATTATGGACTTTTGTGGAAGAGTCGAAAACTCGAAAGGCTATTCATTTGACAATGATTACAACTTTTGGCGTAAAACATAATGCGTATTGGAACAATATTCAGAGTGAAGTAACGCTTGACGATTTGTTTAGGTGAAACCGAATGTGCGCCTGATTTGTATTTTCTACAAACACCGCCTCGGCAAAGCGGCGTTTTTGTTGCCAAACGGGCGGCAAAGTGTTTAAATGTCTGAAATTTGAAAAGTGATTTTTTCTTAATTATTATATTGGAAAATCAAAATAAATTCCAATTATTGCATTGGAAAAACGAAATAAACAATTACCTTTGCACCAATTTCGTTGCAAAAATGTGAGATTTTACACATAAACGGAATGTAATATGTGATTTTATATGATTTTAGAACGCGACATAACAGAAAAATTGGCGGCGTGGAAAAACCGCGACGACCGCAAACCGCTCATTTTGCAGGGCGCGCGTCAGACAGGAAAGACTTGGGCTTTGCTTGATTTTGGCAAAAAGTATTTTGAACATACCGCTTATTTCAGTTTTGAGGACTTAAAAGAACTGAAACCCGAATTTGAAAAAACTAAAAATCCCGACCGCCTGCTCGGACAGTTGCAACTGCATACTTCCGCGCCCATTTTGCCCGAAAAAACACTTATCATTTTCGACGAAATTCAAGAATGTAATGCCGCGCTGAACAGTTTGAAGTATTTTTGCGAAAACGCGCCCGAATATGTCATTATTGCTGCGGGTTCGCTGCTGGGCGTTGCGATGTCGAAAGGCGACAGTTTTCCTGTGGGAAAAGTAAGTTTTCAAAAAATGTATCCGGTTAGTTTCAAAGAGTTTTTGAAATGCGCAAAACCCGATTTGTTTGAATTTGTCGAAAATTTACAGAGCGTAGAAAACTTGCCGCTTGTCATTTTCAACCGCTTATCCGAAGAATTTAAGAAATATCACATAACGGGCGGAATGCCGGCTATTGTATCTAATTTTCTGAATAACAAAGGATTGGAACAGGTTGAATATGATTTGGGATTAGTGTTAAATGCCTACGCCCTCGATTTTGCCAAACACGCTGAACCGAAAGATATTCCGCGCATAACCGACATTTGGAATTCCATTCCATCGCAACTTTCGCGCGAAAACCGTAAATTTTTGTACAAACTGGTCAAAAA
>JAISWT010000133.1 GCA_031271005.1 Prevotellaceae bacterium | reverse complement strand
TAGGGAAAATGTTGTATCTTTGCCCGAAAATTTTTGAATATGAAAGAATTATATCAAAGTTTTGAAGAAAATTTACGCAAAACTTCTTTGAATTTTAAGCGTTATCTTTTGCCAAAAATCAATTGGAACAGCCGATATTGGATACGGCTATAAAAACGTGTTGCCGCTTTGAGCGGACAGGTGAAATTTCGTTGTTTTTTTGGTAAAAATTGCTGTGGCGTTGAATGTCGAAAATGTGTTTAACAATCTGTTTTCCAGCAGAATATATAATTCAATAGAAGATGTTTTAACAGAAAAAAAAACGCGCAAACGTGCTAAAACAAATGGAAAATAATGCAAAATCAATTTTATGAATCAATATATTAGTGACAAAATTAAAATTCTTTCTACCGTATCAATCATTTTGGTACTCTATATTCATTCAGGGTTTCACGCTGATGAAATTGCAGGAATGACACTTAATGACAATGTTCAAAAATTCATTTCAGGAATGATTGGGCGCTGTGCTGTGCCGCTGTTCTTTGTGATTTCCGGCTGGCTATTTTTCCTTAAAGTGCCTGACGGAGTGCGTTCTGTGTTTGCAAAAATTAAAAAGCGGGTGCGCACTTTGCTTGTTCCATACATAATTGCAAGTGCTTTTTTTGTGCTGTTCTTTTTAATACTTGGTTTAATTCCCGGTGTTGAACGGTTTATGAACGGGAATTTAGATGCGCTTTTTGCAAAGAAATGGACTGTAATGCTTTACGAAATTTTATGGCGGACAGAATCTGGCTCGCCTGTGGCATTTCAACTGTGGTTTTTACGCGATTTGATGATTTTAGTTGCTATTTCACCGTTGCTGTATTACGCACTGAAATATCTAAAATGGTCTTGGTTGTTGGTTGTTTTTGTGCTTAACTTTATTGTTTCAAAAGAGTTTTTTCCTGTTTATGCTTTGCTTTGGTTTTCTTTGGGTGCATATTTAACTCAACTCAAACCAAAAACAATGTCAATAGATGTTAAATGGGGGGGGTAATTTTAACAGTTGTGTTTCTGATTTTGTGTGTTGTTCAATTATTTTTGCCCGATTTTGTACTTTGGGATTATCTGCAAATTCCAATAATTTTTTTGGGAATTTTGGCATTGTGGATGTTATATGATAATTTTATTCCTGCAAATTTTTTGCTGGAAAATCATTTATGGATGTCTAAAATTTGCAGTTTTACGTTTTTTATTTACTTGTTTCACGAACCGACTTTAAACATTGTCCGCAAACTGATTGTATTTGTAATTGGCAAAAACTCAATGGGTTATCTTGTATCATATCTTGTTTCGCCATTTATTTTTATGATTGCAGCAGTTGTTATAGCAACAATTTTGAAAAAATACTTGCCGAAGTTTTATGCAATACTTGTCGGCGGAAGATAAAAAATTATTTATGAAACTCCTTCACCTCATAACCTCAATGAACCCCAAAACAGGCGGCGTGTGCGCTGCCGTGCGCGATATTATTTTTGGGGTGTCGCATTTGGGATTGAATGATGTTGTCAGTTTTGACAGCCCCGACGCGCCCTATCTGAACGACTACGACTTTAAGGTTGTTGCGCTCGGTAAGGCAAAAACTGTGTGGGCTTGCAACCCAAAACTTGTGCCATGGCTGCTTGAAAATCTTGGCAATTACGATGTTGTAATCGTTCACGGTTTGTGGCTTTATCACAGTTACGCAGCGGTAAGAGCATGGAAAAAGTACAAAAAAACGCACACGGCGTTTCCCAAACTTTTTGTAATGCCGCACGGAATGTTAGACCCCTATTTTCAGCGGGCAAAAGAACGGAAATTAAAGGCGCCAAGAAATGAAATTTATTGGCGGCTAATTGAAAATAACGTTATCAATTCGGCTGACGGCATACTTTTTACCTGCGAGGAGGAAATGCTTTTGGCGCGGACAACCTTCGGCAATTACCATCCAAAACGCGAAATCAACATTTCTTACGGTGTACAGTCCCCGCCTGCATACACCGAAACGATGACTGCCGCCTTTGCCGAAAAAGTTCCGCAGTGGAACGGCAAACCGTTTATTCTTTTTCTCAGCCGTATTCACGAAAAAAAAGGTGTGGATTTGCTGATAAAAGCGTATAATAACATTGGTAAAGACGCGGTATGCCACGTCTCTACAGAATTGCCGCAACTGATTATTGCCGGACCGTTGGAGAGCGATTACGCCAAAGAAATGCAAAATTTAGCCGAAAATAATCAAAATATAATTTTTGCCGGAATGCTCTCTGGCGACAGCAAATGGGGCGCGTTTTACAATTGCGAATGTTTTGTTTTGCCTTCGCATCAGGAAAATTTTGGAATTGCCATAGTAGAAGCGATGGCTTGCCGAAAGCCTGTTTTAATAACAGATAAAATAAACATCTGGCGCGAAATTGCAGGCGAAAATGGCGGTTTGGTCTGCAACGATACCGAAAACGAAGTTTTTGAACAGTTAAAAAAATTCCTATCTTTGCACCCCGAAACAAAGGCTACAATGGGAGAAAACGCTTTCCGCGCTTTTGAGAAATGTTTTTCAATAGAAAACGCGGCGAAAAAATTGATTGATGCAATTTTTGCTGCTTGAAATTTTAACTCATGTTTTTGCTATTTATAAGAAACATTTTTTGTAAATTTTTGCTATTTATAAAAAACATTTTGTATCTTTGCAAAAAATATTTTATATGGAAAGTTTAGTAAAAATTTATCTGAGATTGTTGCAGGAAACAGATTCGCAAACGTTTCGTTATCTATATCCGAATATTGATTGGAATGAGCGTTGTATAGCCATTATTGGGGCAAAGGGCGTTGGAAAAACCACAATGTTGCTTCAACATATAAAAACTACATTTGCAGATAAAAATCAGGCGCTTTTTGCAAGTTTGGACAACGCTTGGTTTGCCAATCACAGCATTTTTGAGTTGGCAGACGAGTTTTATATGAATGGCGGAACGCACCTGTTTTTGGACGAAATTCACCATTATCCTAATTGGGCAACAGAAATAAAAAATATTTACGACAGTTTTCAAAAATTGAAAGTGGTTTTTACGGGTTCTTCGCTTTTGCAGATTTATAAATCAACGGCTGACCTTTCAAGAAGGGTGGTTTATGAAACTTTGGAAGGGCTGTCGTTTAGAGAATTTTTACAGTTTGAAAAAATCGGAGAATTTCCGGCGCTTTCTTTAAATGAAATTGTTGAAAATCACCAAAATATTGCTTTTCAAATTACTGAAAATATCAAAATAATGCCTCTTTTCAAAAAATATCTCAAAAACGGCTATTATTTTTTCTATAAAGAAGGATTGAAAAAATATGAAATAAAACTGCAAGAAGCAATCAACAACGTGATTGATGTTGATATTCCTTCTATTGAAAATATTGAATTTGAATCGCGGCACAAAATAAAAAAACTGTTGGCAATTCTTTCGGCATTGGTTCCTTACACTCCAAAAATTACAGATTTAAGCGCTGCAATAAACACCAATAGAAATAACACTGTTAAATATCTGTCGTTTTTAGCCAATGCAAAATTATTAAACCTGATTTCGTACAAAAACAAAACCATTGGCGATTTGACCAAACCCGATAAAGTATTGCTCAATAACACCAATCTGGCTTATGTGTTCGGCGAAAATGCCAACGTTGGCAGTGCGAGAGAAACATTTTTTGTAAACCAACTGAATGCCATCGCAAACGTGACGCTTGCGCCGCAAGGCGATTTTATTGTTGATAAATACACTTTTGAAGTTGGCGGAAAAGGGAAAACCTTCGACCAAATAAAAGACATTCCAAACAGTTTTGTGGTTGCCGATGATATTGAAATAGGACACAAAAACAAAATTCCGCTTTGGCTGTTTGGAATGCTTTATTGAAGCATAAAAAACATTTAGAAAAACAAAATGCGCGAAAATGCTTTCCGCGCATTTCAAAAGTATTTTTCCATTGAAAAAGCGGCGGGAAATTTGTTGGAAGCCGTAAAATAAACTGCGGGGAACTCCTAAAAACTGCTTATTTGTCGTTGGACTTCATTTTCAAAATGCTCATTTACATCAGTAAACTGCGCTTTTGAAAACTTGTCCGCCTAAAATAATCTAATTTTTAGGAGTTCCCTGTGGTAAAGACGCGCTTTACAAACGATGTTTTTTAAGAAAAATTTTGTACTTTTGTGCCGATGTAATATTTTACAAAACAAACAACAAATGGAATCGCAAACCGTAGAATATAAAGAATCGTGGCGAGATGAATATCTCAAAACTATTGAACAATTAGAAATTCCCGAAAAAGCAATGCGAGAGGCAATTCCCAACGCCATTATGCACCGCGATTACGCAAATACTTCGGCAATTTTTATGCGGATTTACGATAAAAGCATTTCACTGTGGAATTACGGCGCCTTGCCTGCGCAACTTACAACCGAAAATTTACTGCGCGAACATTCGTCTTTTCCTCGCAACCGATTGATTGCCAAAACATTTTTCCACGCCGGATATGTGGAAACTTGGGGGCGCGGCATTTTGAATATTGTAGATTATTTGAAAGAAGCGAATATCGCTGCACCGCATTTCACAACAGAAAACAACGCTTTTACAATGTTTTTAGATAGAAACGAAAATGCAGCAGAGATTGACAAATTTATGAATGTGGATGGGAAAGACCTGCAAAAAGACCAAAAAAGTAGGGTGAAAATTATAGAACTAATTGCAAATAATTCTTCTATTACGCAAAATGAGTTAGCCGAGACGATAGGTTTATCTATAAAAACCATTGAGAAAAATATAAAATTGCTAAAAGAGAATGGCTTGCTCGAAAGAGTAGGCGCAGACAAAGGCGGCTACCGGAAAATATCCCAAAACCAAAATTGACCGAATAAACACAAAATATAAGCAATAACAAGCGCATAGCGAAACAATGAATATCAACATACCCGACATATTACAACGCGGCGAAGGCATTTCGGTTGAGTTCAAAACCTCGTTCAACGATGAGGTAATTGAAACGCTCTGCGCTTTTGCCAATACCGAAGGCGGAACGGTGTATGTGGGTGTGAATGACGACGGAAAAGTAGTCGGCGTGAGTGTCGGAAAAGAAACTTTGCAAACGTGGCTCAACGAAATTAAAAACAAAACACAACCTGCTATTATTGCCAATACCGAAATTGTTGATTATAAAGGGATTGATATTGTCGAGTTTTCCGTTCCGGAATTTCCTGTTAAGCCAATCGCGTGTCGCGGGCGATATTTTAAGCGTGTAAAAAATTCAAATCATCAACTTTCGCCTGTCGAAATTGCAGATTTGAGTATGCAGTCGTTGCAGGTTTCGTGGGATTCATATCCGGCAGCCAACACCACGCACGATGACCTCGACTGGCAAAAAGTGCAAAAATTTATAGACAAGGTTAATCAAATTGGACGTTTTCACCTGTCCGGAATACTCGAAGATGATTTGAAAAAATTGAAACTTATCAACAACGGTAAAATTACAAACGCGGCTTTGTTGCTTTTTTCAAAAGAAGATATTACCTACAATCTGCATATTGGGCGCTTGAAAAGTCCAGACAGAATTATCGACGACCGAATTTTTCGCTTGCCGCTGTTTGAGGCGGTTGAGCAAACAATGCGTTATTTTATTGCGCAGATAAAATTTGCTTACGAAATCACGGGACAAACTACGCAACGAACCGAGATTCCGGAATATCCGCTCGAAGCGCTACGCGAACTGATTTTAAATGCCGTAATTCACCGCGATTATTTGAGTTCGGCTGATATTCAAATCAAAATTTTTGACAATTACATCACTTTTTTTAATCCGGGAAAATTGCACAACGACCTCACAGTGGAAGACCTGAAAACGGATTCGTACCCTGCTTACGCCCGCAATAAACTGCTTGCAGAAGCGTTTTATCTGACAGGCGACATCGAAAAATACGGAAGCGGTTTTTTGCGGATTCGTCAGGCATTGGCATCGTATCCGACAATGAAAATTGATTTTCAGGAAATTGGCGGTGGTTTAATGGTTACGCTTTCGTACACAAAACAAAAATCGGGCGATACAACAGGTGGTATGACAAGTGATACAGTTGGGGTACAAGTTGGGGTACAAGTCGGGGTACAAGTCGGAAAGTTGTTATCTGTAATGACAGATGCCTATTTGACAACAAAAGAGATACAGACATTATTAAATCAAAAGCAAAGGCATAAAGTTTTCGTAAATTACATTCAACCCGCCCTCAAAGCAGGTTTAATAGAAATGACTGCACCCGACAAACCCAACAGCCGCTTGCAAAAATATCGACTGACAGAAAAAGGAAAAGAATTAAAAAATATAAATACGCAAAAATAGTAACTAATCCGCCACTTGCTCGAAAGAGTAGGCGCAGACAAAGGCGGCTACCGGAAAATATCACAAAACCAAAATTGACCGAACAAACACAAAATAGAAGCAATAACAAGCGCATAACGAAACAATGAATACCAACATACCCGACATATTACAACGCGGCGAAGGCATTTCGGTTGAGTTCAAAACCTCGTTCAACGATGAGGTAATTGAAACGCTCTGCGCTTTTGCCAATACCGAAGGCGGAATAGTGTATGTTGGTGTGAATGATGACGGAAAAGTAGCAGATGTTACAGTCGGGCAGGAAAGTGTACAAAAATGGGTAAATGAAATCAAAAACAAAACCCAAAATCAGATTGTTCCGAATGTAGAAGTACTTGAAATTGAGCATAAAAATGTGGTCGTTTTTTGTATTTCGGAAAACCCCGTCAAGCCAATTGCCTACAAAGGCAGATTTTATAAACGCATAAAAAACTCAAATCATTTAATGAGTGTTGATGAAATTTCTAACGAACATTTGCGAACCGTAAATTCGAGTTGGGACTTTTATATTGACCCAAACCATACGCTAAATGACTTGTCGGAACAAAAAATTGCAAAATTTGCTAACAAAATTCGTGAAAAAGAATTTTTTAATCAAATAAATCTTACTGATACAGAAATACTTAATAAACTCGAACTGTTTAGAGATGGCAAAATAACTTTTGCTTCTTATTTGTTGTTTGTAAATGAGTATTGTCCGATAAGCGATATACAAATTGGGCGCTTCAAAAGTCCGACAATGATAATCGACAGCATTTCGCTCAATACAGACCTGATTTCCGAAGTTGAAAATACGATTGCGTTCATAAAAAAGCATTTGCAAGTTGAATACATTATTACCGGCGAGCCGCAACGCATTGAGCGTTTTGATTATCCGCTTGATGCAATCAGAGAAATTGTAATAAATATGATTGTCCACCGCGACTATCGCGACTCTTCGGCGAGCATTATCAAGATTTACGATAACCGCATTGAGTTTTTTAACCCCGGAAAACTTTATGGCGGCTTGACGGTGGAAGATTTACTTTCGGGAAATTATACCTCTAAATCTCGTAACAAACTGATAGCCAAAGCATTTAAAGAAATAGGGACAATAGAACGCTACGGTTCAGGCATTATGCGTGTAAGAGAGATATGCCGCGATTATGGCGTTATAAAACCCTATTTTAACGAAGTTTTTAATGGTTTTCAAGTGATATTGTATAGCGAAAGAACTGATAAAAATGAAAATATTGAAAATGTCCCAGAAAATGTTGAAAAGGGGACAGAAAAGGGGACAGAAAAGGGGACAGAAAAGGGGACAGAAAAGGGGACAGAAAAGTTGTCTGTAAATCAACAAAAAATCATTGAAAACATAAAAGTTAACTCTACTATTTCTATAAAGGAATTATCGGAGATAGTTGGTATTGCGGAAAGTAAGATTAAAGCAAATATCGCCAAACTCAAATCCCGCGGCATACTCGAAAGAGTAGGCGCGGACAAAGGCGGCTACTGGAAAATATCACAAAACCAAAAATTGACCGAACAAACACAAAATATAAGCAATAACAAGCGCATAGCGAAACAATGAATCCTCATATATCCGACATATTACAACGCGGCGAAGGCATTTCGGTTGAGTTCAAAACCTCGTTCAACGATGAGGTAATTGAAACGCTTTGTGCTTTTGCCAATACCGAAGGCGGAATGGTGTATGTGGGTGTGAATGACGATGGAAAAGTAGTCGGCGTGAGTGTCGGAAAAGAAACTTTGCAAACGTGGCTCAACGAAATCAAAAACAAAACCGCAACGCAACTTATTCCCGATGCTAAAACGATAGATGTTGACGGAAAAACGATTGTAACGCTGAAAATTATTGAATATCCGATAAAACCGCTTGCTTTTAAAGGTAAATATTTTAAGCGTGTTGAGAATTCAAATCACCAAATGTCGCTTACCGAAATTTCGGATTTATACCTGAAAACATTCAATTTGAGTTGGGATTATTATATTGACAGCCAGCATACGCTCGACAATATTTCGCTCAATAAAATTAACCGTTTCATTGAACAACGCTTGCAGGGAAACGCACAGGAAGCCCCCTTGCATTTACTTCAAAAATATAAATTGATGCGCGAAGGGCGCATTACCAACGCTGCATACCTTTTGTTTGTGGAAGATTTTTCGCCTTTGACGGGTATTCAGGCAGGCAGGTTCAAAAGCCCGACAAAAATCATTGATTCCGTAACCATTTCTACCGACCTTTTTACCGAAGTGGACGAGGTAATGGCTTTTCTGCGCAAGCATTTTATGACCGAGTACATTATAACCGGAAATGTGCAGCGCGAGGAGCGTTTCGACTATCCCGAAGAAGCCATTCGTGAAATTGTACTCAATATGATTGTACACCGCGACTATCGCGACAGCGGCGATTCTATAATAAAAATTTTTGACGACAGAATAGAATTTTTCAACCCCGGTACACTTTTCGGAGGGCTAACAATAGAACAGTTACTGTCAGACAATTATTCGCCAAAACCACGCAATACCTTGATAAACATAATGTTCAAGGAAACGGGAGCAATAGAAAAATACGGTTCGGGCATACAGCGCATAATTAACGAATGTAGCAAACACGGTGGTGTAAAAGTGGATTTTTCCCTGCAACAACACGGTTTTAAGGTAGTTGTTACTAAAATTAAAGATGTCGGTAAAGATGTCGGTAAAGATGTCGGTAAAGATGTCGGTAAAGAGATATTGACCCTTATAAAAGAGAACTCGGCGATAACTTATGTTGAAATGTCCGAAAAGATAAACGTTGCCACTAAAACTATTGAACGACATATAGAAAAACTCAAAAACGAGGGCAAACTTGTCCGTGAAGGCAGCACAAAATATGGCTACTGGAAAATTAAAAAATAAAATAGTATATGAAAATAACCATTCTCACAAGCCCTTTCGGCTGTATCCCTCCTCACGCTATTGGTGCGATAGAAAAAAGATGGTATAATGTTGCCAAAGAATTTGTCGTAGAAGGACATGATGTGGAGTTTATTGCCAAAAAACCTGACGGAATTAAATCCAAAACAAGAAATGATAACGGGCTTAAAATTAAATTTTTACACGGCTATCAGTGGAAAAAAAGCAGAATAATAAACCTGTCATTGGATTTTATTTATTCGTTAAAAGCATTACTTTGTTTAAGAAAAACAGACATTGTGGTTTTTAATACCGTTTTTTCGCCGATTTTAAGTCTGTTTTTTCGGTGGAAAATGAAAGTTTCCATTTATAATGTTGCCCGTTTCCCGAAAGGGCAGTTTAAATATTTTAAACATATCGACAGGCTATCCTGCGTTTCAGCAGCCGTCTATAATGAATTGATACGGCAAACGCCACAACGGAAAAATCAGGCGAAAATAATTTCAAATCCTGTCGATACCGCTGTTTTTCAATATATTGACGAAAAACAGGCAGACAGTATCATTATAATGTATGCGGGCAGAATACACCCCGAAAAAGGGCTTGATATTTTAGTTCAGGCATACGAACAAATTGTCAGCGAAAACACAAAGCAAAAAATAATTTTACGGTTGGTGGGAGCAACTTCCATAGAAAAAGGCGGCGGTGGCACAAAATATATTGATTATTTGAAAAGTTTAACCCGACAGGAAATAGAATTTGTACCGCCGATTTATTCGCCCAATGATTTATGGAATGAAATAGTCCAATGCAATATATTTTGTTACCCTTCGATTGCCGAACAGGGCGAAACTTTTGGAGTTGCCCCGCTTGAAGCAATGGCGGCAGGACGGGCTACGGTTGTTTCGGCTCTGGAATGTTTTCAGGATTTTGCAAAAGACGGCGAAAATGCGCTCGTATTTAATCATCGGGAAAATACAATTGAAAATCTGAAAACAGCACTCTGTCAACTTGTTGAAAATCAGGACTTGCGAAAGCAACTTGGCATTAAAGCCAATCAAACGGCACAACAATTTTCAAATCAAAACATTGCAAAAACATATTTGGAAGATTTTTATAAACTATTAAAAAATAAATAATTATGAACGGCAGCAATTTTACTCGTTTATTAAGAGTTGCAGGTTATCTCTTAAAAAAACCTATTTTTTGACAGAGTTTATTGGACTTCGGCTCTGTTAAAAAATCATAATGAAAAAATCAAATTTTAGAAGTCCCCTTTTCTATTAATTGTAAATGGACAAAACAATTCACAATCAAAAACATTCTCACGCAAGCCCTTGGACAGTTAGTCAAAGGATAAAAATGCTTTTGTGGGACTACACTTGGGCTTTATTCTGCGCTTGGACACCGAAACCTGCCAATCGCTGGCGTTTGTTTATTTTAAAATTATTTGGTGCAAAAATTTACGGAAAGCCCTTTGTACACCAGCGGGCAAGAATACACATTCCGTGGAACTTGACAATGCGCCACAAGTCCTGTCTTGGCGACCGGACAAATGCCTATACGTTGGGAAAAATCGAAATTGGCGAATACGCTACGGTTGCGCAGGAGACGTATCTTTGTACAGGCACACACGCTTTTGATAGCGAAACAATGAACCTGATTACCATTTCCATAACAGTTGGTGCAAATGCTTTTATTGGCGCACGAGCGTTTATTATGCCCGGCGTTACCATTGGCGAAGGCGCAGTAGTCGGTGCGTGTGCAGCAGTTTTTAAAGACGTAGAACCTTGGACGGTAGTCGGCGGCAACCCGGCAAAGTTTATAAAAAAGAGGGAAATAAAAAATTTATAATATAAATTAAATTATTTGTAATTTTGCAGAAAAATAATTTTACAAGATTATGTACATTCCAAGCAAATATGCAGAACGGGCAAATGTATTAGCCCGAAACTCTTTTGAAATAAGAATGACAGCAATGGGTGCAAAGCAGTTGTCTATGAGTAACGCTGATATATTCTCAAAAGCATTATTGCGTAAAAAAAGATACCACGAATTGCTTGCACACAGAGATGAAGTTCTTTAAAACCATAAGTGATGCCGTTCCCGAAACACAATATCAATATGTTTTTAGCGGTAGCGAGAGCGATTGCTATCTCAATAAAGAGAATAGCAAGATACTTCGCAAACTTACTCTTCCTTGGGACGAAATGTTTGATTTGGAAGAATCAACCAATATTCACAATGAATTATTTCCAGAAACATCCTATACCATAATCGGTTATGTTGAAAATCCATGGCGTGAAGGCGAAGTTTTTCGTATGGTTCGCGACCAGGATTACTTTGGAGAATATCAAACATTGTTTGAATATTGCGCAGAAAAGGTGCAAAATAATTCAAGCAAAAGTTCCGAATTGTTTGAGCGCTTATTTGAACAGTTAGTTGTACCGTATATGCTGGCAAAAGGATGTGTCAGAGATAAAGGCGCATTTATATACAAAAACTATCGTATTGACGACCTCAAAGACCAGAACATTATGATAAATGACAGTCAGGAAGTTATTGTAATCGACTGTTTGATAAATAAATTGAAACAATAGCAGTCGAATTGACATATTATGCTGCCTATATGTGCCTTTTCAGAGACGTTGAGCCGTGGACTGTTGTCGGTGGCAACCCCGCAAAGTTTATAAAAAAGAGGAAGATAAAAAAAAGTATAACTTTTAAGAAATAATTATTATCTTTGTAATTCAAAACAATAAAATACATACAATATATTCAATCCGATAAATAAAACAAATACGACTTTTATTGCGTTGTAAATAAAAAATGGTATTTTTGAAAAGAAAAATAATAGAGAAATTTTTGCAATGGAAGGAAAATAAAAATGCCTTGCCATTGATGCTTGTTGGTGCCAGACAGACAGGAAAATCATTTATTATCAACGATTTTTGCGAAAAGAATTTTGAGCATAAAATAGAAATGAATTTTATGCAAAACGAGATTTTTCAATCGTTTTTTGAAAACTCATTGAATCCTGCCGATATTATAGAAAATATTGAGGCGTTTTTTCGTACCACCATCAATCCGGCAACAACTATTATTTTTTTGACGAAATACAAGAATGTGAGCGTGCAATAACGGCATTAAAGTTTTTTGCCGAATCGAAAATTCACTACAATATTATCTGTGCAGGGTCGCTTTTGGGCATAAAAATAAACCGAATGAAGACGGCATTTCCTGTTGGAAAAGTGCAGATAGAATATATGTATCCTATTGATTTTGAAGAATTTTTACTCTCGGTTGAAGAACAACGACTGAGTGAAAAAATACAAAAATCATTCGTTGAAAACACACCCTTGATAACTGCTTTGCACGAAAAAGCAATGTCGCTTTATCGCACTTTTTTGTTCCTTGGCGGAATGCCCGCTGTCGTTAGAGAATATATTGAATATGGCAACAAATTTTCCGACAAAATATCAAGCATTAAAGCCGATATTATTACCGGCTACACGGCAGATATGGCAAAGTACTCCGAAAATGTTAATTCAATAAAAATTTTGAACGTTTATCATTCTATAAAAGAGCAACTTGCGCAGGAGCAAACAAAATTTCGCTACAAACTTGTGGAAGAAAAGGGCAACAAACAAAAATACGAAACAGCGATTGAATGGTTGCTCCAAGCAGGATTGCTGCTGCATTGTCCGTTGATTTCAGACCCTGTGCGCCCATTAAACTCCGACAAAAACAATAAAAGTTTCAAACTTTATTTGTCCGATGTCGGTTTGCTGGTTCATTTGGCAAATGTTACGCAGTTCGATGTTACTCAAAACAGGAACTTTATCTACATTGGGGCATTAACTGAAAACTTTGTGGATCAGACTTTGGCAACTCATAATCAGAAACTTTATTATTGGAATTCGGGCAATGAAGCCGAAGTGGATTTTTTGCTTTCTCAAGAACAAGGTATAGTTCCTTGCGAGGTAAAATCAGCGGAAAATGTGCAAGCTAAAAGTTTAGCTGTCTATATACAAAAATATAAACCACAGTATGCAATCAGAATTTCCGGTAAAAATTTTGGTTTTGAGAATAATATCAAATCGGTGCCGTTGTATGCAGCGCATTGCTTGTGAGTTATGTGCGTTTTCAGAGATGTTGAGCCTTGGACTGTTGTCGGTGGCAACCCTGCGAAGTTTATAAAAAAGAGGGAGATAAAAAACGCACAATAAGATTGCACTGTATCGAAAAAAACGATGAATACCAACAGGTAGCATTGTCTAAACGAATTTTGCGGATAGTGTGCGCTTTGGCTGTTCGGATTTTTGTACTGATGAATTTTTATTTTTAATAAATTCAGTCGTTTTGCGCTGTCAAAAAAATACATTTTATTTGTATTTATGATGTCAAATTTATAAAAAAACATTATCTTTGCGCTGTCAAAAAAAACACATATATATCAAAAACAGATTAATTTGTATGTATTTAAACAGGCATATTGACAATTATCTTTTACAATGGAAAAAAGATAACCGAAAACCTCTTTTGTTGCGTGGAGCAAGACAAGTGGGCAAGTCATCGTCTGTGCGCAATTTGGGCAAACAGTTTGAGTTTTTTTTGGAAATAAATTTTGAGAAACGCGAAAGCGAAAAAGCAAAGGAAGTGTTTGAGCGTGTGTCGTCGCCTGAAACACTATGCGATGAACTGTCGCTAATGTACCAAATACCAATTGAGGCTGGCAGAACTCTTTTGTTTTTTGACGAAATTCAGTCTTGTATTCCCGCCATTTCTTCGTTGCGCTTTTTCTATGAAGAAATGCCTTCATTACACGTTATTGCAGCCGGTTCATTGCTCGAATTTGCTTTGCAGCAGATACCTTCGTTTGGTGTGGGACGTATTCGCTCTGTGTTTATGTACCCCTTTTCTTTTGATGAATTTTTGCGTGCTGCGGGCGCCGAAATGCTTGCCAATCGCTTGAATGAAACTACCCCTGAAAAGCCGATTTCCGACACGCTGCATCAACGCTGCAAAGAGTTTTTCGTTACTCATTTGCTTATTGGAGGAATGCCGGAAGCGCTTGCAGCATATATCAATGGCTGTTCGCTACTCAAATCTCAGTATATTTTAGATGATTTGACCGAAACGCTTTATGCTGATTTTGCCAAATATAAACAGCGAGTTCCTACTACACGATTGCGTGAGGTCTTTTCGTCAATTATTCAGCAAACCGGAACAAAATTCACTTACTCTGCTGCCGCTCAAAATACTAATTTGCAGCAAATAAAAGAAAGTGTAGAATTACTCGAACTTGCAGGACTTGTTTATCCCGTTACACATACTGCGGCGAATGGGTTACCGCTTGCTGCCGAACAGAACATAAAATACCGAAAATATATGTTGTTCGATACCGGAATATATCAGCGTTTTCTGAAGTTGGATTTAAGTAATGTATTGAATAATAATCGTCTGTGGCAAATAAACAGAGGTGCATTAGCAGAAATGTATGCTGGAATTGAGATGAAAAAAGCAGGACAAAACAATATTACAACCGAACTGTACTGCTGGCAACGCGAAAAATACGGCAGTGAAGCCGAAGTTGATTATATTATTCAACAGGGCGACGACATTATTCCTGTGGAAGTTAAGTCAAATACAAAAGGGTCGATGCAAAGTTTGTATGGTTTTATGAAAGCCAAAAACAGCAAATACGGCATCCGCACTTCGCTCGAAAATTTCGGACAGTTTCGGAACGTTAAAATTTATCCGCTTTATGCAATCAGCAATGTTTTGAAAAACAGCCATTAAAATATCTCTACCGGAAATAGAACTTAATCCACGTATTTTTCTATCCAAATAGAAGCAATGCGGTTTTATGTGGCAAAAAAGAACCACAGAACAGGATATTTTTACGAAAAAAAAATGCACAACGTATTGAACAATATCGGAAAAATTTGCTGATTTTGCAGTACATTTTTTAGTACAAAAAAAATTACTCGCTATAAATTTGTAAATTTCGATGAATTATTAAAAAAAAACACTACATTTAGCAAGTTATTACTCGCGATAACTTGCTAAATCTATTAAAAAAAACACACATTTAGCAAGTTATTACTCGCGATAACTTGCTAAATCTAAAAAAAATTGTATCTTTGCACAAAATTTATTTTGTATGAATATCATTGGTAGAAATAAGGAAAAATCTGATTTTCAGCACTTTTACGAAATAGAGCAGCCCGAATTTGTGGCTGTCTATGGCAGGCGAAGGGTTGGAAAAACATTTCTTATAAAAGAATTTTTTGCAGAGAAATTTACGTTTTATGTTACGGGCTTGGCAAATGCCGAAAAACAGGCGCAGTTGGAAAATTTCAATGTGTCGCTTAATTTTTATGCAGGGCTGCCTTATCCGCAGGTCAAAACGTGGATGGAAGCGTTCCGACAACTCATTCATTTGCTCGAACACAGTCGCAAACGTGGTAAAAAAGTGATTTTTATTGATGAGATGCCTTGGTTGGATACGCCAAAATCTGATTTTCTGACCGCTTTGGAGTTTTTTTGGAACTCGTGGGCAAGTTCGCGCCCCGACATTCTGCTTATTGCCTGCGGCTCGGCAACTTCGTGGATGACCAATAAGTTGCTGAAAAACAAGGGCGGACTCTACAACCGCGTTACGCGCCGAATGTTTATCGCGCCCTTTACGCTGGGTGAATGTGAGGCATATTTTGCCGCAAAAAAAATGAACTACGAAAAAAAGGACATTGCGGAAGCATATTTTGCCTTTGGAGGAATCCCCTTTTATCTAAATCTGTTTGAAAAAGGAAAATCAGTAGCGCAAAACATTGATTTCCTGTGTTTTGGCGAAAATGCACCTTTGCAAAACGAGTTTGAATTGCTGTTCGCTTCGCTTTTCAAACACCCGCAAATATATACGCAAGTAGTTGATTATCTGTCGAATAAAAAGAAAGGACAACTGCGAGACGACATTGGACGGCATACAGGCAACAAGGGCGGCGGACTTACTGCCACGCTGAATGAATTGGAACTCTGCGGTTTTATCAAATCGGCGGCATCTTACGGCAAAAAAGCGAAAGAGAAAATCTTTCGTCTCACCGACCCCTTTGTGCTGTTTTATTATTCGTTTATGAAAAACAACAACCATTTGGAAGGCGATTTTTATCTTTCGCAAATCAACAGCGGGCGGTATAAAAACTGGGCGGGACACGCTTTTGAGAACCTCTGCCTCGCGCACATTAAGCAGATAAAAACGAAACTGGGTATTGCCGCTGTTTCGACCAATATTGTCAACTGGCGCAGCAATACCGCCGAAATTGATTTGATGATAGACCGCCGAGATAATGTTGTAAATATCTGTGAAATAAAATATTACGACGGCGAATTTACGATTGATAAAGCATATTCGCAAGTTTTGCAAAACAAACGCGCCGCTTTCATTGACAAAACAAAAACGCGCAAGGCAATTCACACCACTTTAATCACAACTTACGGCGTGAAACATAACGAATATTGGAATAATATCCAAAGCGAAGTGGCGATGGATGATTTGTTTAAATGTTGAATAAAATGTTAAAATTCACAACGTTGTGAAACTTGACATTTAATTATTCATTTTTAATTAATAAAAGATTTTTTGTTAATTTTGCAGTCTGAAAAAAGGTGTATTGAAAAAATGATTGTCTATAAGTTTGGGGGCGCGTCTGTGCGCTCTGCTGAGGGTATAAAAAATATTGTCTCAATAGTTTCGGAGGTACGCGATGACCTCTTCATTGTGGTTTCGGCAATGGGCAAAACTACTAATGCAATGGAGCAGGCGCTTGCTTGTTTTATGCGTGCCGAAAAAGAGGACGCATGGGCGCATCTTGCTGCTGTTCAGCAGTTTCACGCAGAAATTTGCAACGCGCTTTTCAAGACGGAAAACGAAACTGTTCAAATTCTGTCCCCCATTTTTGCCGAAATAAAAGAACTGATTATGGACGGAGTGGGCGATGACTACGACCGCTGGTACGACCATCTCGTTTCATACGGCGAAATTATTTCTACAACCATTGTTGCCGCCTATTTAAAGACCCAAAACATAGACAGCAAGTGGCTGGACATGCGAAAGTTGCTAATTACGGACAGTAATTTTCGCGAAGCAAATGTCAATATTGACGAGAGCCGTAAGAACCTTCGTCAGGCTGTCGATTTTCAGAAACATAAGATATATATAGGTCAAGGCTTTATAGGCGCAAACCTCAAAGGCGTTCCCACAACTCTGGGGCGCGAAGGCTCGGATTATACGGCTGCCGTAGTCGCAAATTTGCTCAACGCCAAAAGCGTTACCATTTGGAAAGACGTGCCCGGAATATTGAACGCCGACCCGCGAATTTTTAAAAACACTGTTCTTATCCCCGAACTCACGTATGCAGACGCGGTGGAACTGGCTTACAGCGGGGCGCAAATTATTCACCCTAAAACTATTAAGCCGCTTGAGAACGAAAATATCCCTCTCTTTGTACGCCCATTTGCCAATCCCGACCAAAAAGGGTCAATTATTAAGGACAAAACACAAAAACCGATAGATATACCCGTGCTGATACTGCGTGCTAATCAGACACTTGTAAGCATCCGCCCGCGCGACTTTTCCTTTGTGCTGGAAGACAGCCTGTCCCATGCGTTCGGGCTGCTAACAAAGCACAGAATTAAAGTGTCGCTTATTCAAAGTTCTGCCGTAAGTATCTCTGTGTGTGTTGACAACACGCGATACCTGCCGGCCGCGCTCGACGAACTTGCCAACAATTACAGAGTTACTTACAATGATAATCTCCAACTGCTAACCATTCGCGGCACAAACCGCAAAATAGAGCAGGAAACCACTGCCGACAAAGAAATTTTGCTCTCGCAGCACACAAGAAGGATTTCGCGATACCTGCTAAGAGCGAAAAACCGGTCCTAAAAACCAGAGAAGCAAGGGCGCAAAAAAAACGTATTTGTTTTTACGAAGCCTTTTTTTCGACATAAGCATTTGGAAAACTCGCACATTTGGTATAATTTTGCGGGAAATTTTATATTATTGAATTGTAGGCATTTTTAATTTTGATATAGAATTTAATTAATTAACAGTTAATAATTAGAAATAATAAAAACCCTTATTGTAATTCGATTAACCTTAGTAGAAATTAAGAAATTAAGAAATGAATGAATTAAGAAATTTTTAATTAAAAGGAGATGATTATTTTGTAAAATATTGAATATCAAATAATTAAAAAATATAAACAGATAAAAATTATGCAAATTCTTCTACTAATGTTAATAGAAAATATTTAAAAAAAAATTCTTATCACTAAATTAATAATACCGAATTTATATTATTGGAAATGAAAATAAAAGAAGGTCTTAAAATCAGGGAAATAGCAGGCGAAAATATTCTCATTATACAGGGAACACAGGGCGTTGATTTAACCAAAGTAGTATCGTTCAATCGCACCGCCGAATGGCTCTTCAACGAGTTTGCGGGGACAGATTTTACAGTCGAGGATATTGCTATTGCGCTGACCGAACGTTTTGACGTTGACACCGAAAAGGCAACAATCGATGCGGAGAATTTCGTAAATTCGCTGTTGAAAGCCAGCGCTATAGAGCAATGAACCCTTATACAACACTTACTCTGAAACCGCGCAGGGACGAGAGTTTGCGCCGTTTGCATCCGTGGGTCTTTTCGGGGGCTGTTGCCCGAGCCGACGGCGAAGCCCAAGAAGGAGACATCGTCAGAGTTGCTGACGCAGAAGGAAACTTTATCGGCATAGGACATTGCCAAACGGGAAGTATTGCCGTAAGAATTTTGACCTTTGAAGATGAAATAATAGACGAACATTTCTGGCGCAAAAAACTTGAAAAAGCCTGTTGGTTGCGGCTAAATATTGGTTTGATTTCGGCAACGAATACCACTTTCAGACTTGTGTATGGCGAAGGGGACAACCTGCCCGGACTTGTGGTAGATGTGTATGGCGAAACGGCTGTAATTCAGGCTCACACTGTTGGAATGCACCTTATAAGGCAAATGCTGGCGCAACTGATTATGAAGATTGTGCCACACATAAAAAACGTATTTTACAAGTCGGAAAACACCTTGCCCGGCAAAGCCCCTGTTGAGCGTGAAGAGGGCTATCTCGCTGGAAATCACAATAATAAGTTTACCACTCTGGAAAATGGGCTACTGTTTCAGGTGGACTGGCTGCACGGACAAAAAACGGGCTTCTTTATTGACCAGCGTGAAAATCGCTCGCTATTAGAACACTACGCGCACGGAAAACACGTTTTGAACATGTTTGCATACACGGGCGGATTCTCGGTCTATGCAATGCGCGGAGGCGCAAAAAGCGTCCATTCGGTTGACAGTTCTGCAAAGGCAATAGAATTGACTGACATCAATATAGAGCAGAATTTCCCCCAAGATGTGCGGCATAAATCGTTCACAGAAGATGCTTTTAAATATTTAAAGAATACGGAAAACAAGTATGATTTAATCGTTCTTGACCCGCCCGCCTTTGCCAAACACCGCGATGCAATTAGCAACGCGCTAAGAGGCTATCAGAGGCTTAATCGGAATGCTTTTGAAAAAATTGCTGTCGGAGGCTTGCTGTTCACTTTTTCCTGTTCGCAGGCGGTTACAAAAGAGCAGTTCAGGCTCGCGGTTATGTCTGCGGCTGTGGAAGCAGGACGTAATGTGCGTATCCTGCACCTGATGTCGCAGCCGGCAGACCACCCAATAAACATTTTTCACCCCGAAGGCGAATATCTGAAAGGATTAGTTCTGTATGTGGAATAACGTTGTTAGTGGTTAGTGGTTAGTTATTAGAGTTTAGAGTTTAGAGTTTAGAGTTTAGAGTTTTTTCTAATATCTAATATCTAATATCTACACTCTAATAACTACACTCTAATAACTACACTCTAATAACTACACTCTAATAACTACACTCTAATAACTAATAATCGTTTTCACTTCTTCGCGGTCATCAAAGTGATGCTTCACGCCTTTCACAATCTGATAATCTTCGTGCCCTTTTCCTGCAATCAGCACAACATCTCCCTTTTTGGCAAATGAGCAAGCCGTTTTTATAGCCTCGCGCCTGTCGGCAATGACAAGCGTACGCTGCTTCTGCCCACGGTCAAGCCCTGCAAGCATGTCGTTCAGAATTTCCTGCGGGTCTTCGTTTCGCGGGTTGTCGCTGGTGAGTATCGCTTTGGCGCTGCCGTCAACCGCCTCGCGTGCCATCACAGGACGTTTGCTTCGGTCGCGGTCGCCGCCACACCCCACAACTGTGATTAAATCGCCGCCTGTGTTTTGCAGAATATCATTAATTGTAGAAATCACATTTTGGAGGGCATCGGGCGTATGCGCATAATCCACAATAGCAGTATAGCCTTGCGGCGCACGAATGGTTTCAAAACGCCCTGATACAGAATGAAGCGCGCTTATTATTTGCAACAATTCGATGTCGCTAACAGGAAGTTTGTCCCTGCCAATCAGCAATGTTGCAGCCCCGTAAATGTCCGTAAGATTGCTGGCATTGAAACGCCCTATAAACTGCACGTGAACCTCTTTACCATTTATTTCCAGTAGCATGCCGTTAAAATCATGTTCCAAAATTTTCGTTTTGAAGTTTGCTGCCGTCCTCAATGAATAGGTGTATTTTGCGGCTTTGGTGTTCTGCAACATCACCATTCCGTTGCGGTCGTCAGCATTTGTAAGGGCGAAAGCATCGGCAGGCAGGTCATCAAAGAAGCGTTTTTTGGCTTTCAAATAGTTCTCAAAAGTGAGGTGATAATCAATGTGGTCGTGTGTGAGGTTGGTGAAAATCGCGCCTTTGAAGTGCAATCCTGCTATTCTGTGCTGCTCAACAGAGTGCGAACTAACCTCCATAAACGCATATTGGCAACCTGCTGCCACCATTTCGGCGAGCAAGGCGTTCAGTTCCAGAGGGTCGGGCGTTGTATAGTTTGTTGGTACAGGCTTGCTGTCAATATAATTGCAAACAGTAGAAATCAATCCTGCCTTGTAGCCAAGTTTGCGGAAAATTTCGTAAAGCAAAGTGGCGGTCGTTGTCTTTCCGTTTGTGCCGGTAACTCCGGTAAGTATAAGATTTTCAGACGGTTGATTATACCATTGGCAGGCAATTAAGCCTAATGCTTCTGCCGAATTTTCAACAACTATAACCGATAACCGCTGACTAACGACCGACAATGATGCAGGAACTTCTTCGCAAACGATTGCTTTTGCGCCTTTTTCTATTGCCATTGGGATATAACTGTGTCCATCTACAGCAAGTCCGCGCGTGGCAACAAACATATTTCCGTCCTTAATTTTGCGAGAGTCGAACTCCACACCTGAAATCTCTACATCTGCATCGCCCGTAAGCGCTTTTATCTTGAGGTTTTTAATGATATTTTGAAGTGTCTTCATCTGTTTATATTTTTTAATAAATATCCGTATATATACCCAAATATCGCCCTAACTGATTGAATATAAGAGTTTTATCCTGCAAAATAAAAATCTTTGCTTAAACAACTGTATATCAGTCAATTATCACTGTTTTCAGGCTAATATGCGGGTACTCGTTTAACTGATAACCGGAAAGTGAAAAATAAATTCGCGGGCAAAATTACTGCTTTATTTTAAATAAAACAAAACCTGCTTGCAGTGATAAGCGTATGGTTATTAGAGTTTAGATAAATATCAATTCGTAATTGCTATCTGCTAATTGCTAATTGCTAATTGCTAATTAATTTCAAAGTGAAGTCCAACGACAAATAAGCAGTTTTTAGGAGTTCCCACAACTAAAAAAAATAATTCGCGTAAATTCGCGTAAATTCGCGTAAATTCGCGGACAAAAAAGGAAATTATGTAAAATCAAAAATCTGACAACTCCATTCAGATAGCGTCAGCAACGCCTCAAAAAAAGATTTGACAGGTTTTTTTTTTAAAAATTTGTGAAAAAAAATGTTATTTTTTTTTTGAATAAAAAAATTTTATTAATTTTGCATTGTCGCATTGCTCAGAGATTGGAAAATTCAACATTACATTTAAACCGGGGCAATATTTAACTATCAATGGCGGGCTGCAATCTTCGGGTAAGTTTTTATAACTCAGCAGATTACAAAGACGGTCAAAACCCCAAATCCTTATTTTAAGGAATTTTCTCAACAAAGCAGCAATGCGACTTTGTTATAAATATAAAAATATAAGATAAGGTGTTGGTTTGCACTGTTTTACCGAATTTGGTAATAAAACAGTTGCAAAAAAACAGAGCTTGCCCAACCTGCAACTTGGCAAATAAAAAGTTAAAAAAATATTAACCATTTATAATTCTTATTTAAAATTAAACAACAAAAAACAATATGAACACAACTAAGAAATTGGAATTGTTACGTAATACGTTTAAAGCCAATGAAATATCGGCATGTATCGTGCCGCATATCGACCCGCACGCAAGCGAATATTTTGCAGACCACTGGAAAGAGCGCGTGTGGATTTCGGGCTTCAACGGCTCAGCAGGGACGGCTGTCATCGCACTGCAAAAAGCAGCGCTGTGGACAGACTCACGCTACTTTTTACAGGCAGAAACCCAATTGCAGGGAACGGGCTACGAACTGATGAAAGAGGGACTGCCCGAAACGCCTGCCATCGTTGAATGGCTCGCGGAGACTTTGCAAAAAGGAGAAAAAGTAGGCATAAATCCGAAAATGATTTCGCACAATGCCTACCAAAAATTGAAGGCTGATTTGGAACTGAACAATATGCAACTCGTTCCGATTGATTTAATTTCGGATATATGGACAGACCGACCACAACTGCCTGAAAACAAGTGTTTTGTGTACGACATAAAATATGCAGGACAATCTACAGCCGACAAATTAACCGCAGTGCGCAGCGAACTTGCCAAGGCGCATGCCGACATTTTTGTGGTCTCGGCGCTGGACGACCTCGCATGGCTCTTCAATATTCGCGGCAACGACGTGGATTTCAACCCTTTAACTATTGCATACGCTTTAGTGGAGCAAAACAGGGCTACTCTTTTTATTGACGACAAAAAAATAACGCCCGAAACCGCAGAATATCTGAAATCTCAAAATATTGAGGTAAAGCCATATCCATCTATTTATTACGAATTACAAAAACTGCCAACAGACAAAGCCGTTTTTATTGACGGGAATAAACTTAACGAGCAACTTTTTAAGTCAATACCTGCGCAATGTGCAATTCGCAACGGGATGTCGCCTGTTTTCAGACTCAAAGCAGTGAAAAACGACATCGAAGTAGCAGGCATACGTGCGGCAATGCTCAAAGACGGCGTAGCATTAGTGCGCTTTTTCAAGTGGCTCGAAGAAAATGTTGGCAAACAGGAACTTAGTGAAATAAGTATTAGCAACAAACTGCACAGTTTCCGCGCCGAGCAGGAAAATTTTGTAGGCGAAAGTTTCGACACTATTTCGGGCTACGCGGCTCACGGCGCGATTGTGCATTACAGCGCGACCCCCGAAACGAACTCTAAAATCACCGCCAAGGATATTCTGTTGCTCGACTCGGGAGGGCAATATTTGGAAGGCACAACCGACATTACGCGCACTGTGGCTATTGGCGCGCCTGCGGTGAAACAGAAAAACGACTTTACACTTGTGCTCAAAGGACATATAGCGCTGGCAACAGCCGTTTTCCCCACAGGTACGCGCGGCTCGCAACTCGACATACTGGCACGCAAAGCAATGTGGGACGAGCATATTAACTACGGGCACGGAACAGGACATGGAGTAGGGCATTTCCTCTGTGTACACGAAGGTCCGCAGAACATTAGAATGGACGAAAACCCAACCGTATTGCAGGCAGGAATGATAATCTCGAACGAACCGGGACTATACAGAGCAGGTGAGTACGGTATTCGCACTGAAAATCTGGTGAGAGTAGAGGAAGCAGGCAAATCAGAATTCGGACAATTTCTGAAATTTGAAACACTTACACTGTTCCCTATTGATAAACAGATGATAAATATCGACCTGCTTACGCGCAAAGAAATAGAATGGTTGAATGCCTACCACGAATTTGTTTACGAAAAACTTATTCTTAACCTTTCGGAAGAAGAACGTGTGTGGCTAAGTACAAAATGCGAACCTCTGAGAAGGTAAACAAGAGCAGTGGCTGTGTCCGAAAAAAACGACACAGCCTTGTTCAAAAATTGAAAAAAAATTCAAACCTCTATGTAATAACATTTTATGGAAACACAAGTAACAGAGAAAAACACCAAAGCCGAGATTTTGAAAGCATACGAACTATTGCTTAAAAATGTGCAGCAGGCAAAAAGTGATATGCCTAAGACCGTTCAGGAGGAGAACGTGAAAAAAGAAAAACTCGCAAAAGTATCGGACACAACAGGCGAAGGCATTGTGAAAAATATTACCGAACTTAAAACAAATTTGAACGTTTCGCTTGACGATATGCTGTTGAAAATGAGTAGCGAGTTCAAAAAACTGGAAGATATTCGCACTGCCATTGAAATTGAGAAAAAAACGCTCGAAGATCTTTACTCGCTTTCGGCACAAACAGACTCGCTGGCGGCTATGTTGCTGGCAAACAAAGAGAAACGCGAAACTTTTGAACACGAAACAGCAACTCAAAGAGAGCAGTGGGAAATAGAAAAAGCACGTCAAAAAGCAGATGAAAAAGAATATCAGGAAGACCTTGCCAAAAAGCGCAAACGCGAAGAAGACGAGTATCAATACAGTCTGAAAATAAAGCGCCAAAAAGAGCAGGACGAATATAATGAAAAGAAACAGCGCGTAGAAAAAGAACTCGCAGAAAAGAAAACTCAGTTTGAAAAGGATATAGCAACCCGCGAACAGGAACTGAAAAACGGGGAAAGCGAATTGAAAGAATTACGCAAGGCTAACGCCGAATTTCCTGCAAAAATGGAGACTGCCCTGAACATAAAAGAAGCGGAAATCACCGACAAACTGCAAACTCAATACAATTTTGAAGCAAAATTGCTGAAAAGCCAAAACGATGCCGACTTGCGCCTTAAAGACCAGACAGTCAAATTGCTGGAAGAAAAAATAAAGGAACTCCAAACCCTGCTCAAAGAATATGCAGACAAGGCTACACGCGCCGAAGCAGGCGTTAAAGAAATCGCCGTAAAAGCAATAGAAGGCGCATCTAAAACAAAAGTTTTTGTAAAAACGGAAAAAGAAGAAGAATAGGCGATTGCACCGGCTCAAATATCGTATTATTAGAAAATAAAAAACATCTTTTTGCAAAAAAAAATATTTACACTACAGTGTTTCAAATAATATTATTATTTTTATCCTGACTAATCTGCAATCGCATTGCGGATTAATCAGGATATTTGAAATTTAAACTGTTAATATTATTATTTTAGGAGAAACATATCGGAAAGTGTGTTGCAAACAAGTGAAACTTGATATTTAGGATAATAACAAAATTCCGGAAAGATTGTGAATTGAAAAAGTTTTCGTAATTTTGCATTTCCGAAAAGCGTATGAAATTTAAAAGTTTTCGGAAATTTAATTTGTGATAAAAAGAGAAATATATTTGCAAAAATTGAGGCAACTTAAAGATATACAACTGATTAAGGTTGTTGTCGGAGTTCGCCGTTGTGGAAAATCCACCCTGCTTGAGCAGTTTGCAGAAGAATTGCTTGCAAGTGGTGTTACTGCGCAAAACATACAGTTCTACAAGCTCGAACAGCCTGAAAATACGGATTTTGAGCATTGGCGCGATTTTTATTACCACATAAAAAACTCGCTTGCTACAGACGGAATGAACTATGTTTTTCTGGACGAAATCCAATTGCTCAACAATTTTGAGCGGTTGCTTGACGGACTGCATATTCTGAAAAATGTAGACTTGTATGTAACCGGCAGCAATGCTTATCTGCTTTCGAGCGAGTTGGCTACAATCCTCACAGGCAGAGCCTTCACGCTACAAATGTATCCGTTTTCGTTTTCCGAATACATTGAATATCAGCAAATTGAAAAACCTGCGGACACAGATTTAACAAATTATTTGCAAATTGGCGGATTTCCGCAAGCATTAGAGTTGTACAACATCAGCAACGATGCCTACGAAAATTATCTGAAAAATCTGTATGCAACCATTATAGAGAAGGACATAAAACCGCGAAATGAAATTTACAATCAGGTGGCTTTCGATAATCTGACACGCTTTCTGTCCGATGCGGTGGGCAGTCCTGTGTCGGCAAACAGCATTGCAAATTATTTCGTTCACACAAAAGACAATATCAACGACAAAACAGTAAACCGCTATATATCAATATTAAATAACAGTTATTTGTTTTATCATGCAAACAGGTTCGATTTGAAAGGTAAGAAAATTCTCAAAACGCAAGGCAAAGAATATATTGTAGATACCGGCTTTCGCAATGTTTTGTTGGGGCGCGAGCAACCTGCCGGGGTGGGACATACGCTCGAAAATGTTGTCTATTTTGAACTCGTCAGGCGAGGAAACAGCGTTTGGATTGGCAAAAACGCTGAACACGAAATCGATTTTGTAGCAAAGGATACGGCGGGCTATTTGCATTACTACCAAGTATGTTTGACAATGCGAGAAGAAACTACCCGACGGCGCGAACTGTTGGCATTTGAAAAATTGAAAAACCACTCGCCTAAAACGGTAATAACACTCGACCCCGAAGAACCGACTTATAACGGCATCGTACAGCGAAACGCAACGAAATGGTTATTGCAAGGCAAAAAAACCGCTAAAGTTCATTAAAGAGAGAGAGATAAAGCAACTTTTCAAAAAAAAGCGTTACCTGCAAGGAATAAATCATTATCTTTGCAACCGAAAATATTTTGCAATATTAATTCGCAAATGAACATTTCTCAAAACGCAGTACAACAACAAAAAAGCAATTTTTAGATTTTTTTTTAAGAGTTTGAATTCAAATTCGCCGAGCGCGTTGTGTTTTTAAGCAATTAGAATGATATAAAAAACCTAACGGACAAACAACTTTTAATTCTTAATTGAAATGAATCTTTCAGTCATTATCCTCACTTACAACGAACAACTGCACATCAGCCGCGCGATAGAAAACGTGCTGCCAATTGCTAAAGATATTTTCGTTGTCGATTCGTTTTCTACCGACCAAACTTGCGAAATTGCCCGCTCGCTCGGCGCAAAAGTTTTTCAAAACAAATGGGAAAATAATCATGCCAAACAGTTTAACTGGGCATTGAACAATCTGCCCATTACAACAAAATGGGTGTTGCGCCTTGATGCGGATGAATATCTGACGGATCAATTGATTGAAGAAGTCAAGGAAAAACTGCCGACGTTGGAAGATGATATTACGGGCGTAATCTTGCACCGCGAACAGGACTGTTTCGGCAAGTGGGTACACCCGCTCGAACTGCTGCGCATTTTTCAGTACAAAAAGGCAATTTGCGAGCAACGTTGGATGGACGAGCATATTCAACTGCTGGAAGGAAAAACGGTAGTATTTGCGCAGACTTTTCGCGACCACAACCTCAACACTTTCGGCTGGTGGACTGACAAGCACAACGGCTACTCAATCCGCGAGGCAGTGGATTTGCTCGATGTGGAACTGGGGCTGTTGCAACCCGTAGAAACGCAGCGTGCTACGTCTCTACAAATAGGCGCAGAGGCAACTGCCAAACGCAACAAAAAACTGCGCTACGCCCGCTCGCCGCTGTTTTGGCGGGCTTTCGGCTATTTCGTTTACCGCTACGTTTTCAAAGGCGGGCTCTTCAAAGGCAAACAGCAGTTTGTTTGGGATTTTTTTCAGGGACTTTGGTACAGAATGCTTGTTGATGTAAAAATTTACGAAATCAAACACGCCTGCGGCAATAATAAAGAAAAAATTATTGCTTTTGTGAAGGAAAAATATAATATTGATATTTTAACAATAAATATGAATAAAAATTTGTCAGTATCAGAAAATATGTTAAACACACACACACACACACACACACACACACACACACAGCCTCGCGCGTAATATAACAATTTTTATTTTATTACACAAGGAAGCGAGAAAAATTTTATCTGAGGAAAAACACTGTTTCTTGCCTCTCCTGCGCGAGCAAGCACTCAACAGCCTGAAACAAGTTGCCTGATTTTTTTTTGATTATGAAAAGTCAGGTAACATTAAATAAATTTGATGGGAAACTCAATTTGCATCGCGGCGCAGGCAAATTGAAAGAGTCGGCGTGGTATGCGGTGAAAATGCTGTTTTTCCTCACGGCGTTTCCCTATCCGAGTGCGCTCAAAGCCCGACTGTTGCGGCTTTTCGGAGCAAAAGTCGGCAGAGGTCTTTGTATCAAACCGCGTGTGAATATTCATTTCCCCTGGAAACTCGAAATAGGCGACCATGTGTGGATTGGCGAGGAAGTATTTCTGCTGAACTTTGAAAAACTGACCATTGGAAATAATGTTTGCATAAGCCAGCGTGCTTTTCTCTGCGGCGGCAATCATGACTATAAAAGTCCGGCGATGCCCTATCGCAATGGCGAAATCACGCTGCAAGACGGCTCGTGGATAGGCGCAGGCGTGTTTGTTGCCCCACAGGTAACAGTAGGCACAGACACGGTTGTAACTGCCTGCTCGGTGGCGCTTAAATCGCTGCCCGAAAACGCCGTTTGCGCCGGTAATCCCGCTAAATTTATTAAAGAGCGAAATATAAAATAATTTTTCGCATGTTGCGTTTCGCATTCCGCGAAAAATTTCGTACCTTTGCTGCACGAAAATTTCATACCTGTTAAATGAGTAAAAATCAGCCATATAATCCGTTTCTAATTGCGGGATACTACAGCCCCGATTATTTTTGCGACCGTGAGGCAGAAACAGCAAACATTATTTCAGCCCTGGAAAACGACAGAAATATTTCGCTGATAAGCCCCCGCAGGTTCGGAAAAACGGGGCTGATACACCACGCTTTTTATAGAATTTCTGAAAAAAACAAAAATTCTGTGTGCATATATTTCGACATTTACTCAACACAAAATTTGAACGACTTTGTTAAAATTTTTGCCGAAAGTGTACTCGGAAAGATAGAAGGCGGGGTGGAAAAAACGATGAAAAAATTTGCCGTGCTTTTTAAGAGTTTTCGTCCTGTGCTCACTTACGATGCCCTGTTGGGCGCACCCCAATTGAGCGTAAAAATAGAACCGGAAGCCGCCACGCAAAGTTTGCAAGAGATTTTTACTTACCTCAAACAAAGTGATAAACGCTGCTATGTTGCCATAGACGAGTTTCAGCAAGTGGCTGAATATCAAGAGCAAGGGACAGAAGCGCTGTTGCGGGCGTATATTCAGTTTTTGCCCAATGTGAAATTCATTTTTTCGGGGAGCAGGCAAGATATGATGAGTGAAATATTTCTCTCGGCAAAACGCCCTTTTTATCAAAGCACACAAATGATGTCGCTCGGAACGGTGAACAAAGACAGGTATTTTCAGTTTGCAAATGCTCATTTTCAGAAGAATAAATTCTCAATCGCCGAAGAGTGTTTTTCAACGCTTTATTCGCTTTTTGAGGGGCATACGTGGTACGTCCAAGCCGTTTTGAACAGGCTGTACGAATACCGAAAAAACATAAAGACACCTGCAATTGTGTATGATGCAATACGCCAACTGCTCGCAGAAAACACCTGCGGATATCAGGAATTGCTGAACGCATATTCTGATGTACAGGTGAATTTACTTCGGGCGATAGCAAAAGAAAAAGTTGTGCCGCAAATAAATTCCGGATATTTTATTTCAAAATATAAACTGAAAAATGCGAGCAGCATAAGTCGCGCATTGAAAAAACTGACAGACAATGAACTGGTTTATAAACCGGAAAAGGGCTATATCATTTATGACAGATTTTTGGAACTCTGGCTGCGTGATAATTTTTAATTTTAATTTTATTTTTATTTTTATTAAATTTTTAGAAATAACATGTGAAAGAAAATGACAAAATACCTCGAAATATTATTCTCCCTGCTCCGCATTGCACTGTGGCACAGGTCGTCAGATGTGGCCCGTTTTGAAAATATTGATGAGCAAACGTGGGACAAAGTGA
Source organism: Prevotellaceae bacterium (assembly GCA_031271005.1). Lineage (GTDB taxonomy): Bacteria > Bacteroidota > Bacteroidia > Bacteroidales > Paludibacteraceae > WRGS01. The sequence continues at coordinate 21,181 of JAISWT010000133.1, read as the reverse complement.
TGCGCACCGCATCGCAGCATCAGGTTTTTGCGCTGGCTTTTGACGGGGCAATGCTGCTGCCCGACTCGCTGAAACCGCCGCGAATGTTACGGCTCGCGTGGGCTGCGCAGGTAGACAAGATTGAAAAACAGTATGCCTGCAAAGCAGAAATTGCGCAGGAGATAGAAACGCTTTTGGCTGCAAACAACATAAAAATGCTGCTATTCAAAGGCTTTACGCTTGCAAAATGCTACCCTACGCCGGCGCATCGGCAGTTTGGCGACCTCGATATTTATTGCTTCGGGAAATTAAAACAGGCAAACAGACTGCTTACAGAGCAGGGCGCACACAAAAGTTACGACTCTTACAAGCACAAATGCGTTGTCTATAAAAAAGTGCTGATTGAGAATCACAAATTTTTTCTTAACACCCACGATTCGTGGAAAATAAAAGCCTCCGACAAGGCGCTGAAAAAAATTATTGCCAATGATAAAGACTTTGAAAAATGGAGCGATTTTCCGGTCGATTTTCAGGCGCTGTTTTACATCTGGCACACAATTCATCATTTTTCGTGGGAAGCGTTTTCTGTCAGATTAATTACAGACATGGCAGTCTTTTGGAAAACAAATATTGAGAAAATAAACATTGACTTTTACCTGAAAACACTGCAATCTGTCGGGCTGCTCAAGCAGGCGAACGCAATCACCGCACTTGTTGTCAGGTTTTTGGACATAGATAAAAAAGATACGCCGCCATTTGAAACCGATGAAGAATTTGAAGATAAAATTCTGGCGCACATGTTCAGCCACTACGTGCTGCCACCCAAAAATGCCAAACTCAACTTCGGGGAAGTTCTGAAAATAAAATGGGAAAGATTTTTTCATCGGGCAAAAAGTTATGAACTCATATATCCCAAAGAAAATTACAGACGATTTATTTCGTCCACTGTTTCAAATTTGAAAAATCGCAGTTTTTTTAGGAGATAAAACTTTGTAAGAGTTTTTTTTGAATATTTTCACATTTTCGCAAGTATTAAGCCTATTTTTACTGCTCCACAGTGGCAATATATAAAGTTGCTCACAAAAATTTGCACGTTTATTGTTTTAATTCAAAAAAATGCAGTATCTTTGCAACCAATTTTAAAAAATTTTAATATTAATTTTAATTAGAATGAAAAATTTGATTAAATTTTCGGCTGTAATACTCTGTACAGCAATAGTTTTTGCAGGTTGCAAAAAAGAAGAGCCTAAAGAAGATTATGCTTCAAAAATTGTTGGCGAATATGTTGGTCCCATTAAAGCAGATGAGACAGTATTGGCTGAGTCGGCTACAATTACTATAACACGCACAGGCGACAACAAAGTAGTTTTGGCTCTCAATGAGACAATTGCGCAAATGCCTCTTGATGTTAAGTGCGAGGCAACAGTTGCCAAATCGGGCAGTGATTATGCCGTTAATGGTGAAACAACTGCTACGGTTGGCGAAAATGTTTTGCCTGTAACCATTGCGGGTAATATTACCGAAGCAGGCAAAGCCGTTTTGGATATTAACATACCTGGCATGGCTGTTCAATTTACCGGCGACAAAAAGTAGAAAAAAGAAGTTAAAAAATTAAAAAGAAGAATCTGTTGCAAAATAAATGCAGCAGATTTTTTTGTTAAACCCACATTGCAGCATTTCCGCCTCGAACTGTTAAATTTCAGTTAAAAACAGAGGGTTTTTGATTGGGATTTTCCATCTTCACTACAAACCGCGTTCCTACTCCAAACAAAAATTTGTAGTACACAAATCGGAATTTGAAAAAATGGATGTCGTTGATTTTAGGAAATATGTGACGTAACGGGCTGCAATGTGGGTTAAATTATTTTCACCACAAAGTACACAAAAAAAATTCCACAAAGTACACAAAGAATGAATTCCCCTGCCCTACACGTGCTTTCGTGCTTTATACGTTCCCTGCAATGTCTTCCATTGTTTTCATTGCCTCATACACGGTTTTTATGTTTGAAAACACTATGCTGCGTTTGCCGTTTTGCTCGCGCAGGCGGGTGTGGTGAGGATGCGCCGCAGCATATTGAAGCACTTTGCCAAAGTTATCTGACTGATAATAGGGCGATTGCGCATTGGAAACAAAGCAGGCAGTCATTCGCTCATTTTTCAATGTTAGCCGTTCTATGCCATAATCCATTGCAACCCAGCGTATTTTAACAATCTCAATAAGTTGTTGCGCCTCTTGTGGCAATTTGCCAAAGCGGTCTTCTATTCGCCGTATAAAATCGGCGAGTTGCACCTTGTCCGAAATACTGTCTAACTCTCTGTAAACAGTAACCCTTTCAGAAACGTTTGTGATATAGTCCGGCGGGAACATTATTTCCATGTCTGTATCTATAACGCAGTTATCAACATAATTCGTTTCGGGCGCAAAATTTGTCTCGCTGTTTTCATACAGGTCGGCAAACTCATCATTTCGCAGTTCGGTCATTGCTTCGTTCAGTATTTTGTGATAGGTTTCGTATCCCAAATCGGCGATGAATCCGCTCTGCTCTGCACCGAGCATATTTCCCGCTCCGCGAATATCAAGGTCTTGCATGGCAATATTAAATCCGCTTCCCAGGTCTGCGAAAGTTTCTATTGCTTGCAATCGGCGGCGTGCGTCTGCGGTCAAGTTCGCCAGTTCGGGCGCTATCAGGTAGCAATATGCTTTCTTGTTGCTGCGCCCCACTCGCCCGCGCAACTGGTGCAAATCGCTCAGTCCGAAGCGATGCGCGCTGTTTATGATTATTGTGTTGGCATTGGGAATATCAACGCCGTTTTCCACGATTGTGGTACATACCAGCACATCAAATTCGTAGTTTATGAAATCTATGATAACCTCTTCGAGCGCCTCTGCGGGCATTTGTCCGTGCCCAACAGCAACGCGCACTCCCGGAATGATGCGCCGTATCATCGCCTCCATTGCATAAATACTGTGTATCCTGTTATTGACAAAAAAGACCTGCCCGTTGCGGCTCATTTCGTACTGAATAACTTCGCGAAATAAATCCTCGTCAAATGTATGTATCTCTGTTTGAATGGGATAGCGGTTTGGCGGTGGCGTATTGATAACGGACAGGTCGCGCGCGCCCATCAGCGAGAACTGCAAAGTGCGCGGAATAGGCGTTGCGGTCATCGTAAGGCTATCCACATTACTTTTATGGCTCTTTAATTTCTCTTTTACCGCAACGCCAAACTTTTGTTCCTCATCAATTATCAAGAGACCTAAATCTTTGAACTTAACATTTTTGCCCACTAATTTATGCGTGCCTATAATGATGTTTATTTCGCCTTTTGCCAGCCGTTCAAGCGCCTCTTTTGTGCGGCTCGCCGACTTTGCGCGGCTCAAATATTCCACATCCACGGGGAAATCTTTAAATCTGTCGCTGAAAGTGTTAAAATGTTGCAATGCAAGCACGGTTGTAGGCACAAGTACGGCTGTTTGCTTCCCGTCAGTTGCTGCTTTGAATGCAGCACGCATCGCCACTTCTGTTTTTCCGAAGCCCACATCTCCGCATACCAGCCTGTCCATTGGCTGTTCTGTTTCCATGTCTTTTTTCACGTCATTTGTGGCTCGCAGTTGGTCGGGTGTTTCTTCATAAATAAAAGATGCTTCAAGTTCGCGTTGCAAATAAGTGTCGGGCGAGTATGCAAATCCTTTTTCTGCTTTTCGTTTTGCGTAAAGCCTTATCAGGTCGCGTGCTATGTCCTTCACTTTGGCTTTTGTACGTTCTTTGAGGCGTTCCCACGCGCCGCTGCCCAGTTTGCTGATTTTTGGAGGCTCGCCGTCTTTGCCCTTGTATTTTGCAACGCGGTGAAGGGCGTGAATGCTCACAAAAATAGAGTCCCCGTTTTGGAAGACCATTTTCAGCATCTCCTGCATTTTTCCGTTCACTTCCGTGCGCACCAGCCCTCCAAAAGCGCCTATACCGTGGTCGGCGTGAACAAGGTAATCGCCTGTTTGAAACTGATTTAATTCTTTTAAGGTCAATAGAACTCTTGCTGCCCGCGTTCTGTCGGTTTTAAGTTGGTATTTATGAAAACGCTCAAAAATCTGGTGGTCGGTGTAGCAGGCAACGTACAAGTCGTGGTCTACAAAGCCCTCGTGTATTGTTCGCTTCACTGCCTGAAAAGTGATATGGTCATTGCGGTCTTCAAAAATCGCGCCAATACGGTCAGTCTGTTTTTCGCTGTCCGAAAAGATATAAATTTGATAATTATTTTTTATTTTTTCTTTAAAATTATTGGAAATAAGGTCAAAATTTTTGTGAAAAACAGGTTGTGGCTGTGTATTAAAATCTATTTGTTTTTTTGCTCCGAAATAACTTTTAGCGGAAAATTCAATCAGCCTGAAATCAGTCAGTCTCAGGAAAAAACTGTCGCCCGTTGTATGCGAATTTTGCAGATTGGGTACCTGTTCTGTTTCGTTTGCCTTAACAAGTAAATCATCGCAAAGTTTATTCATCCTTTCGCGTACATACCGGGCATTTTTAAAGGATATAAATAATTGATTACTAAAATATTCCAAAATAGAGACCGTATTTTCGGCGGCAGTAAAATGCAAATTCGGCACTATGTCGATGTCTTTTCTGCGCTCTGTTGAAAGTTGCGTTTCGATATCGAAAATGCGTATGGAATCAATCTCGTCTCCAAAAAAATCAATGCGAAACGGCGCCGTGTGCGAGAACGAAAAAACGTCTAAAATGCCGCCGCGAACAGAAAATTGTCCCGGCTCATAAACAAAATCGACCCTCTCGAAACCAAATTTATACAGATTTTCGGTTAAAATAGTAAGGTCGTATTTTTGGCCGGCTTTTAAGTGCAAAAAATTTGTATGCACTGTTTGGCTCGGAACAACTTTTTGTACTAATGATTCGGGGCAGGCAACGATGATAAGGCGTTTGTCGCTGTTAGCCAGCCTGTTGAGTACTTCGGTTCTCAAAATAGCGTTTGCAGAATCGAAGCGCGACAGGCGAAGCGAATTTTTGTATGGCGAGGGGAACAGGCAAACCGTATCTTCGTCAAGCATCTGGCGCAGGTCGGAATACAAGTAGCCTGCGCTGTCGGCATCATCGGCTATAACCAACTGATTTACAGCAGTTTGTTTGAAAAGGCTTGCCAGCGCCAGCGACAAAGACGACCCTGCCAAACCCGAAATTTTTACCTTAGGTTCAGAACTCGATGCCCAGTCTGCCATTTTTAAAATCCGGGGATGGCGAGCATAAATCTGTTGAAAGTCTGATAAATCCAATTAAAATGATATTTTTTTTAACAGTAACCCGTGCAAACCGATGTCTGTAATTTTTGCAAATAATTTTGCGTTCATGCCGGATTTATTACCTTTTTTCTTTTGTATTTTAACAATCAAAAAGAACAGTGAAAGTTGTTTTGTTGTCAGTTATCGGACACAGAGTTGGGTTATTATTCACTATTCATTGATTTACAAATATTTAGCACAGCATTATCTGTTTTATAACTGTCAAAATTTTTTGTGGTGCAAAAGTAGCGAAATTTCAGGAAAATCTTCTCATAATTTTAGAAACAGTTCCAAATTTTAAATTTATTATATAATACATTAGATAGTGGTTAGTGATTAGTGGTTAGTGGTTAGTGATTAGTGGTTAGTGATTAGTGGTCATTTTTTTTAATTCTCAATTCTCAATTTTATTGTGCCCCTACCCTGCCCTTTCGTGCCTTCGTGCTTCTTATCAATCCATCGCTTGCCCTGCGTTGTTGCTCAACTGCACCATGCGGTCGTACTCTTCGGGCGACAGGTCGAGGTAGTAATAATTTTGAGGGTTCATAACATTCCCGTTCAGATGCACTTCGTAATGCAGGTGCGGTCCTGTTGACAGTCCTGTACTGCCAATCAGCCCGATAATGTCTCCTCGCAGAACTGTTTGCCCCTGACGGACCATAATTTTGCTCAAATGTCCGTACAGTGTTAGGTATCCGTATCCGTGGTCTATTTCTACACAGTTTCCGTAGCCGCTCTTCCATTCGGCTAACGCCACTTTTCCGTTTCCTGTGGCATAAACATCGGTGCCTTCGGGGGCAGTAAAATCCATTCCCGAATGGAAGCGACTCGTGTGATAAACGGGGTGAATACGCCAGCCGTAGCCCGACGCAACACGTGTAAGGTCCTTATTCAGAACAGGTTGTATGGCAGGAATATTGTTCAGTCGGTTCTCATAGTCTTTTGCCAAATCCACTATTTCGTCATACGATTTTGACTGCGAGTAAAGTTGCTCTCGCACCTCGTCCATTTTTTTGGTGGTGGCAACCAGTATTTCGGAATTTGTTTTGCTTATAAGTTGCTTGTAATAAGCCGAGTTGAGCGAATATGTGCTGTCAAGTTTGGGCGGGTCAGCCTGAAAAATGACGCGATAAAGATTGTTATCGCGCTCTCTGAGGTCGGCAAGCACGGTTTGCACTTCATCAATCTCTTTATTAAGCACCTCATATTGAACGCCTTGCTGCTTCAATTTATTCTTCAAAATCTTTTCCTCAGGAGAATCTATCAACGCATTGATAACGAAAAAAAACACAACCCCAAGAGCAAATGCCGAAAACAGATGTACAAGCCCCCGCTTCAAATAGTCGCCTATGGTGTGTATTATAGGCTCATAATTAAGCGTTTCGTGGTTAAAATGGTATTTTCTTTTTTTCGGCATCTTACTGTTATATAAAAAAAATTAAGGTATTGTTCAATTTAGTGTAGATTTGGAACAGAAAACGCAAACATCAATCTTTTACAATCAATGTTCGGTTTTGAGTATTTCTATAGTAAATTAACAATACCAAATATGCAACGCAGACATCACAATATTATTGTATTCAAAACTTTGAACTTGTGCATTGCAGTTATTGCGAGTTTTTTGGCGCAACTCGCAATGTTATAGAATGAATTATTTTAACATAAAATAATATTTATTGATTTTTTTGGCGCTTAACTCCGCTTCTCAAAGCCTTAAATTAACGCTACAAAAACAAAAAGAGCAGTTGGTTATGCCATTTTTAAAAATTTCCGACAGACTAAGTGCTGTTTTTCACTGCTTTTTTCCCTGATTGGCAACTGCTTCCATAAGTTTTTTTATTTCTTCGGGGTCGCCAATAAAATAATCTTTCACAAAATTCAAGTCCTTGTCAAATTCAAACACATAAGGCACAGCGGTGGGCAAATTCAGTCCTACAATTTCTTCGTCAGAAATATTTTTCAGGTATTTAACAATGCCGCGCAGCGAGTTTCCGTGTGCTGCCACAATGATTTCGTTATGAGTTACAAGCGAGGGATAAATCACTTCGAGCCAATATGGTAATGCGCGTTCTACGGTATCTTTTAGAGCCTCTGTATCAGGGATATACAACTTTGGGACGCCGGCATATCGCGGGTCGTTCAGAGAAGAGCGCACGTCGTCGCGAGCAATGGGCGCGGGCGGCACGTCGTAACTTCTGCGCCAGATAAGCACCTGCTCGTCGCCATATTGTGCGGCTGTCTCGGCTTTGTTCAGTCCCTGCAACATTCCGTAGTGCTTTTCGTTCAGACGCCACGATTTTTCAACCGGTATCCAGTCCAAATCCATCTGGTCGAGAATAATGTTCAGCGTTTTGTTGGCACGTTTGAGGTACGAAGTGAACGCTTTCTCGAACCTGAAGCCCTCGCTTTTTAACAACCTACCTGCCTTCACTGCCTCTTCTACTCCGTGTTCTGTCAAATCAACATCGGTCCAGCCGGTAAAACGATTCTCTTTGTTCCACGCACTTTCGCCGTGCCTTACCAGTACAACTTTTTTCATTTTTTTATTCTTTTTTATTATTCTTTTTTTTACTGTTTTTTTTATCTTACAGACACAATTTTGTCTACTACAAACTCGCTCACTCCGCGCCACGGCAAGGGCGCGATGTATTCTTTGTAGTGCAATTCAACGTTTTTACCACTGCTAAGCATCAGCGAATCGGCTACTGCCGAGTCGGTAACCGAAAACTTAAATTCGTTGCTCTGGATAGCCGCTCCACCGGTCGACTTGTAACCTGTCTGTATCAATCTGCCCTCGTAAGTTTTGAAAACGTAGCCTTTCAGCACAAAATAATTCATCTCGCCGGCTTTGACGCCCTCGCCAAAAACGAAAAAATAACGAACATAAACGAAAATCACAAACGACACAATCACTATCAGCGTGCCGATTGTTAAAACTTTTTTCTTTGTCATCTGTTTAAATTCTAATAAGTTATTGAAATCCGATTATTTTATGTGATTATCAACAATTTACAAAGCAATTATTTTATTCTGATTATTCGATTTGCCGAAAAAAGCGGCTACCGATTCCGAAGTTTATATCATCAAAACATTGCAGTGAAAAAAACGAATTTCGGCACACAAAAATAGTAAAAGTTTTTAAATTACCGAATAAATTTTATTTCAAAAAAAATTATGTCAGCATCAGGTTTGTGAGCATCAGGTTGAAAAACAGGATTATAATGCTTGAATTAACTACGGCGTTTGTGCCTGCGCGTCCCACATCCAAAGCGCCTCCATAGGCATAATAGCCGTAATATGATGATACAGAGGATATTATAAATGCAAAAACTACCGATTTTATTATCGAATAGAATATATAATAAGGTATGAATGCGTAACGAATGCCGCTTATATAGTCCGCAGGCAGCATCACCCCTGTGAAAGTTACAATATAGCCGCCCATTAACCCTACTGCCATACTTATAATCACAAGGAACGGAATCATTGTAACAAAGGCAAGTATTTTAGGCAGAATCAGGTAATTGGCAGAGTTTATGCCCATCACCTCAAGAGCGTCAATCTGCTCGGTGATACGCATAGTGCCAATTTCTGACGACATGTTTGAACCCACTTTGCCCGCCAGAATCAGGCAAAGAATTGTAGATGAGAACTCCAGAAACAGCGTATCACGTGTTGCCAAGCCGGTAAGATAACTCGGCAGGAGCGGATTTTCGGTGTTCAGGCGCATCTGAATTGTAATCACAGCGCCTATGAAAAACGAAATTATCAGCACAATAGGCAGCGACTGCAGCCCCTGTTTCTCCAGTTCCTGCGCGTATTGGCGCAGAAACACCGACCGCCGCGCAGGTGCAGTCAAAGTTCGTTTCATCAGTAGCGCATATCTACCTGTTTCGGTTATAAGTCCCATAATATTGTATTTTTTAAAAATAATTCTCTTCAGGTTTTTTTGTCCTGCTTGGCGGGTGATTCAGAGTTTTGCTGCGCACGATATTGTTTTCCGTATAACCTAAGGCTTTGAGTACAGGCAAAATAATAACTGCGCGTACGCTGTCTTCCTTAAAGTCAGGATTCTGTGCGATTGCCTTAAAATCTATATTTGCGAAAATTCCCTGAAAGTTTGCCATTTCTTTACTGTCTTCCACTTGCTTTTTTCTAATTGCTGAAAAATTTGCACAAAATTACAATTTTTCTTTGAATTAGCACGCAAATCTCTCACCGCTCTCCCACACCTCGCGCACTATGAAAGTTTCACCTCGCATGGCACGTACAAATTGCGCAGCAAAGATGAAGCAAAAATATTTCTGTCGTTATTCGTATTTTGACTAAATCAGTGTGTTTTTGCATAAAATTAGTTGTTATATGAATAATTCAGGGTTAAAGTGGGATTTGCAGAAAAGCATTCCCCTGTGTGTTCTTTGTAAAAACACACAGGGGAATTTTTTGTTTTAGAAACTTTCAGGTCTAAAAAAATTCTACTTCTCTGCCTTCAATTGCTGTTAACAGCTTGTTGGCGAGTCGGCTTGCTCCGAATCGGAAAAGTGATTTATTCAGCCATTCATTTCCCAAAATTTCTTTAACGATTGTGTAATGTTTCACCGCTTCTTCGGGAGTAGAGATACCGCCTGCTGCCTTGTAGCCCACTTTTACGCCTGTTTTGGCGTACCATTCGCTGATTGCGCCGCACATTACAAAGGCGGCTTCGGGAGTTGCCGAAACTGCGATTTTGCCGGTTGATGTTTTGATGAAATCTGCTTTTGCAGCCATTGCAAGCAACGATGCCTTTTTTATCAGCGCTGCCGACTGCAAAGCGCCCGTTTCGAGTATCACTTTCAGGTGCGCCGAGCGACACGCTGCCTTGATTTCGCTCAACTCTTCGTAAACATCTCTGTAATTGCCATCAAGAAATTCGCCGAGCGAAATAACAACGTCTATTTCGCTTGCCCCTTCAAGTACAGACATCGCGGTCTCGGCTATTTTGACTTCCAAGAAGGTCTGCGAAGCAGGGAAGCCTGCGGCAACGGCAGCAATCCCAACGCTCTCTGTGAGATGACCCTTTACAACCGGCACAAGAGACGGATATACGCAAACCGCAGCAACGTTGTGCAAATGCGGAAAATGGTCATCAAAATCATTCACTTTTTTGGTCATCGTGGCTATCTCGCTTTGAGTATCTGTCCCGTTGAGCGAAGTCAAATCTATGAAACTTAAACACTTTTTGTAAGTCTCAATATTATTGTTTTCGTCAAATTTCTTCGCCAGCATTTCCGAAGTCTGTTGCTTTACCTGCTCATTGGTCAGGTTGCAACTGTATGTTTTAAAAAGTTCTTCAAATTTACTCATAATAATTATATCAAATATTCTGTGATAAGAAATTACTAACTTATAAAAGTCTCAATCTTGCGGATTGATATTTAGGTTTGCCAATTGATTAACATAATTTTCAAAATTTACATAATATTTTACAGATTTTGCCCTCTCGCGCCTCAGAGATTAATGTTGCAAACCATTTTGGGTAGCGCCACAAGAATTTATTAATTTTTAAAAATACAAAATTAGATAAAAAAAGTTAGATTTCCAATATTTTGGAAGCCTTCCATTTTTGTCTTTGCAAGTTTTTACATTCTGCGGCTAAACAATTTTCTTTATCTTCAAATAAATAAACCAGCCAAAAATCCCTGTCATACAGGCAAAAACGAGATATTGAATGTAATTTAATTTATGTAAAACAATAATTGCGGCAGTAGCAGCAGCAACCCCCAAAACTATTAAGCCCAAATTTTTGAGATAGAAACCCGCATTTTGTGCTTCGTGTCCCCATATACGCGGCGCAAAGGCATTGCTAACAGGGCGACTAAACGCATTGACAAGCAAAATGGAATACGACATATATTCGTAATTTATTCCGAAAAGCAGGAACACAATCGCCACAATACCAATCAATGCGGCATAAAAAAGTTTTCCGCCATTGGTTGTGGCGCTCGAAGGCATATCTGTTGCCATAAAAATCGCGCCAAGCAACACTCCGCCAAGCGAGAAGCGCACTGTTGTAAGCCACGATGCTGCGGCAAACACCATCAGAATGGCAAACGGAATGTGCCACGAAATCCGCTTCCTTATTATAAGGTACAACCCGCCGAGCATCAGAAACAGTGCAGAATATTCGCCGATAGCGCCCGAAGGTCTGAAAAACAGCGTGTTACAATAATCGGTCAGCGCACTGCTGCCAAAAAGCGAAAACGGATTTATCTGCGCGTAATTTGCGTAATCGTCATTAAACCAGATAGTTCGCGCGGTCATTGCCGCAGCGAAAACAACAGTCATCGCTTCGCGCCCCACCAGCGCAGGATTGAGCACATTGCGCCCCAGCCCGCCCCAAAGCAATTTCCCAAAAATCACTGCCGCCGCACCACCAAATGCCACAACATAAAGCGGCGTGAAAGGCGCAAGGGTAAAGGCAAGCAACATTCCGGTAACAACTGCCGAAAGGTCGACAACAGTTTTTTTGTTGCGAAAAAAGACGAGCGAAAAAAGAAATTCCGCCGCAACAGCGCTGCTCACAGACACTACAACCGACAAAAGCGGCAAAAAACCAAACGCCGCCCACGCAAAAAACAGCAACGGCAAAAGCGAAATAATAACATCGAACATCACACGCTGCACATTGTCGGATGTGCGAATATATGGGTTCGATAAATATAGTCGTTTTGCGCGACTCGGCATAGATAAAACGTTCGTATTTGTTTGATAATCAGACATTTATTGTGATTTGCCGGTATTTGTATGTTGTAAACAAATGAAAAACTTGCCAACTCATAAGAGTTGCACAAACTCTAAAAAATCGGCGCACAAAATTAATGTAAATTTTTGTAAAATGTGCTATCGTTATTGCGTAAGAGCAAAATATGTTTTGCCCCTACAATTGCGTAAGGGCGTAAGGGGCTGTCTCAAAAGTATTTTTTATAAACGGGAACTCCTGAAAATTGATTATTTGATATTACTCTCCCGCTTTGTGTAACCTTCGTGTCCTTTGTGGTTAATTTTTTTTTACCACAAAGCGCACAAGACTTGTCCCGCCAAAGCGGGAGAAATTCACAAGGAACACAAAGGGTTTTTGAGACAGCCCCCTACTTAAAGAACATAAGGTATTTTTTTTGAATTTCCCTAATAATTCAATAAATAAAATATTGTTTTATTTTCGCGTATTAATTGAAAATCGTTATTATTTATATTGAAAAATAAAATTTTGCTTTTCGCTTTTAGTTTGATATTATTTTTGTAAAATAAAATTAACGAAGAAATAAAAAAAATTGCAAATAAAATCTTACCTTTGTCATTACGTTTTCTTTACATAAAAAATGTTTTTAACGTTAAAAATTATTTTATAAAAAAATGAAAAAAATATTATTTGCAGTCGTATTTATTACATTCGCCGCTTCCTCTTGGGCGCAGTTGCCGTCTGTAACGCTGAAAACCATTGACGGCAGAACCATCAACACCGATACGCTAAATAATAACGGCAAACCGTTCATTATCAGTTTCTTTTCTATGGTGTGCAAACCCTGTTTGCGCGAGTTGAACACCATTGCCGAATATTACGAAGACTGGCAGGCAGAAACGGGCGTGAAAATTTTCGCCGTTTCTCTTGACGAGGCGCAAAATGCGGCAAAAGTTAAGCCGATGGTTGACAGGTACGGCTGGGAATACGAAGTAATTCTTGACCCGAACAGCGAACTCAAACGCGCTATGAACGTGCAACTTATTCCGCACGTCTTCGTTTTTGACGGAAAGGGCAACATTGCCGAGAGCCGCAGCGGGTATGTTGACGGCTCGGAGGAGCATCTGCTCGAAAAAGTGAAAGAATTGATTGCGGAAGGGAAATAAAATTCAAAACAGTTTCGGATTTCGCAAAACCTTTTTAACCGCAAAGAACACAAAGATTTACCTAAGGAAAAACTCCCGCTTTGGCGGGACAAGTTTTGCGCCCTTTGCAAAAACTTTGTGAACTTGGCGGTAAAAGTATTTTGAAAAAAAATTATTGTAATGATTTTGAATTTTTAAAAAATGAATTTCAAAAAAATATTGTTTTTCTGTTTTTTGTGCCTTGCCGCGCAGGTTTCGGCGCAAATAAAACTTGGCGAATGGGGAACGCTTTCAGGCAACCTCCAGAGCGACAATTTGCTTAATGCGCCAAAGTTCAACAAGTTGCAGGATAATTCCTACCTTGATTTGAATCTTAATTCAAGGTATGTGTTCGCAGGTTTACGACTGGAATATTTGCAGTTTCCCTTGCCCGGCTACGAGGCGGATTTTGCCGGCTACGGGCTTGGAAACATCTTTGTTACAGGCAAATACAAAAACGCCGAACTCACTTTGGGCAATTTTTACGACCAGTTTGGCAGCGGGCTTATTTTTCGCACCTACGAGGAGCGTTCGCTCGGTATCGACAATTCACTGCTGGGCGCACGGCTGAAATACAGCCCCGCAAAAGGCGTTTATCTCAAAGCGCTGGGCGGCAAGCAACGCCGCTATTTCTCTTATAATGAGGCTTTTGTGTGGGGCGCAGATGCTGAAGTCAGTATCGAAGAGTGGGTTAAGCCCTTTGAACAAAAAAGTATTTACTGGACATTCGGCGCCTCTTTTGTCAGCAAACACGAAGCGCAGGAAGACCTGTTTATTTTCAATGAAGAGAACGCTGCAATCACAAAACTAAATTTCCCCGAAAATGTTGGCGCAATAGATTTTCGCACCCGTTTTCAGAAAGGAAATATCTCTGTATTAGCAGAATATGCGTTCAAAGCCAACGACCCTTCAGCAGATAACGGTTATGTGTATCACAACGGAACAGCGGCTCTACTGTCGTTTTCATATTCTAAAAAAGGAATTTCTGCGCTTGCTCAGGCAAAGCGCAGCGACAATATGAGTTTTCGCAGCCGCCGTTCTGAACAGGGGATTTCTTCTTTTATCAATCATTTGCCTGCCTTTACGCAGCAGCAAACATACGCGCTGCCTGCCATTTATCCTTACGCCACACAGCCTGACGGCGAGTGGGCATTTCAGGGCGATTTCAGTTACACTTTCCCGCGAAAAACGGCGCTCGGAGGTAAATATGGAACCTTAATTCGCCTCAACGCATCGCATATCCGCGCCATTGACAGGCAAAATATTGATGGCGCAGACTACAACGGAGACGGAAAAAGCGAATATAAATCTTCGTTCTTCAAAATGGGCGAAACGCTTTATTATCAAGATATTAATTTTGGAATAGATAAAAAAGTGAGTTCCGATTTGAAGTTAAATTTTTTGTATATGTTCCAAAAATACAACCCGCGCATTATTGTGCAGCACGATGAAGATATAATCACCTCTCATATTTTTGTAGCCGAAGGGAAATATAATATCAACAAAAAACTGAGTTTGCGGGTAGAAGCGCAATATTTGCACACAAGCAACTACACAGGCAGCGAACTTATTGAGCCGAGCGAGCGCAGCAATCAGGGCGATTGGGTTTTCGGGCTGGCGGAACTGTCTGTTGCGCCAAATCTTATGTTTTCCGTGCAGGATATGTACAATGTCGGCACGCTGAAAAAGCATTTTTATATGGCTAATGCGGTTTATACTTACAAGTCGCACCGCGTTCAGGCGGGCTTTGGCAAAACGCGCGCCGGATACGACTGCTCTGGCGGAGTATGTCGCTTTGTACCTGAAACTTACGGAATAAGGGTGGGATATAATTACACCTTCTAAATCAGAATTAAAAAAGCGGCAGAATAATAATTATAACTTTATAAATTTGAAATATATATATATTAGAATAAATAAAATGAACACAATATTAAAAAATATCAAATTCAGTTCCAGATTCAGTCTCGGAAACTATTCTGTAATTCTGTTAATTCTGATTCAAATATTTGCTGCATGCAACACAATTGCCGAAGAGGAGCGCATTTTGCCTGTTGACAAAATTGACAGCCCGAATACCGTGCTGCTCGAAGATTACACGGGAATAAGGTGTTCAAACTGCCCTGCGGCTGCGGCAATAGCAACGGCGATACAGCAAACGCTCGGCAAATCGCTGGTAGTTGTAAGTATTCATACCGGAGAGTTTGCCACAGGCTCGCCTTTTGAAACAGAGGCAGGCGAAGCATATCGAATTAAATTTGAACCCGAAGGTTATCCAGCAGGCGGCATCAGCCGTACAAAAGTTGACGGCAAATTTTTGCAAAACGTTCCTGCAAAATGGGGAACATCTATTATAAATAGACTTAACGCTGCTGTGCCGAATATAAAACTTTCGATGTCGGTAAATTACAGCGAAAATGATAAAACTTTTTCGGTAAAAAGCCAAATTAACGCCGCCGATGCGCCGCCGCATCCGCTAAAACTGCAACTGTGGCTTATCGAAAGCGGAATTAAATATTATCAGGTAAATGGAACGCCTTCGCCTGAAGAATATATTCACAATCACGTTTTGCGCGATGCTATTAATGGAACATGGGGCGAAAATATTGACATTTCAAAAGGCGAAACAAAAGAAATGACATCGTCTGTTTATGATTTGAACGCAAAAACATGGAAGCCTGCAAACAGCGGCAAACCTGAAAACATGCACATTGTCGGTTTTATTTACGACAGCCAAACGATGGAAGTGATTGATGTAAAAGAAGTTGAGTTAATTGAAAAATGAGAAACGGACAGTCTGTGATTTTTTTATTAATTTTGCACAACAATTTAAAGGGAACTTCTAAATATTTAATCATAATTTAATAATTTAATAAAAAAAAATAGGATATAATAATTTTAGTAAAAAATATATGAAAAACATTAAAATCTTTTATTTTATTGCTGCAATTGTTGTGAGTTTTGCAGCATTTGTATCTTGCGGCGAAAAACAAGACCCCGCTGTGGAACTAACTTTGTCGAGTGAAACTTTGCAACTTGCCTCAGGTGCGGCAGACGTGGTGAATATTCTTACAGGCAACGGCGATTATAAAATCGCAAGCAACGACGACCCAACGGTTGCTACAGCCCGAATAACAGACAAGGTAATAACCGTTACCGCTGTAGCCGAAGGTAAAACTAAAATAACTGTTTCCGATGCAAAAAACAAGTCGAAAACCATTAACGTAACCGTTATTGAAACCACTATGTTTCAATTTTTGGTAAACGGCGAAGTCGTACCCGATGGCAGCACAGTAACCGAATGTGATATAGAAAGATACGAAGGGAATATTATGCTTGTCAAATCATCGGCGCGCATACAAAAGACCGGCGAGGGCGAAGTTGAGGCAATACTCAGAATTTCGGTAGACGGAAGTTCAAATGCCAATGCAGGATATTGCGGATGGGGATATGATGATTGCAAGACTGTTTTCAACGGAACATCGCTGGAAAGTTCCAAAATTGTGATTGATAATGAAATAATTGATCCGGGAATAGAAATCCTCGGCACACAGATTGATGCAAGTACCTATCTTAAAGTAAAATACGAACTGATTTATGCAGATAAAATCCAAACGCTCTACTGGATTGCGGAAAACATTGAGGTAAATCCAAGATAAATTTTTAGAAGTTTTCTAAACTTATAAAATGAAAAAAATAATTTTACTGACAGTCATTGCTCTTACGGCAACAGCAGGCGGCGGCAATGCGCAAACAGCGCTTGATTTCCGTTATTGTAGCGGCGAAAACATTAACTCTGTAATATCCGCAACAGCAGGAAGTTACACCGAAGCGGCAATTTATATTCCACGCGATGTGGCGGCAAAATATTCAGGCAACTCAATTACCAAAATCAAAGTAGGATGGGGACAACATGCCCCGCAGGGAAATGCGCGTGTATTTATCCGCACTGCATTGGCTGGCAATCCTGCGCCGGTGTACGAACAGACAGCATCGGTTTATCCCAACAGTTGGAACGAAATTACGCTGGATACGCCTTTTCCAATTACAGGGACGCAGGATTTGTATGTTGGATACTCGTTTACCGCCGGCAACTCGGCAGGTATCTGCAAGGCAATAGGAACGGACAATGCCGCTAATGGCAACGTACAGGGAAACTGGGTAAAATACGGCGCTGAAACATGGTCGCTGCTTTCTAACAGGGCATTGCCGCAAAACAGACGCAGCAATGCAAATCTGATGATTAAAGCGACCGTTGAAGGAGAAAACTTTCCTGCATACGACATTGCAATACAGGATATTACATTTCCCGTTACTGTTAACGACTCGCTGGCGGTACTTGCAAGAATCAAAAACTTTGGGCTGAATACCGTTACCGCGCTTAATGTTTCAAACCTGATAGCAGGTGGCGGCGACAGCGAGTTGCGCGCGTTTGCAAACCTGAATATTGAGCCGATGCAGGAGATAGAAACAGTGTTCCGTAATTTTGGCGTAAACAAACCTGACGGCAACTGTACATCTGTGATTACGGTTGAAAACATAAACGGACAGGCTGACGCTTACCCTGACGACAATGTGAAGGCGGGGCAGTTCAATTTTCTGGCGTGGGAGGCGCCCGCAACGCCTGCATTTGTAACAACAGACGCAAAAAACAGGAACGCTGTTATTGAAGAATACACAGGCTTGAACTGCACTAATTGCCCTTTGGGACATAAACTGATTAATGAAATAGCCGAGGCGTACCCCGACCGCGTTGTGGCTTTAAACATTCATCAGGGCGACTTTGCTGCGCCGCAAAACAGCGCACAGCCCGACTATCGTACTGACTACGGCGATGCGCTGGCAGCACAGACGGATTTGCTCGGATGGCCGTCAGGGACGGTGAACAGGCACGTCTTTTTCGGAACGGCAACGGCAATAATATCCTCCGACAATAACTCAAATATGCGTTTCAACAGCGCCGCATCGCAGGTGATGAACTCGCAATCGTATGTGAATATGGCGATACGGACAGCGATTGACAAGGCGGCACGCCAACTGACAGTGGATGTGGAAATGTATTACACCGCAAACGGCGCGCCTGTAAATTACCTGAATGTAGCCCTGCTTGAAGACAGCATTATGGGCTACCAAAGCGGAATGAACAGTTACCCCGCTATGGTGCGCTACGGAAAATATCAGCACAACCACATGCTGCGCGACATGCTGACCAAGCAGTGGGGAGACCCCATTTTTACCACCGCCGAAGGCAGTTTTGTGGCTAAACGCTACCAATACACAATACCTGAAAATTACAGACAGACGCTTGTTAACCTTGATAAACTGAACACGGTGGCATTTATTACCGAAGGACATCAGGAAATTGTTACAGGAGTTTCAGACCTGTTTTCAAGCGAACCGGCAGGAACGGAAAATCTGTTTGACAATGGCGTACATATTTATATTGCAAATAATTACATTATAATTAATTCCGAAAACACGGTAACAAACATTGAAATATTTAACATTAACGGACAGAAAATATTTTCTCAAACCATGCCCGCCAAAAGACTGTTGGCGCAAAATTTGCCCGCAGGCATTTACCTTGCAAAAATACAGACACAGGCAGGCGTTAAAATTCAAAAAATTGTAAAAAAATAATCTTTTAAACTTTTAAATTATTTTATAAAATGAAAAAATTTTACTTAATATTAGCGATGGTTCTTTTGTGCGCAGCAGGAATTTTTGCGCAGGAAAGATTCCTGACAAAAGTTTTTAGAGGCGCTGCTGCTGCGAATATACCCGCAATAACCGCTGCAACAAGTGACGAAGGGCTTGTGTTCAGTTATTGCGGTGAGCCTGTTTCGATAGCAGGCTTTGCGGCGAATTATGAAGTGGAAGCAGAAATGGTTATCCCTTCTGCAGTCGCCGGTAAGTACGCAGGCGCTTCTATCACAAAATTGAGGGTAGCCTTTGGACAGGTAGCCACAAACACAAATGTATACATCAGGAGTTCAAGCGCCGATGCAGGCTATACGCAGCCGGTTACATTCAAGCCGAATCAATGGAATGAAATTGTGCTTACAACGCCCTATCCCATTGTGCAGGGAGAGGACCTGCACATCGGCTACCATTACAAAGGAGGCGGTGCGGGCGCTTTTTATTCGATGACGGTTGACGTAGATGCGGCGGCTTTGCCGGACGGAGGACAGTTCAGAGCACGCGCCTCTTCTTCGGGGACGTATTCTCAATGGTACGCGTCTTCAGAACAGGGATGGGGCAACATTTGTATTGCGGCTGTTTTAGAAGGCGACAACCTCCCGCAAGCCGATGTAGATTTCCAAACCCTGACATTGCCACATTCGCCAATTGGGACAGGCAAATCGTTTGTTATTAACGGAGCATTTGAAAATGTTGCCGCAAAAACAGTTACAAGTTTGGACGTTTCTTATCAGGTAGGACAGGAACCTGCCGTAATTCAGACTGTTTCGGGACTTTCTGTGGCACCGGGCGAAACAGGCGAATTTTCAATTTATAATGCAAACTTTGCAGGCAGTGCAACAGAAGAATATCCCGTTACAGTTACTATTGAAAAAATCAATGGACTGGCAGATGAAGACCCTGTAAACAACACTCTTTCGGGTACAATAAAATATTGGGATGAGCCAACAACAAGTCCTGCTTTTGTAAGCACATCGGCAGCAAATAAAAACGTTCTTATTGAAGAATATACAGGTATTGCCTGTCAGTTTTGCCCGGATGGACACAAAAGAGTAAATCAGTTAATAGATCAAAATCCGGGACGTGTTTTTGCAATTAATATTCATCAGGGACAGTATGCCGAAGATCGCACCCCTAATTATACAACAGAATGGGGCGATGCGCTCGCAAATCAGACCGGGTTGGGCGGTTATCCTTCGGGAACAGTCAACAGGCACATTTTTGAGGGTGGCGTAACCGCTCTGGACAGAACCAGATGGGCTGTACAGGTACCCAAAATTTTAGCCCAGCCTTCATACGTCAATGTGGCGGCAGAAGCAACCATCAATCACGCCGCACGGAAATTAACCGTTATTGTGGAACTTTATTATACGGGAAACTCTGCTGTAAGCAATAATTTGAATGTAGCGCTTTTGCAGGACAGCATTATGGGACCACAAAGTTTTGCTACCGGCTTGACCTATCCTGAAATGCAGCACGACGGGGCTTATCAGCACAATCACATGCTGAGACATCTGCTTACAGGGCAGTGGGGAGATATTATTCCTCCCGCACAAGCAGGAACTTATGTGGTAAAAAGGTACGAATATGATATACCTGAACGCATCAAAAATATACCTGTGAATTTGTATAAACTTAACATTTTGGCTTTCGTTGCCGAAGGACGTCAGGAAATTATTACGGGAAACAGTTCGGTGCAGAATTTCGTCTCAGGAGTTGAAAATATTAAATACGCCCCTGTTAATATCAAAATTTTTGGCATTGAGAATGCCGTAAAGTTTGAAGGAGAATACAGTAACGCCACAATTTACGATGTTTCGGGCAGAACAGTCAGAAACGTAACAGGCAACACCCAAACTGTCGATGTCCCTGCGGGAATTTATTTAGTAAAAATAAGCATTGACGCAAAAGACTACATGCAAAAAGTAGTGGTAAGATAGTTATTGAAACTGTTGTTACATTAAATTGTCCCTCGCTCACACTCAGAGCGGGGGATTTTTTAATTCAGGAACGACAAATAAATAAGGTATAACAAGTATGCTAAAGTACGAGGTCATCAAATCAGGTAAAAAATGGTGCAATAAAAGGCATCCCGTTAGGGATGTAACTCTTATTTGCCTAAGATCAAAATAGTTGTCAGAGATTTTAGGAAACTTGTAACGTAACGGGCTGCAATGGGGATTACAATCCGGCAACTCATCGTAAGCAACAATGGCGTTTTTTACTTCCAAAATATCTTTTGCCGGACCAATAACCGGTTTCCCCTCAACAATATCAGCGACCTGTTCCAATGTAAGCGAATTTGCCTCA
>JAISWT010000117.1 GCA_031271005.1 Prevotellaceae bacterium | reverse complement strand
TCAACCGTCTTGTTTACGATGCCGGTCAACCCGAAAAACGGCGAAAGACATGGACTATTAACGCCCCGAAAAAAAACGTTCCGCTGAGAGAAAGCGGACTGCTGGGACCGGTGAAATTGAGAATTAAGAATGATAAATAATCATTGTGTTTGATTAAGATTCGTAAGATTAAAAGATTGACAGGATTAAGTGACAAGGAATCCTGTTAAATACGAAAGATCAGGTTTAGATGTTTTTTTGATAGTCCGATTACGCTTGATAATCCCGACAATTTTTATTCGTTTGTGTATAATTGAGAATTTTAGTAACTTCACACATTAAAAATAACAATATATGCTCGCAACAAAAGTACATAGAAAACAGCAAATTAAGTCCCCGCTAAATTACATTGGCGGAAAAACCAAACTTTTGCCGCAACTTTTACCTCTGTTTCCGCGTGAAATAAACAATTTTGTGGATTTGTTTTGCGGAGGATGTAATGTTGGGATAAATACCGAAGCCAAAAAATTGTTTTTTAACGATAATCTGATTTTTTTAATTGATATGTATAAAGCATTTATTGATAATAGTTTAAATAAAACACTTTGGCATATTGACAGTAGAATTTCCAAATTTGAATTATCCTTGACCAATGAAAATGGTTATAAAGAGTTACGAAATACTTATAATTCTGAAAAAAATCCTCTTGATTTGTTCGTTTTGGTTGCTTTTTCTTTTAACCACCAAATTAGATTCAATAATAATCACGAATTTAACAATCCTTTCGGGCGTGAAAGAAGTTGCTACAATCCCGCAATGAAAGAAAATTTGATAAATTTTATTATTTGTTTGAAAGAAAATGAAGTAAATTTTGAGGCAAAGGATTTTGAAAATTACGATTTTACCAATCTTAAATCTGATGATTTTGTGTATTGTGATCCGCCGTATTTGATAACTTGCGGTACTTACAACGATGGCAAACGTGGTTTCAAAGGTTGGAGCGAAAAAGAGGAAAAAAATCTTTTGTGCAAACTTGATGAGTTGGACAAAAGAAATATAAAATTTGCGTTGTCTAATGTATTGGAACACAAAGAAAAAGAAAATGTTATTTTGAAAAATTGGGTTTTAAAAAACGACTATCACGTTAATTATTTGAATTACGATTATTCAAATTGCAATTATCAGGTAAAAGACAAAGAAAAAAGTGTAGAGGTGTTGATAACAAATTACGAGCCGTCAAAACAAGAACAAGAGTATTCACTTTTTGATTTTTGATTATGCGATATATTGGAAATAAGGAAAATTTGGTTGAAAAAATCTATCAAACTATGCGCGATAGAAACATTCGCGGAAATTCATTTTTTGATTTTTTTTCAGGTACAACCAATGTTGCACGATTTTTCAAAAAGAAAAATTATCAGATTTTTTCGTCTGATTTGCTTTATTTTTCGTATGTTTTGCAAAAAGCATATATTACTAATAACCAAGAACTTGCATTTGAAAAACTGGTTAAAAAAATTAATTGTCAAACAAATTCTTTATTCGCAACGCCACTACAAAAAATCGTGGAATATCTAAATCAAATTCCAGATAAACAGGGATTTATTTACGAAAATTACACGCCTGCAGGTAACAGAATGTATTATTCCGAAAAAAACGGCTTGCGGATTGATGCGATAAGACAGAAAATTGAAGATTGGAAAAATGAAAGTTTTATTTCTGAAAATGAGTATTTTGCGTTGTTGACTTGCCTGATTGAAACGATACCTTTTTATGCAAATGTTGCAGGAATTTACGCAGCATTTCATAAAAAATGGGATTCGCGAGCAGTAAAAAAATTAGTTTTGCGACCGATTGAATTTGTGATAAATGATAAAGACAATTTTGCGTATAATATTGATTCTGTGAGTTTAATAGACAAAATTTCAGCCGATATTTTTTATTTAGACCCGCCTTATAATCAACGACAATATGCACCGAATTATCATTTAATGGAAACAATTGCTCGTTATGATAATCCTGAAATCAAAGGAGTTACAGGACTTCGAGCAAATTACGAAAACGAAAAATCAAAATTTTGTAACGCCACAACAGCATTACAAGAATTGAAAAAAATCGCCGAAAGCGGACAATATAAAACGCTGATAATGAGTTATAACAACGAGGGAATTATGCCTGAAAAGGAGATTTTGACTGTTTTGGGCAAAATTGGCTCGATTGAACTTATTGAATTTGATTACACTCGTTTCAAAAGTAACAGCAACGGCGAAAATAGTGATAAAAAATTTATTAAGGAACAATTATACATTTTAAGAAAATGAAAAATCTTTGGCTTTTAACAGAGGAACGCCCAAAAAAAGAGGTAATTGCAACAATTTTTCGAAAATTTGCAAAGGACAACGGCTATGCTGTTTTCATTGATACAATCCGCATAATTCCAATACTAAATCGTGAAAAATTTACTTTCACCTACGAAATTTTGGGCTTGAAATGTAATCAAGTAGACAAAATTTTTGTAAAAACCGTTTCTGGCAATTCAAGTTTCACCGACTTTTTGATTTTCAATCAAGAAAAAGAACCAACTCTCAAAGATACACCGATTTACGCAATAGAAGAAACAAAAACAGACGACAAAGAAAGCCGAAACACAGGCGTTTATCAGCGTTGTAGCAAGTTTGTTTTTATAGAAAATTACTGCCCAAAAACAAAAAAAATTATGCTCTACAATCTGCAAATTGAGCAGAAAACAAAACCGACAGAAACTTACATTTTTGGTACAAGATTGTTGCAAACTTTGGGCGTTGAAATTTTGGGCAAAAATTTAGATAAAAAAGTTTTTCTCCCTTTCAAAACCATTGATGAAGTCATTGATTTCAAAAACAATATGCGAAAAGCACCTGCGGGAAATGTTCCGATTTTGCTCAAAAAGTTAAAAGAAAAAATTCAAATTTCGGGTAGATTATATAAAAGTGGCGGACTTTTGCATGACCCGAATATCGGTGCTTTATCTATTATTTCTGCGGTTTTGAGAAAACTCGGTTGGAAAGACAAAATTGAAATTACTCAACACGGGCTTTCGCAAAAAAATGTCGGTACGACAAATAAATTTGTACAAATTGCCAACAAATTAGATATTTCACTACAAGGTTTAACTATGTCGAAAGCGACAATGAACGCAAATTATTGGAAATATGACCTTGACGGTGAAAAACTCGGAACAATTTTCATTCATTTGGTTGTTGAAAATTTTGCAAAGGGAATGTCAATTTTTGAAAATCACGCAGGTTGCGAAAAAGGTTACTTTATAACTGCCAAAGGCAAGCCAATTCCGCTTGCAAAATACACTGACAGAGAGGAATATAAAGCAGGCGACAAGTCAGCAATTATCTACATTCCCGACTTGGTTTTAATTGACCTTTCAAACAAAATTATCATTGACATTGAGGGCAAAAAGTACCAATTTCGCAAAAATGGAATTGCAGAATTAGCAGGTTACAATGCTTTTGACAATCTTTACAACAAAAAGCATTACCCGAAACACAAAATTATTCGTACAGTTGTGCTTTACGGCAGTTCCGAAGAAAAAATTGTTGAGATTGAAATCGGATTTTTGCTAAACGAAAACGGAAAACTCATTTTGGGAGTACAAGCCCCGAAACTATTTCAAGAGGCAATCAAAAACTTGTTGGATTTTTGGAAAAAATAACAGACAATATCTTTCCCCTATAAATTCTTTCAAAGAACGCTTTAATACATATTTTCGCCTTATGATGCGATTTTCCCCTGCGAGTTTGGCATATCTGCTGTTACAGACAGGCATTAACTCATGTTT
>JAISWT010000115.1 GCA_031271005.1 Prevotellaceae bacterium | reverse complement strand
TAGCTGTTTCGGAAGTAACGGACAATAGATTTTCGGCAACCGTTAGTTGTTTTATGAGAAAGTTAGCTGTTGTCAATAGAAAAAAAAGCGGCAATCTTTTGAATTACCGCTTTCTATCTATTTTTGACGTTGCTTCACTTCGAGAGGCGTTATTTCACTTCCTCAAAATCCACATCCGTCACGCCGCCGTTGTTGTTGGGTTCGTTGGTGGGATTTGCGTTGGTGGTGGCGCTGCCGCCGCTGCCGAATGGATTTGCGTTGCCGAATGGGTTGTCTGCGCCATCAAAGGGGTTGCCCTGTGCGCCTGCATTGGCGGCATTGGCTGCGTTGTACATCTCTTGGCTTGCTGCCTGAAACACGGTATTCAGTTCCGTTGTGGCGGCATCAATGGCGGCAAGGTCTTGCGCTTTGTGAGCGTCTTTGAGTTTCTGCAAAGCCGCCTCTATCGGCGCTTTCTTGTCGGCAGGAATTTTGTCGCCAAACTCTTTCAACTGCTTTTCGGTCTGGAAAATCAGACTGTCGGCATGGTTGAGTTTGTCGATGCGCTCTTTTTCTTTGGCGTCGGCTTCGGCGTTGGCTGTAGCCTCGTCTTTCATCCGTTTTATTTCGGCATCCGAAAGTCCCGAACTTGCTTCTATCCTGATTTTCTGCTCTTTGCCTGTGGCTTTATCTTTTGCCGAAACATTTAGAATACCGTTTGCGTCTATGTCAAAGGTAACTTCAATCTGCGGCACTCCGCGCGGCGCGGGCATTATTCCGTCAAGGTGGAAGCGTCCGATTGTTTTATTCAGATTAGCCATTGGACGTTCGCCTTGCAGGACGTGAATTTCTACGCTTGGCTGGTTATCTACAGCCGTTGTAAATGTCTCCGTCTTTTTGGTTGGAATAGTGGTATTTGCTTCTATGAGTTTGGTCATTACGCTACCCATAGTTTCTATGCCGAGCGAAAGCGGGGTTACGTCAAGCAGCAACACATCTTTCACTTCGCCTGTCAGCACGCCGCCTTGAATTGCTGCGCCTACAGCCACTACTTCGTCAGGGTTCACGCCTTTTGAGGGCGCTTTGCCAAAGAATTTTTCTACCGCCGCTTGAATGGCAGGAATACGTGTAGAGCCGCCCACGAGTATTATTTCGTTAATGCTGCTCACTGACAAACCTGCTTTTTGCAATGCCGTTTTGCACGGGGCAATTGTTTTTTGAATCAAATCATCAATCAGTTGCTCAAATTTTGCGCGTGTAAGCGAGCGTACAAGGTGTCGTGGCACGCCGTCAACGGGCATGATATAAGGCAAATTGATTTCGGTAGAAGTGGTATTTGAGAGTTCTATTTTGGCTTTTTCAGCCGCCTCTTTCAGCCGTTGCAATGCCATCGGGTCTTTTGAGAGGTCAATGCCGCTGTTTTCGTTTTTAAATTCCTGCACAAGCCATTCTATAATGCGGTGGTCAAAGTCGTCGCCGCCGAGATGCGTGTCGCCGTCAGTTGATTTCACCTCAAAGACGCCGTCTCCGAGTTCAAGCACCGAAACGTCGTGCGTGCCGCCGCCGCAGTCGAACACTACGATTTTCATGTCCTTGTTTGATTTATCAAGTCCGTAAGCCAGCGCTGCCGCTGTAGGCTCGTTTACAATGCGTTTAACGTTCAAGCCGGCTATTTCGCCCGCTTCCTTTGTTGCTTGACGCTGAGAGTCGTTGAAATACGCAGGCACAGTGATAACGGCATCGGTAACCTCCTGACCCAGATAATCTTCGGCTGTCTTTTTCATCTTCTGCAAAACGATAGCCGAAATTTCCTGCGGCGAATACATCCGTCCGTCAATATCCACGCGCGGGGTATTGTTGTCGCCGCGCACCACTTTATACGGAACACGTGCTATTTCGTTCGTAAGTTTGTCATAAGTTTCGCCCATTAAACGTTTAATTGAATAAACCGTCCTTGTAGGGTTCGTAATTGCCTGACGTTTGGCAGGGTCGCCCACTTTGCGCTCGCCACCGTCTACAAATGCCACTACCGAAGGCGTTGTGCGTTTGCCTTCCGAGTTCGCTATCACTATCGGCTCGTTGCCTTCCATTACCGAAACACACGAGTTAGTTGTTCCCAAGTCAATTCCTATTATTTTTCCCATAAAGATATTTTTATTTTATATATTTATTATTCTAATTAATTAATATTAAATGATTTAAAAATTTGAAAAGAAAAAAATTGCTGTTTTATTAACTATTAATTATTAATTTTTAATTATTATTCGCTAATCGTTATTCAACAACTGTGCCAACAGTAATTCAGGTCTGAAAAGCGTTTTTTTGACGGAATTTAACTGCTCTGCCGCAAAAAATTATGACATAATGTCAGATTTTACTGACAACCGTGATTAGTGGTTAGAGTTTAGAGTTTAGTGATTAGAGTTTAGAGTTTAGAGTTTAGAGTTTAGAGTTTAGTGATTAGTGATTAGTGATTAGAGTTTAGTGATTAGAGTTTTAACCGCTATCTAATATTTATGTTAAGTAAAGTATGAAATGTCAAAAATATTTATTGTAAATCTATATTAATTAGCAAATTATAAACCTATTTAATAATTAATTTAACACTAATATCTAATAATCTAATCATCTAATCATCTAATCATGCAATATTGTGAACTTTGTGGAACCCTTGTGTCCTTTGTGGTTAATTTTCTTACCGCAAGGCTCACAATACTTGTCCCGCCAAAGCGGTAGAAAAAAAATCAAATGATCAACAACGTTGTGAAACTTGACAATTAACCACTAACCACTAACAACTAACAACTGTTGTCAACTTCTTTTTTCAGAAAAAATGCAAAATATTGCTTAAATTTTTTTTATTTAAAAATTAATTTATATATTTGCGCTTTAATTCTTAACTGATTATCAATGAAGAAGATATTTATAGTGTCCATTTTGTTTATTTACAGCGGATTGGTAGCCTGTCAGATTGTAGTAACCAATCCGCCATTTATCACGAGTGATTATGTCAGCAACCCCAACGGCACGCTGGAAGTGATTTTTGATGCCACACAAGGCAACGGCGGGTTGAAAAATTTCACAGGCGATGTTTATGCACATACAGGGGTACTCACAACCGCCAGCACAAGCGATAGCGACTGGAAACACGCACCCGTTTGGGGCGACAACAGCCCAAAATACAAACTCACACGGATAGCCGGCGAAAGCAATAAATACAGTTTGCTTATAACGCCCAACATTTTAACCTATTACGGCATTCAAGCCAACGAAACAGTTACCAAACTTGCCTTTGTTTTTCGCAGCGACTTTCCCGTGGGCGGCTCATACAAAGAAGGAAAAACCGCTACTAACGGCGACATTTTTGTAGACATATACGAGGCAGGATTGAACGTGAAATTTGACTCGCCGGCAGGCGACCAACTTTTAAATATCAATTCAAATGTCAGGTTTAGCGTAACTGCCTCCAAATCTGCCGACTTAAAATTATTTATAAATAATGAGGAAAAATACTCGGCAACGGGCAGCAGCGAAATGGAATATTCGCAAACCTTCTCCACAGCGGGCGATTATTTGTGCGTTGCTCAGGCTACGTCCGGCGGTCAAACCGTTAAAGACACGGTAAATATCTGTATATTAGGCAATTCTGTTAGCGCAACAATGCCTTCCGGCTTGCAGGCAGGCATCAATTACTATGCTGCCGACCCCACAAAAGTTACGCTGGTACTATATGCCAAAGATAACAACGGGGTGCAACCCGACAATGTTCTGCTGACAGGCGATTTTAGCGAATGGAAATATTCCTCCGACTTTCAGATGTATAAAGACGGAACTTCGGGCTTCTGGTGGCTCACACTCACAAATATTATCCCACAGCAAGAATACGCATTCCAATATGCGGTGAAAACAGGTGATGACATATTGAAAATAAGCGACCCGTATAGCGAAAAAATCCTCGACCCGTGGAACGACAAATATATCCCGCAATACATCTACCCCAATTTGAAAAATTATCCCACAGACAAAACTTACGGTTTGGCTTCTGTTTTTCAAACACAAAAGCCGCAATATCAATGGTCGCAGCAAACGCTGAATTTTCAGCCCGTTGACAGGAACAATTTGGTAATTTACGAACTCTGGGTGCACGATTTTTCAACCTATCGCTCTGTAAATGAAATAATTAATCGCCTCGATTATTTGGAGTCGCTCGGCGTAAATGCTATTGAACTGATGCCTGTTACCGAATTTGACGGGAACATAAGTTGGGGATACAACCCGAATCATTTTTTTGCGCCGGATAAGGCGTATGGCACTGAGGATGCATACAAAAATTTGGTTGACGAGTGCCACAAGCGCGGAATGGCGGTTATTTTGGACATGGTTTTCAACCACGCAACAGGTAACAATCCTTTTGCAAAACTCTATTGGAACAGTGCAGCAAACAATGTGAGCAGCAACAATCCGTGGTTCAACGTTACCGCTCCACACGATGCAAGCGTTTTCCACGACTTTAACCACGACTTTCAGGGAACCAGAGATTATTTTAAGCGCGTTTTACAACACTGGATTACCGAGTACAAAATTGACGGATACCGAATGGACTTGACCAAAGGACTTTGCGGACCAAATTGCAATAACCGCGTAGCAATTATCAATGAATATTACGATGCGGTGAAGGCAGCAAAAAACGATGCTTATTTTATCCTCGAACACTGGACAGCCAACGAAGAGCAGGGATTTGTGGATAGAGGAATGCTTTGCTGGGGCGGCGGCGAAAGCATGAACAACGCTTACTGCCAAACAGCAATGGGCTGGCTGCGAGACGGCGACAATCTTTCATCTGCAAACAAAAAAGGCTGGGTCTATTTTGCCGAAAGCCACGACGAAGAACGCAATTTTTATAAGGCTAAGATGTGGGGAAATGGCGACCTCACCGCAAGCGAAACGGCGCGTCTCAACCGCGTTCCGCTTAATGTGGCGTTCAACGTGATGCTCGAAGGACCCAAGATGATGTGGCAGTTTGAAGAATTGGGCTTCGATTTCAGCATAAATTCAAACGGCGGACGCACAGACCCGAAGCCCGTACCCGAAGACGACACTTTGAAATGGTATCAGAACACTTTGAGAATGAGCGCGTACAACAAAATTGCACAACTTTTGCACTTGCGCACGCAACTTAAACCCGAAATTTTTATTAACGGCACAAGTGCGGTAGATGTCGGCTCGGGAAAGTCCGTCCGCACAATTCAGTGGGAATACAATGGTACAAAAATTGTTGTCGCAGGCAATTTCAATGTCGCAGGCGGAACACAATACACAGGAAGTCAAAACTATACGATACCGGCAGGGACGTGGTACAACTACTTGAACGAGAACTCAAGTCTGCAGGGTAACGCAACAGTAACATTGCAGCCCGGCGAACTGTTAGTGTTGACCAACGACTGGAACATTGTTGCTCCAGCGTGGAAAGAGTTTGATTATGAGGCTGATTATGACGAAATAATACTGAATAAAACAGGAATTTATATTTATCCTACTCTGGTAGATAATAAAATCTATATCCGTACCGATGAACAGATTCGCAGCATACAAATAATTTCGTTGCGCGGCGGAGCGGTTAAAACATATTTCAGTAACAAGACCGAAATTGATGTAGCCGACTTGCAGAAAGGCATGTACCTTGTAATTGCAACCACCGACAGACATCAACAGGCACAAAAAATTATTAAGCAATAATTGATGCTCGCTTCACTGATAAAATCACTCAATTTATGCTTTATACCACAAAGGCAATAGCGCTTCATTCAGTAAAATACAGCGACAACTCTCTTATCGTAACTATGCTTACAAAGCAATTCGGGCGAATGGCATACGTTTTTCGCAAATCGAAGAAAGGGACAGGCGGCAATCGTGCCGCCTGTTTGCAGCCGCTTAATTTGCTCGAAGTTACCGCATATCACAATCCTAAAAAGAACATTCAGCATCTCAAAGAAATATCAATCGCCACCCCTTACAGCAACATTCACACAAACGCAGAGAAAATGGCTATCGCGATGTTCATCTCCGAAATTATTAATAAATCATTGCGTCAGACCGAAAAAGATGAAAATCTGTTTGAATTTATTGAAAACGCCTTAATTTGTTTAGATAATAAGAAAAAAAACATTGCAAATTATCATTTAATATTTCTAATGAAACTTACCAAATTTTTGGGCTTTGAACCGTCTCCAAACGATTTGAATTACAGTTACTTTGACCAGATAAGCGGCGAATTTGCCGCAAAAAATCCGCAGCACGACCATTTTTTGGAAAAAGAAGCGGTTACCAACTTTAATTCGCTGATAAACAAAGACTTTGAGCAGATTACAGAACTCCATTTCAACCGCAAAACCCGAAATGCAACGCTGGAAAATCTGCTCGATTTTTACCGCGTCCATTTGCCCGATTTCCCACAAATAAAGTCTGTTGAAGTATTAAAAGAAGTCTTTGATTAGTGGTTAGTGGTTAGTGATTAGTGATTAGTGG
>JAISWT010000104.1 GCA_031271005.1 Prevotellaceae bacterium | reverse complement strand
AAATACAATATTTTGCTGAAAGCATTCATTTTTTGGCTGTTTTAACATTGTTTGCAAATGTTTTACAAAAGTACGAAATAAAATTTTAATAACATGCAAATTTTTTTTCGTTTTTTTTTAATTTTCACAAGTATAAAAAATTTCTGCGCTTCTCTGCGTTAAAATTACACAGAGTTACACAGAGGCTGTCTCAAAAACCCTTTGCGCACTTTGCGAAACCTACCGCCAAAGCGGTATAAATATTGCGTCCTTTGCGGTTAAATATTTTTTACCGCAAAGGACGCAAAGGATTACGCAAGGAACGCAAAGATTGTCCCGCCAAAGCGGTAGGACGCTATTTATGTTTTATTTTACTAAACTCTAAACTCTACTAACTATTTTTAATTGTATTTTCTGACAACTGACAACTGAAAACTGACAACTTTTTTATCCGTTTGTGTGTAATTGAAAATTTAATGCTATCTTTGCAATCTTATTATAACAAAAAATAAAACATTGTATAACAGATAGATATGAATAGCGACAGAGAAATTTCGGTACATCTTTCCGATTTTCCGAAGTGCAACGAGAGTTTGATAGATAAGCATTTGGAAGAATGTATGTTGCTTGCGCAGCAAATTTCGTCCATGATTTTGGCGTTGCGGCGCAAGGCGGGCAAAAAGGTGCGCCAGCCGCTGCTCAAAGCAGTTGTGCCGACGCACGATGCGAAAACCTTTGAGCAGATACATTACGTGAGCGAATTAATACGCAGTGAGGTGAATATCAAAGAGTTGGAAGCGCTGCCGCCGAATGTTGATTTGAAAAATCTGGTGAAAAAAATCAAGCCGAATTTCAAAACATTGGGCAAAAAATACGGCAAATTGATGAAGGATATTGCCAAAGCATTTGAAAGTTTTGACAGCAAACAGATTGCGGACATAGAGAAATCTGAGGATTATGTTTTTACCTTACATTCGGGCGACCGTATTTCGCTCGATAAGACTGATTATGAGGTCATTACCGAAGATATGCCGGGCTGGCTTGTGGCAAACGAAGGCAATATCACCGTTGCGCTTGATATTGAAGTTACGCCCGAACTTGAACGCGAAGGCATTGCCCGCGAACTCGTTAATCGCATTCAAAACATCAGAAAATCAAGCGGTTACGAAATTACCGACAGAATAACAGTGCAAATTGAAAGCCGTGTTGAAATAAACGCCGCTGTAGAGGATTTTGCAGAATACATTGCAAATCAGGTATTGGCAAATACTTTGTTGCTCGAACAGACGGTAGATGAAGCAGAAGAACTTGATTTTGAAGATTATATAGTAAAACTGAAGGTGCGGAAAGCATAAAACATTGAATTTCAGATAAATAAAACTCTTATAGTTAGCGCACTTTGCTAACAACTAAAAAAAATATAAACAGATGCAAAAATTATTAATTTTCGCCTTACTTTTCGCCGCTTTTTCCTGCACGAAATTTTCGTCCGGTCAGGCGGCAGATGCTGATAATCAGGCACAAACAATTTCTTATGACAGCGTGAGCAGCAAAAGTTTTGATGAATTATTTACCGAAGTTCAGCCCGAAGACATTGCCGATAATCCTGTCAAACTTGCGCTTACCGATAATATTGTGATTACTGCCGGGCGTGCAGCGCATTACAATTCGATGGTAGCCGCTGACGGCGGAACAGGTGTGTTGATGGGCAAACCTGTAACTTTCTGCGGTTTACGTGGCAGTCGCTATACACTCGAAGTGCTGTTGAGAGATTCGGTTTACACTTTCAGCATTTTTGATGAGCGTTTTCGCTGCGATTTTATGAAGTTTGGCGACAAATCGGGGCGCGATTCGCAAAAGATGACCGAGACTGCGCTCACTGCTGTCAGTACACCTTCGGGGCTGGTTACATTTAAAGAAGCGCGTCTGGTTATAGAGTGCCAACTTGCTCAAACTCACACAATTAACCCTGACGAAGTGTATGCCCAAGCGAACAGACAATTTTTTGTTGATGCACACAAAGAAGTTGGCTCGTGGCACAAAATAGTCTTCGGCGACATTAAGCATGTGTGGGTACGCAAATGAAGAGATTATTTTAATATTTCCAGTTTTGCGAACTTCAGCAGCAGCGTTTTTTTTCCGCTGTCGGCAAAATCGACTGTTATTTTTCTGTTGCCGTCCTCCATTGAAGCGGTAATCACTTTGCCCACTCCAAAAACGGCGTGCCTGACAAAAGTACCTTCTTTAAACTCGGTTTCAATGTGCGTGGTGCGTTGCGAGAAGCCGCTTGGCAGGGGCGAGAGACTTTTTGTGTCCGTTCTATCTTTCTGTATTGCAGTTCTTTGTGATTGTCGGTTGCCAAACGATTCGTAAATCTCACGCTCTTCAGCCCATGAGGGCGCCTGTTTGTTAGCGCTTTTAGCAGCAAAATTTTTATCAAATATATTATCGTCTTTTGGCAAGTCAATATATTGACTGTCAATATCTTTAATAAATCGCGACGGGTTGCAGAAGTTTGTTTGTCCGTTGCGGAAGCGCGACTTTGCATAACTTATTATACAACGTTCTTCGGCGCGTGTGATGGCAACGTAAAACAGGCGGCGTTCTTCTTCCAATTGTTTGGGGTCGGAGTATGAATAGCCTGACGGGAACAGGTCTTCTTCCATTCCTACGATGAACACAATCCGAAATTCCAATCCTTTAGCGGCATGAACAGTCATCAATGTTACTTTTGATTTCTTATCGTCCAAATTTTCGTCTTGGTCTGTCAACAGCGCAATTTCTGACAGAAAATCAGGCAGTAACACATTCTCAATGCCTTCCTTTGCTTTTTGCTCGCAAAATTCATGTACTGCTTTCACAAACTCTTCAATGTTTTCGCGGCGGCTCATATTGTCTGCTGTTGGGGCGGCGTAAGTGTCGGCAACAAGTTCTGTCTGCATAATTATCTGATTAACAATATTATAAGCGTTTTCACTTTCAG
>JAISWT010000058.1 GCA_031271005.1 Prevotellaceae bacterium | reverse complement strand
AACTCCTAAAAACTGCTTATTTGTCGTTGGACTTCATTTTCAAAATGCTCATTTACATTAGTAAACTGCGCTTTTGAAAACTTGTCCGCCTAAAATAATCTAGTTTTTAGGAGTTCCCTTATATTTTTTTTAAAAGAAATTCAAGAATATTATCACATTTTATTTTTTATTTTACATAAATGAAACGCTTTTGTACCAAAAATAACATTATAATTATTGCTGTTTTATTCATTTTCAGTGTTTCAGGCGCTTCTTGCATAAAGAATAAGTTGCCTCAACTTCCTTCAAACAGAGACAATGCGCCCGACAGTACGGCGTATTTTTTGACAAAACTTAACAGCGCGATTATAACGCATACAGACAGCGTTTTAACCGAATTTGTAAATAAGAATTACGCCGATTTCAAAAAATCACCGGAAGGATTTTGGTACAAAATTTTTTCGGCACAAAAAAGTGAGCGATTAAACAGGAAGGATTCAGCGCAGGTGCGCTATCATCTTTACCTGCTTGATAATGAGGCGGTTAAATCAGAAACTTTCATTGCCCGTTTTGGCAAAAAAGAAATGACAACAGGGCTTGAGAGTGGGTTGCTACTGCTTGCAGGCGGCGACTCGGCGGTTTTTGTTGTGCCTTACTATCTGGCGTTTGGAGCCAAAGGCGACGGCAAAAAAATCCCGCCTTTCGCTTCGGTGATATATCACGTTGTAGTAGATTTGTAATATCTTGTATTTCAACGTTTTAAGCAGCGAGGGCAGAATTAGTTTTCAGAGTTTAGAAATAGTTAGAAACTTTAATCAATTAGCAATTAGCAATTAGCAATTAGCAAATCGTAATTCGTAATTTTTAATTCGTAATTGAATATAATTTCTTCATTTCTTAATTACGGAGACTCTGAAAACTGAAAACTAAAAACTAACTTTATTTACTAATCAGCTTTGTGCCCTTTGTGAAAAAATCTTTGTGCCCTTTGTGGTTTAATATTTTTACCACAAAGAGCACAAAGGATACACAAAGAACACAAAGGCGCAAAAAAATGAAAAATCTCCGTGTAATCTCTGAAAACTGAAAACTGAAAACTAACTTTATTTACTAATCAGTTTTGTGCCCTTTGTGAAAAAATCTTTGTGTCCTTTGTGGTTTAATATTTTTACCACAAAGAGCACAAAGGATACACAAAGAACACAAAGGCGCAAAAAAATGAAAAATATCCGTGTAATCTCTGAAAACTGAAAACTAAATTTATTGACCGATATAAATAGCACAAAACTTGTCCGGAGTTTGCCCTAAGACGGCTAATAAACTTCGTATTGTGTGCACCATTTTTCACATCATCATTTTATAAAAAAAATATGCCTAACACTTTCAATCCCTGGCACCACGTATCTTACGGCGACAATGTGCCTGAACTTGTGAATGGAATTATCGAAATTCCGCGCGGCACTCGCGCCAAATACGAACTTGATAAGGAAAACGGGCTTATTCGCCTTGACCGCGTGCTGTTTTCTTCGGTTTATTATCCTGCCAACTACGGCTTTATTCCGCAGACTTACTGCGAAGACCATGACCCGCTCGACATCTTGATTTTGTCGCAGATTGAGGTGGTGCCGCTATGCATTGTTGAGGCAAAGGTTATCGGCGTTATGCGTATGCTCGACAATGGCGAGGCAGATGACAAGATAATCGCTGTAGCCAACGGCGACCCGTCTGTGAACCACTACAACAACATTGCCGAACTGCCGACCCACACAATTCAGGAGGTGAAAAGTTTTTTTGAAGACTATAAAAAACTTGAAAATAAGGAAACTGTTGTGAATGATTTTCTTGGCAAAGATGTTGCCCTGCAAATCATCAATGATGCGTTTTTGCTGTACCGCGACAAGTTTCGCGGGGGGATATGGTGATGTTCCGTAAAATTTGAGTTCAGAACTCAAACTCCTGATAATCTGGGATTTGTGGCAGGAATTTATAGCGCGAATTTTCTGCATCAACGCGGCAACAACAATGCTGCAAGCCGTTGCTTACGATAAAATAATTGACTTTAAGTTTGGAGTTATAAACTGCAATCTGGTCAAAAACATCCTGATTCAGAGCGATTTGCGGGGCTTTAAGTTCTATAATTATTTGCGGGTAGCCGTTTTTGCCAAACACAACGGCATCGCATCGGCGTTCCAATCCGTTCATTTTCAGCGCGTATTCCACCGCTATGCGGGAAGACGGAAAATGTTTTGCCTCAATCAGAAAACGCACAAAATGCTGTCTTACCCATTCTTCGGGCGTTAGGGCAACGTATTTTTTGCGGTAACTGTCAAATATTTGCAATTTTCCGTATTCTTTTTTTACGGAAAAAGAATATTCGGGTAAATTTAATTTCAATTTTTATTTTTTTAATAATTTGTTTGTTTTGAGTTTTTTTACCTCGAAAATTTCAATGCACACCAGTTGTTATTTTGCTTTGTATCAACAAGTTGTAAATCCATTTTTTTTGCTTCGGCGGTGAGTAGCACGGCGTCATCAACATAAAAACCGCTAATGAAAAGTTGCCCGCTCGCGTTCAAACAGTTCGCATAAATTTGCATGTCGGCAAGCAGAATATTGCGATTTATATTTGCCAAAATAAGATCGAAGCGCCTTTTTGTCAATACTTTGGCATCGCCCTGTAATATTTCCACATTATTAATATTATTTAACAGAATGTTTTCCTGTGCATTTTCTACGCACCAGTCGTCAATATCAATAGCAAGACAACTTTTTGCGCCTCTCATCATAGCCAAAATGGTCAGAATTGCCGTGCCGCAGCCCATATCAAGTACCTGTTTATCTGCAATTTGAGTTTCCAGAACAAACTCCAGCATCATTTGCGTAGTGAAATGATGCCCCGTACCGAAAGCCATTTTCGGATTGACAATAATATCGTACTCCATTTGTGGAACGTTTTGGTGAAAAGCGCTGTGTATCACACACTTATTACCAACAACAACAGGCTGATAAAAGTTCTTTTCCCATTCTTCGTTCCAGTTTTTCGATTCTATTTTTTTTATTGTATAACTGTCAAAACCGGCGAACTCAAAATTGTGTAATGTTTCCTTCAATGTGTTTTCCGAAAAATTATTTTCCGAAATAAATGCGCTGAATGTCTGTGTATCGTTTGTAAAACTTTCGAAGCCGTTCTCACTCAACTGTTGCGCCAGCAGGTCAAAAATGTACGCTTCTTTTTGGTTTATACTGAAAATGACTTCGATATAATTCATTTTTTTGAGTTTTTTTGATATTACTAATTCTCAATTGCTAATTGCTAATTACTAATTGCTAATTGTTAATTGCTAATTCTCAATTCTCAATTCTCAATTCTCAATTGCTAATTGCAGTTTTGATTTTTGCGTCAATTTTTTCATTTTCCTTATCCAAAATCATTTCTATAGTGTCGCCTTCGTGCAGTGTATCAGACAGGACGATGTCGGCGAGTGCGTCTTCGAGGTAGCGCCTTATGGCGCGTTTTAGCGGTCGGGCGCCGTTTTGCACATCGAAGCCTTTTTCTGCTATAAAGTTTTTGGTCTCCTCTGTGAGTAGCAATGTGTATCCCATCGCCTTGACCCGCTCAAAGAGTCCTTCGAGTTCCAAATCAATGATTTTGAAGATTGCCGCTTTATCAAGTTGCTCAAAAGTGATTATCTCGTCAATTCGGTTCAAAAATTCAGGCGAGAAAGTCTTGTTTAAGGCTTTTTTTATCACACTTTTTGAATAGTCGGCATTTGCGGAATATTCATCTGAAGTAAAACCTATGCCGCTTCCAAACTCTTTCAACTGCCGCGAGCCTACATTGGAAGTCATTATTATAATAGTATTTTTAAAATCAATGCGCCGTCCCAAACTGTCGGTCAGTCGTCCTTCGTCCATCACTTGCAGCAGCAGGTTGAATACATCGGGGTGTGCTTTTTCAACCTCGTCAAGCAGAACTATGCAATAGGGTTTTCTGCGCACTTTTTCGGTTAAATGTCCGCCTTCTTCGTATCCTACATATCCCGGAGGCGCACCTATAAGGCGCGTAACGCTGAACTTTTCCATATATTCGCTCATATCTACACGAATAAGCGCATCGGCGCCGTCAAACATAAATTCGGCGAGAATTTTTGCCAGGTGCGTTTTACCTACGCCCGTTGGACCCAGAAACAGGAACGAGCCAATCGGTTTAGAGGGGTCTTTTAATCCTATTCTGTTACGCTGAATTGCTTTTACTACTTTTTGTACCGCCTCGTCCTGTCCTATTATTTTTCCCTGCA
This sequence comes from Prevotellaceae bacterium, assembly GCA_031271005.1. Classification (GTDB taxonomy): domain Bacteria; phylum Bacteroidota; class Bacteroidia; order Bacteroidales; family Paludibacteraceae; genus WRGS01. The sequence goes on along the minus strand of JAISWT010000058.1, from coordinate 38,675 downwards.
ACTGCTCTTTCATTTGCCGCAATTTGAGTCCTTCTGCCTGAGCGATGCGTTGTACAGGCACGCCCGACATCATTGCTACAACCTCTGCAACCTGCTCTTTATCAACTGTTTCCGGATGCTCTGACAGTTCTTTTTCCCAACGTTTAATGGCGTCTTCAAGTTCGTATTGCGTCTGCTTTTCATGGTCGCGGATTGGTACGGCGAGTTCATATTTCTGCTCTGCGAGAACTTCCAGTTTTTGCGCCTGAAGTCCTGCAATCTTCTTTTCCAGCAGTTCCACTTCTTCCGGCACGGCAGCCGTTCCGATATGCACGCGCGAGCCGGCTTCATCAAGTGCGTCTATGGCTTTATCGGGGAAGCAGCGGTCGGTAATATACCTGTCGGTCAATGTAACGCATGCCTTAATCGCTTCGGGCGTGTATTTTACGTTGTGATGCGCTTCGTATCGGTCTTGTATATTTTGCAGAATTTGCAGCGTTTCTTCGGGCGAGGTTGGGTCTACAATGATTTTCTGGAATCGTCTTTCCAATGCTCCGTCTTTTTCAATGCTTTGTCGGTACTCATCTAATGTTGTTGCACCAATACATTGAATATCGCCGCGTGCCAGAGCAGGTTTAAGCATGTTTGCGGCGTCAAGGGTTCCTGCCGCGCTGCCTGCGCCTATGATTGTGTGGATTTCGTCAATAAATAAAATTATATCCTTATTTTTTTGCAGTTCGTTTAAAATAGCCTTGATGCGTTCTTCAAATTGTCCGCGATATTTTGTGCCTGCCACAATGCTTGCCATATCCAGCGCCACTACACGTTTGCCAAACAGCACACGCGAAATGCGCCGTTGAACGATGCGCAATGCAAGTCCTTCTACTATTGCCGATTTGCCTACGCCGGGGTCGCCTATAAGTACGGGGTTGTTTTTCTTTCTGCGCGAGAGGATTTGTGCAAGTCGCTCAATTTCGCGCTCGCGTCCCACAATCGGGTCGAGGCGATTTTCTAATGCTGCTCTTGTGATGTCGGTACCAAAACTGTCGAGCGCAGGGGTATCACTTTTTTTGTTTTTCGAAGCGCTTGAGGTAGAGCCGAAAGGCGTTACTCCAATGGGGTCGCGTCTCCCCAAGTCGTCGTCATCATCTTCGTCATCGTCAAAATCTTTTGAGGCAGAGGCGGTCTTGGGTTTCTCCTCGAAAAAAGTGCGTGCCGTTTCGTACGTGAAATTTTCAGCGTTCAGCACATTGGCAGCAATATTATTTTTTTCTTTCAAAATTGCCAGCAAAAGGTGTTCGGTATCAACAATCGCAGATTTCAGGGACTTGCTTTCGAGTTCCATAAGCATGCGCACTCTTTCCGCGCTCTTGTGGAAGGCTATATCAGCGCCATTCGGTTCCGCTCCTGTACGGATATGACCCTCTATTTGCTGCTTCAAACCTGATAGATTGACATTCGACTTTTGCAATATCTCAATTGCCTTGCCTGAAGCGCAACGCAAAATCGCCAAAAGCAAATGTTCGGGTTTTACAGCGTCATTGCCCAGACGCTCGGCTTCCTGAATGCTGTATGTAAATATATTTTGTAAATTATCAGAATATCTTAATGTCATAAGAAATATTTTTTTTATAAATTGAAAAAGTTTTTCACAAAAATACATAAAAAATCAAAGTTTACAAAAAATGCGCAAAGTGGGGAAAAAACTTCAAAAAATTACCGAAATTCGCGGTCAAATTGTGCATCTTGTTTGTAAGTGTTTGTTTTTTACCGAACAAAACCTATCAAAAAACGTTCCATAAATAAAATGTCATAAAAAATCGGAAATTTTGGCACATAGCAGATAGTAATTAGTAATTAGCAATTAGCAGTTAGCAGTTAGCAGATAGCAGATAGCAGATAGCAGTTAGCAGTTAGCAGATAGTAATTAGCAGTTAGCAAATAAAAATTTACAGACGCAAAGCATTGTGTCTCAATGTAAAAATAATTCTCAATTCTCAATTCTCAATTCTCAACTCTCTCTGTGAAACCTCCGTGTTACTCCGTGAAAGAAAAAGACTTGACCCGCCAAAGCGGGAGAATAAAGATTTTTTTGCTGAAAACAGAAAACTTTCATAACCAAGGTTTTTTAACAAAAACGTAACAAAATCGCAATGTTTCTGTTGCCTTTTCCTTATATTTTTGCAACAAATTTAAATGACCCCAAAATATACATATTTTGCAAAATTTGTCAGGAAAGATGTCTGAAAACGGAGAATATATCATCGAACTTAAAAACGTTTCTGTTTCGTACGGCGCTGATAAGCGGGCAGTTACAGATGTTAGTGCGAGTTTTACAGTGCACACTGTTACCGCCATAATGGGTCCGTCGGGCTGTGGCAAAAGCACTTTGCTGCGTGCTATTAATAGGATGCACGAACTTTACCCCAACATTGTAACCGAAGGCGAGATTTTGCTAAAAGGCGCTAATATCCTTAAAATCAATGCAATGGAAGTACGGCGCCAAGCCGGCATGGTTTTTCAGCGACCTAACCCTTTTCCTACCATGAGCATTGCCGACAACGTGCTTGCCGGCTACATTCTCAACGGCGTCAAGTTGAAAAAAGCCGAGCGCAACCACGTACTCGAAGCGTCATTGCGCAGCGTGGGGCTTTGGGACGAGGTAAAAGATTCGATGGCAAAACGGGGGTCGTTCCTTTCGGGCGGGCAGCAGCAGCGGCTGTGCATTGCACGCGCGCTTGCGCTAAAGCCCGAAGTGCTGCTGATGGACGAGCCGACCTCAGCGCTTGACCCTATTGCTACCGCGCGGATAGAAGAGTTGATTTTGGAGTTGAAACAGCAGTACAGCATAGTGATTGTTACGCACAACATGAGTCAGGCGGCGAGAATTGCCGACAATTCGATGTTTATGTTTCTGGGCGAAATGGTGGAATTTGGCAACACGAAACAAATTTTTACCAAACCCAAAAGCAAACAAACCGAAGATTATCTGACAGGCGTGGTGGGATAATGCACAGATTGAACTAAATCAATATAATTTATTTTAATTTTTAATTGAATAAAGTCTTTACTCTTTAATCTTCAAAAAATGACTTCAGAAATAAAAAAACAGCAACTGCAAATTTTGCTGAGCGAATTTGAACTGATTGCCCGAATGACGCTTACGCAACTGCAAATTCTTGGAAAATTGCTTCAAAATTCAACGCTTCAACCGCTTATAGATGAGGCAGAGGCAAACGAAATTATCATTGACCGTTTGGAGGTAAAGATTCGCGAGGAGGTGGTATTTTCTATTTTCAAGTTCAACCCCGTTGCCGAAGATTTGCGCCGAATCATTGCCTATCAGGACATTACGACCAACCTTGAGCGCGTTGGCGACATGGCGCTGAACGTTATTCACTACATCAGGGCGAGCGATTTTTCCGCGCCGGAACTTATCCCGGCCCGCCGCCTTGTTAGCCAAATGCTTGAGGCTGTAAATCAGATGTTGCGCAACGCTGTCGGCTCGTTTGCCAATCAGGACTATGCCGCCGCCCTTACGGTAATTGCCGAAGATGACAGATTAGACGAAATGTTCCACAGGATGAAGACCGAATTGCAGCAAATCTTTGCCGACCGCACGCTCACTGTCAAAGACATTGAGCGAATGCTTGCACTGAGCGCTATTTCGCACAACCTGGAGCGTTGCGGCGACAGCGCCACAAACATAGCCGAAGCAACCGTCTTTCTCACCGAAGGAAAAGATATACGCCATCAGGAAGGCAAATAGTGGTTAGTGGTTAGTTGTTAGTGATTAGTGATTAGTGATTAGAGTTTAGTTATTAGAAAAAACATTGAATTATTGACTTTGTAAGGATGTCGTTTTTGTAAACGAACTGCTGACACATAACAATTAAACTCTAATAACTAATAACTAAACTCTAAACTCTAATCACTAATCACTAAATAAAAATTGGAATTTTTAGAAAAGAAATTCGTACATTTGCAAAAATTTTTAACTTTTATGAATTTTATTGAGGGCGAAATTCTGTACATTAACAAGCCGCTACAATGGACATCGTTCAACGTTGTAAATAAATTGCGATGGAAGATGCTGAAAACGTTGAATTTAAAGAAAATAAAGGTAGGACATGCCGGCACGCTTGACCCCCTTGCTTCGGGCGTGCTGATTGTTTGCACAGGAAAAAAGACGCGACACATCGACACTTTTACGGCACAGACAAAAGAGTATATTGCCACTTTGAAACTCGGACAAACTACTCCCTCTTTTGATTTGGAACTGCCTGTTGATAAAACATTTCCCACAGAGCATATAGATTTTGAACTTGTCAGCCGGGTTGTTCCTGCTTTCACGGGCGAAATATGGCAGGAACCGCCGGTGTTTTCGGCGGTGAAAATTGACGGGAAACGTGCCTACGACTACGCTCGCAGAGGCGAGAAGGTTGAAATACAGCCAAAATTGTTAAAAATTGACAGAATAGAGATTCTGGAATTTGCACCTCCTTTTCTAACAATTCGGGTAGAATGTAGCAAAGGCACGTATATCAGGGCTTTGGCACGCGACATTGGCGTAGCATTGGGCAGTGGCGCACATCTGGTCAGTTTGCAGCGTGTGCGCATAGGCAAAGTGAGGCTCGAAGATTGCATGGAAATAGAGGAAGCATTGAAACTTATTGAAAATGAATGTATTAAGCATAAGAACATAAATCTTGTGCCGTAAAATTTTATCCATTTTTTTATCACCGAACCGAATGAGTTTATTATTATTATTAGGATTAATCAGCATACCGTCAGAGCAGTCTGACAGCGTCCACAAACTTGCTGAAATAGAAATAGTTGCGCCTGTCAAGCAGCAGGGCGTGTTTGAGCAATGCGCATCGCAGTCTGTTTTTGGGCTGCGGCAAATTGAAAACAGACGAATAGAAACGCCCAAAGATTTATCGTTTGTTACCCCGAATTTTTATCAGCCCAACTATGGCTCAAAAATGACGAGTTCGATGTACGTCAGAGGATTAGGAACGCGCATTGACCACCCGTCGGTGGCATTATATGTAGATAATATTCCGGTATTGAACAAAAACGCCTACGATTTTGATTTCTATGATATTGGGAGAGTTGAAATGATGCGTGGACCGCAGGGTACTCTTTACGGGCGCAATGCAACCGGAGGAGTAATAAATGTTTTCACAATGTCGCCATTCAGTTACGAAGGAACGAGATTTTCAGCAAGTTACGGCAACGAAAATACTTTTGACGTTGGACTCTCGGTCTACAAAAAAATCACACAAAAAGTGGCGATGTCCATTTCGCTGCATCACCGACAAAGCGACGGCTTCTTTACCAACGTTTTTGACGGCGAAAAAGCAGACAATTTTATTGCAGACGGCGCGCGGATGCGTTATTTACATTTAATAAACCAAAATCTTACGGCAAATTACATTTTATCGTTTAACTCAATCAGGCAAAACGGCTTCGCTTATTCAAAATACGATTTGCAAACAAATGAAATTCAGCCGATTAATCACAACGACCCTTGTCTTTACGACCGTCTGGCGATTACCAACGGACTGACATTTCGTTATCACAAAGACAATATTATTGCCGAAAGTTCCACAAGTTTTCAATATTTAAAAGATAGAATGATTTTGGACCAGGATTTTTTGCCGCAGTCCTATTTTACATTAATCCAAAAACAAAACGAAAAGACTGTAACACAGGAATTTGTTGTCAAATCTAACTCTGTGTCGTCAGGGTGGCAGTGGATTGGCGGCATCTTCGGATTTTACAGGTCGCTGCGAATGAACGCGCCGGTTACGTTCAAGCAAACAGGTATCGACAGTTTGATACTTGCAAACGCCAATCGCGGAATCCAAAATTACCTCGACCCCACAGGAGCAATAGAATTTCGCGACAACAACTTCACCATTTTCAGCGATTTTACGCTGCCCAATTTTGGAGTCTCCGCTTATCATCAATCGTCATACAACATTGGAAATCTTACACTTACAGCAGGTTTGCGCTTCGATTTTGAACATACTTTTATTGATTACAAAAATTATTCGGAAATTTTTTTCAGATATAATAAATGGCAAAATCAGGATTTTAAACAAATAAATTCGGAAATGACGGGCAATAAATCTGTCTCTTTCCCCGAACTGCTGCCAAAACTGTCGGTAATGTACCGTTTCAAAGCAAATAACGTATACATTTCACTGGCGCGCGGTTACAAGGCGGGCGGATTTAACACGCAAATTTTTTCCGATATTCTACAAAGCAAAATGCAGGCGGATATTATGCAGCAATTTGGAGTGCACCCCGACGGCAGTTCTACCATTGATGACGTGCCGTACAAACCCGAATACAGTTGGAACTGCGAAATCGGCTCGTCATTATATTTATTGAGCAATAAACTGACTGTCAATACAGTACTGTTTTATATTGATTGCAAAAACCAGCAACTTACAGTTTTTCCGCCGGGCAAATCAACAGGCAGGAAGATGTCCAACGCGGGACACATGCGGAGCATCGGGGCTGAATTGTCGGCTAAATATACAGGTGAAAAAGTGAGTTTGAGCGTAGATTACGGCTACACGAACGCAAAATTCCTGAAATTTGAAGACGGACAGAGCAATTACGCAGGCAATTTTGTGCCTTATGCACCTCAAAATACGCTTGCAATAATTGGCGACTATAATTTGATTTTTGACAATAAAAATTTGGAAAAAATTGTATTTCAGATAACGTACAAAGGCGCCGGGCGCATCTTTTGGAACGAAGATAATATGATTTCGCAGCCATTTTACGGGCTTTTGGGGGCGCAAATTTCCTTAGTCAAAGGACGCGCGCGAATTAACTTCTGGGCAGAAAACCTGACAAATACCGAATATAATACTTTCTATTTCAAGTCAATAGGGAACTCTTTTGTACAAAGAGGAACTCCATTGCAGGCAGGGATTGCGGTAAGTTGCGAATTTTAACAGTAGGGGCAATCATGCAGCCCCTGCCGCCGTCCCCCCAAAACTGATTACTGAAAACTGATTACTGAAAACTGATAACTTACAATTATGAGTTCCAAAATATTAATAGTAGATGATGAGCAGGACATTCGCGAAATCCTGCAATTCAACCTCGAAAGCGAGGGCTACACAGTTGATTGCGCAGACTCGGCGGAGAGTGCGCTGCAAATTTTGCGACCTGAGCATGCACTCGTGCTGCTCGATGTGATGATGGGCGGAATGTCGGGCTTCAAGATGGCTGACCTGTTACGGAAATCGGGGAACAACGTGCCTGTGATTTTCCTTACAGCCAAAAACACTGAAAATGACATGCTTACAGGCTTCTCCACCGGCGGCGATGACTATATTAGCAAGCCGTTTTCGGTCAAAGAGGTGATTGCGCGTGTCAAATCGGTGCTTAAACGTACCGAAGCGCCTCAACCCGCGCCTTCAAAAGACCTCATTGAGCGAGATACACTGCGCATTGACCTCACTGCCAAAGCGGTAACGCTGGACGGCGCAACTGTGTATCTAACCAGAACCGAATTTGAACTGCTGACATTGTTGGTGCAGAACGAAGAGCGCGTTTTTAGCCGAGACGAAATTCTTGACCGCATTTGGAAAGACAGCATCGTTTTAGAGCGCACAGTTGATGTACATCTCGCGCGCCTGCGCAACAAACTCGGCACATTCGGCGAAAATCTGCACAACAGAACAGGCTACGGATACATGTTCAGGCTGGAGAATTAAGAATTGAGAATTGAGAATTAAGAATAACCACTAAGCGCTGGCAGACCTGAATATCAATCCGCAGAATTGAAACTTTTATATGTTATTAATTTCTTATCACCAAAAAAAACAGTAGTATGAAGTTGCCGTACACGCTTGGACTTACTTTTGTTTGCGCTGTCATTTTTGCGATATTTGTAGCGGGCATTATCGTTATAGAGCAGCGGCAGGAGCGTCATAATCGCCGTGCTGCCCTGGAAGCACGCCTCGACGGATATGTTAATATCATTGACAAAGAAATTGAAAATCAGAGTGACAGTGCGCAGTTCAAACTCAACAATCTGCTGCAACTTTTGCCCGCGCAATTGAGAATCACTGTAATAGACAACGCAGGCACAGTAGTTTTTGACAGCGAAATAGAAGACCTGCTATTGCTTGGCAATCATTCCGGCAGGTCAGAAATTTTGCAGGCACGTTATCAGCCCTTTGGCTCAGACATTCGGCTTTCGGCATCCACGGGAAGTGAATTTTTGTATTATGCAAAACATTTTTCCAATTTTTATATTCGTGCAGCATTGCCCTACGACACGGAAGTGAAAAGTTTGTTGCGCTCAAGCAACTCGTTTATCTACATCACTTTACTGCTTTTTATTCTGGTGCTGTTAATGGTTTGGGCGGTAGCAAACAGATTTTCAAAGTCGCTCGCTTCGTTGCGCACATTCAGCGCCAGCCTGCGTCAAGGCAACGCACCCGACAGTAAAACCACATTCCCATACGATGAATTGGGCGAGATAGGGCGAGAACTGGTGGCTATTTTTCAACAGAAAGAGCAGAAAAAACAGGAGGCAGAAACCGCACGCGAAAATCTTATCCGACATTTTCAGACAAGTTACACAGGAATCGGAATTTTTAATGCCGCACGCGAAAAGATTTTTGTAAATACTCATTTCATTATGTATGTCAATCAGTTAGTAAGGCAACCCACTGTAAATATAAATCAAATTTTTGAAGAATTTACGTTCGCTAAAATTGCCGATTTCATTGAAAATGACAATTCCGAAAATCGCCTTTGGGAAAATAAAATAGAGAAAAACGGGAAAATTTATTTGATTAAAGTTCTTAAATTCAGCGATAAAAGTTTTGAGATTACAATTGATGATATCACCGAGACCGCCAAAACCGCTACTCTGAAGCAGGAGATGACCTCCAATATTGCCCACGAATTGCGCACGCCTGTTACTTCTATCCGTGCTTACCTCGAAACTTTGCAGCAGCGCAAGCTCACGCCTGCAAAGCAGGAATTGTTCATTGAAAATGCCTGTAATCAAGCAGTTAGACTGTCGGAACTGATAGATGATGTTACGCTGCTTGCCAAGATTGGCGAAGCAGGTGAAACGTTCCGGTTCAAACCGCTGAATGTTAGCCGGTTAATAAACAATCTGTGCATCGATTTGCACGAGCAACTTACAGAAAACCAAATAGCGCTGAAAGTGGACATCAGCCCCGACCTCACTGTGTACGGTAATTACACGCTACTTTTTTCGGTTTTTCAAAATTTGGCAGGCAATTCGATAAAATATGCAGGGAAAGGCGTGGAAATAGGCATTTCCAACTGCCTCAATGACAGCGAATTTGTGTATTTCACTTACTACGATACGGGCACAGGCATTGATGAGCAGCATTTTGAGCGCATTTTTGAACGCTTCTACAGAATTGACAGAGGACGCACACGCGCCGTTGGCGGATCAGGATTGGGATTGTCCATAGTTAAAAATGTCATACAACTGCACGGAGGCTCTATCTGTGCAAAAACGCACGCAAGCGGCGGGCTCGAATTTATTTTTTCCATAAGAAAAGGGAAAATAGTGGTTAGTGGTTAATTGTTAGTGGTTAGCAGATAGCAATTAGCAGATAGCAATTAGCAATTAGCAGATAGCAATGTACAGACACAATGCTTTGCGTCTCAATGTAAAAATAATTCTCAATTCTCAATTCTCAATTCTCAATTCTCAATTAGCAACTAACTTGATAACTCTTTAATCTCTCTGTGTCTCTCTGTGAAATAATAAGACTTGTTCCGCCAAAGCGGGAGAATAATATCAAATAATCAATTTTCAGGAGTTCCCGTTTATAAAAAATACTTTTGAGACAGCCCCCTGAAACCTTTTGATGAAGATCTTACTAATCTTTTTTAAAAAGGTCTGAAACCTTTTGACAAAGAGTTTACTAACCTTTTTTAAAAAGGTCTGAAACCTTTTGACGAAGAGCTTACTAACCTTTTTAAAAAAAGTCTGAAACCTTTTGACGAGAAGGTTAATTACCTTTTGGCTAAAAAATTACTAATTTTTGCTGTCCGCTAAACATTTTTTTGCTCAAAAAAATCAGGGCTGATTTCTAATGATTGAAATTAGCAGGACAAACGGCTGAAAGCCGTACAATCAATAGGGGGCTGTCTCAAAAATTCAATTTTACCACAAAGAACACAAAGAATAGATGTTGAAAACCAGCGCTTTGTGTTCATTGTGAAAAACTTTGTGCCCCTTGTGGTAAAGAAACTTTGACTTTTGAGACAACCCCGAACAAAAGGCGAATAATACACAAGCCCCAACGGGGCGTAATCAATATGGTAACAATATAAATATCAAATAATTATGGAAATTGGAAAGTAAGAGTTTTTATTTTTTAATATTTTTAGTAAAAAAATTTCAAAACAAAATACTTTTTATAATTTTGTATTCCCATAACACACAAAAAATTAAAGAACATGAAATCAAGTTTCAATAAGAAATCGGTACAAACAGTGTTTAAAGTCTTAATATTCGCAGTTTTAGCGGCTGCGGTAATTCAGTTGTTTCCGCGTACCGACAAGTTGAATTTTCATTTTGAAGAGGGCAAGCCTTGGAGTTACGACATAATTACCGCGCCTTTTGATTTTCCCGTTTTCAAGTCGGAAAAAGATATTGCAAATGAAAAGTACAGGCTGTTGCACGATTTTGTGCCCTATTTTTCATTCGATACTGCTACCTCACAACTGCAAATCAGAAAAATACAAACCTTGCTGGAAAACGAAGATATTTATATTCAACAACTTGTTACAGACGAATTTATCAAGGTCTATGAAAACGGCATTGTGGAGTCGGACTATGTGAAACAGTTTGCAAAAGACAAGCGCAGCGAAATCAACTGCATTTATCCGAACCGCATTTCAAAGCGTGTGGATATCAACAATTTGTACACTCAAAAGACCGCTTACGAAGCCATTATCTCTTCCGCGCCGCAAATGTACAGCATAATGAACGATTACAATCTGAATCTGTATCTGAAAGAGAACGTAAAATATGACAGTCTGGTGTCGGAAAGTTATAAAAATGAACTGCTCAAAGGCTTCTCGCAGACCACAGGAATGGTTTTGCGCGGCGAAAAAATTATTGACCGCGGCGAAATTGTAACTGCCCAAATATACGCCAAATTACGCTCGTTAGGTATAGAATACGAAAAACGCAATACTAGTACACAACAGTCGATGATGGAAACAATCGGCGAAATTATTCTGATTCTCGTATTCATAACGCTATTATTCTTATATATTTACGTCTTTAGACCACGTATTTACGACAGTTTGAGCAACCTTTTTCTTATTGCGCTAATGATTTTGCTCATTGTGGCGATGACGGCGCTAACTATCAGATTCTCAACTTTTTCAATATATTTTATTCCCTTCACTCTGTTGCCGGTTATTATTCGCGTGTTCTTCGATTCGCGCACCGCGCTATTCTCGCATCTCGTTACTGTGCTTATACTTACGCTGATTGTTGACAACCCTTTTCAGTTCGTAATTTTGCAAATCGCCGCAGGAATGATAACCGTTTCAAACATGAAAGACCTCACGCAACGCTCGCAACTGGCGCGGACAGCGTTATATGTTCTTATCTGTTACCTCGTTACTTACATCGGACTGGAATTTATTGCCAAAGGACAGTCCATTGCCAACATTCACTGGCTACCTGTAATCCTGTTTGCAATTAGCAGTTTTCTGATGCTGTTTTCTTATATTCTAATATATTTTATAGAAAAAATATTCGGACTTGTTTCCAGCATCACTCTGGTAGAACTGACAAATATCAACAGCGACTTTATGATTAAATTTGCCGAAAAAGCGCCGGGTTCATTTCAACACACTTTGCAAGTGTCAAATCTTGCCACGGAAGCGGCTAAAGCAATAAATGCCAATGCCTTACTTGTGCGAACAGGAGCGCTTTACCACGACATCGGCAAAAGTTTGCACCCCGAATATTTTACCGAAAATCAGGCAGGAGGCAACAATCCCCTGCTCAAACTTGACTTTGCACAAGCGGCAAAACTGATTATTGCACACGTTGCAGACGGAGTGCAAATCGCTAAAAAACACCATATCCCCGAACAGATTATCAAGTTCATAACCACTCATCACGGAACAAGCAAAACAAAATATTTCTACAACTCATTTATAAACGCAAACGCCGGTGTAAAGCCCAATGACGCAGACTTCACTTACCCGGGACCGCGTCCAAACACGAAAGAAACAGCAATCTTAATGATGGTGGATGCGGTGGAAGCACGCTCGCACAGCTTGCAGGAATACACAGTAGAGAGCATTGACGAAATGGTGGAAGATATGATTGACAGCCAGATTGCAGACGGACAATTCAAAGAAGCGCCAATAAGTTTCCTCGACGTGGAAAAAGTGAAAAGTATTCTCAAAGAGAAAGTCAAAAGCATTTATCACACAAGAATAACATACCCGCCAATAAAGGAGTAAATAACCGGGGTATAAGGTTTTATAAACATTTTTACAAAACGAACTCCTACTGTAAAGAAGCAATTTTTTAGAAATGCTTTGCGCTGATTTCTCGGAAATTATAATTAATTTTGCAAAGAAAAAATTTATATAAATGGAAATAATTAATAATCAGATAAATACATTTGTAATTTCCCCCAACGAGAGTTCTGAAAATATTTGCAAAATTGCCGCAAAATCTGATACTGAATTTACCTTAATTTACTTAAAATCAAATATTTCGCCGGGTCATAGAGCATTGGGTCGCATGTTGCAAATAGCCGCCGATACGGGTGCGGGACTTGTCTTTTCCGATTATTTTAAAATAAAAAGCGGAAAATTGACCCCAAATCCGCTAATTGATTATCAGACAGGAAGTTTGCGCGATGACTTTGATTTCGGCTCGCTGCTGCTGCTCAACACTGCGGCATTGAAAAATGCTGCCGCGCAAATGACTGAAAACTACCGCTTTGCCGGACTGTACGATTTGCGCCTGAAACTCTCGCAAACACATAAATTGCTGCATATAAACGAACTGCTCTACTCCGAAGAGGAACGCCACTTGCAGCAAAGCGGCGAACAGCAGTTCGATTACGTTAATCCGAAAAACAGGGAAGTGCAAATTGAAATGGAAAATGCCTGTACTGCCCATCTGAAAGCAATTGGCGCATTTACAAAACCCAATACCGAAGATATTATTTTTGAAAAATCAGAAAATTTTCCTGTCGAAATTTCTGTGATTATCCCGGTCCGCAATCGCGAAAAAACCATTGCCACAGCCATTGATTCTGCTCTGAATCAAAAAACCGATTTTAAATATAACATCTTGATTGTGAATAACTTTTCCACTGACAAAACGGGCGAAATCATAGAAAAATTCGCGCAAAATTCACCTGGAAAAGTTATTTCCATCTGCCCTTCGCGGCGCGACTTGGGCATTGGCGGCTGCTGGAACGAAGGCATATTCAGCAAGCATTGCGGACGCTTTGTAGCCCAACTGGACAGCGATGATTTGTACGCCGATGAAAACACTTTGCAACGCATTGTAAATGAGTTTGTTACGCAGCGTTGCGCAATGCTGATTGGCTCTTACGCCATAACCGATTTTGACCTCAAGCCCATACCGCCATTCGTGATTGACCACCGCGAATGGACTGCCGAAAATGGACATAATAACGCTTTGCGAATTAACGGATTAGGTGCGCCTCGTTGCTTTTACGCACCTGTGTTGCGTGCCATTGGAGGCTTGCCAAACACAAGTTACGGCGAAGATTACGCAGTAGGGCTACGCCTAAGCCGCGAACACAAAACAGGGCGCATATACGACTCTGTTTACTTGTGCCGCCGCTGGCAAGGCAATTCGGACGCTGCATTGCCAATAGAAAAAATCAACGCCAACAATTTGTATAAGGACAAACTGCGGACAATAGAAATTCTTGCAAGAATAAATAAAAATAAGAAATGGACACATTGAATATCAAGGCATTATCACTCTTAAAGTCGGAACTTGAAACTTGGACAACTGCCCGCGAAAATTTTGAGCATTTAAAGAGCATCGAAACTAAAAAACTTGATTTTGAAGGATTTAGCGTAGAAGTACATTTCAATCAGTTGCGCCGTCGCTCGGCAGCCGCGCAACTGGACGCAAAGTCAATTGCCGAGCGCAAGTGCTTTCTATGTGCCAAAAATCGCCCGCGCGAGCAGCGCAGTGTCGATTGCGGGCATTTCGAGTTGCTTGTAAACCCATACCCCATTTTTCCGCAGCATTTTACTATCGCCTCAAAATTCCACGAAGTGCAGAAAATTGACGGCTATTTTGCTCATTTCACGCGCTTTACACAGGAACTGTCCGATTTCGCAGTGTTTTTCAATGCTGCAGGCTGTGGTGCATCAGCGCCCGACCATTTGCATTTTCAGGCAGGAACGAAAAATTTCCTGCCGCTAATTAAAGATTATAAAAATTTAAAGCAAAAAAACGCCGAATTGGTTTTTTCTCAGAACAATTATGAAATATTTTTATTGAAAAATTATTTGCGAAAAGTGTTTTGTATCGAAACCGAAAATGCCGAAAATGCGCTGCAAGCATTTGATTTACTGACTGTTAATTTCGGAATAGACAAAAATAAAATTAATATTGTGTCTTATTTTGAAGACGAGCAATTTTACATCTTCATTTTTCCGCGCAGCGCGTTTCGCCCGCAACAGTTTTTTGCCGATAATGAGGCTGAAAAACTGATTATAAGTCCGGGAAGCGTGGAGATGAGCGGCGTTTTAATTACTCCGGTGAAAGAGCACTTCAACAAAATTACAAAGTCGGATGTCGCTGACATTTATCGGCAAGTTGGTGCGTATTAAGTTCGCTGTCAGGCAATTGCCCGACCGAGCAGTTTCTCAAGTTCCGTTTTCCGTTTAATTTTCACTCGCAAAAAGTCGGCAAATTCTGCGCTGTCGGGGTGCAAAGGAATATGCTCGCAGTCAGCAGCATAGTTTTCTGCCATATTGACAGTTTATTGTGTCTGTGCCGAAAAATATGCCTGCGCAAATTTCTCCCAAACGTAATCAACCGCCGTTTCGGAAGGATGCAACAAATCGGGCGCATAAAACCGATAATCGCGCAACTCGTCAATAACTATCTCATACGCAGGAAAATACGAAACATTTTCAAAACCTTTTGCCAGCCGCTCGGCTGCCAAAAGCAAAGTACTTTTGCTCAAATTATTTTCGTGCAATCCGTCTTTTATATGCCGTACAGGGCTCACTGTCAAAACAATATGCAAATGCGGATTAACAGTTTTAATCTTTGAAAATAATTCCTCAAACATCGAAACAATATCCTCAACGCCCAAACGCTGCCGAACAAAATATTCAGCAGGCAATTTATGGCAGTTTGCCACTGTTTCGCCCGTGCGTTTGAGTTTAAAAACAAATGCCGTACCGAATGTAATAAGCAGAAAATCAGCGCTTTTTAAGTTCTTAACAGCAGAAGTAAAACGGGCATTGATTTTTTCCAGACATTGTTTTGCCGAAATCGCCGAAAAAGAAGTGTCAAATGCGAAGTTGAAAAAAAGCGAGCCGTGTTTGGATAAATTTTCTTCGGAAAAATCCCTGTTTTCACATAACAATCCGATATTTTGCGCAATGGATGCAGGGTTGTAAAGTACTCCGAACGGATTTATATCTGTCTGAAACAAAGCGCGTTGCAGCCGCCGTCCGATGTTTTGAGAAAAGCACGAGCCAAGCGACAAGATGCCACTTCGGTAATCTATCTTTACCGAAGACGGCATAATGTCTATTGGGGTCAAAAATCTCATTCTTTTACGTTCAGTCTTCCATCATACTGCCGTAGCGATGATATTCATACGAAATGCTTTGCTCTCTTAAATAATGTAAAAGTTCAATTCGCCCTTCCGAAAGCGGAATTTGCGAGGCAATCCACTGTCCGTTTTTGGCGGCGGCAGCATAAAAACTGTCGCTCAAACCGGCGGTCAAAGTTCTGATTCTGTCATATTTACACATTTCAAAAAGAAAATGTTCTTCGCTTTCGGCTTCAAGGCTGTAACTTTTTTCCAGCGCTTTTTTCAGCGCAGGCAGTTTAGGGTCAGTCGGGTCGATGCTTACAGTTAAAACCGCTTTTGAAACGACTGCCGCAGCGATTGCCAACGCAACATCTAAAATTCCGTCCGCCTTTTGCAGTCGCAAAACCATATTTTTCAAAGGCAGATAACGCAAAGTGTTGCGCTCGCCAACAATTTTTTGTGTCAAATATTCCTTCTCAAATTCCTGCTTGTATGCGTTAATGTAATTCGCTGTAACATATTGAAAATAAGCGTTATCACGCTCATCTAACATTGCTGCCAGAGGCGGAAGATGAGTGCTTTTCGGAACGGGTATTGATTTGACCGTTTTTTGTCTGAAATTAACAAAGCAGGAGGTATAATTTGGTCCTCCCGCCTTAATGCCGCCGCCAAAAGCCGAAAGTTTCATGCCCCCAAAAGGCTGCCTGTTGACAATAGCGCCGGTTATGCCTCTGTTTATATAAAGATTGCCTGCCTCAATTGAGTCCTTCCACTTCTCTATTTCGCGCTCGTCCAAACTCTGCAAGCCCGAAGTAAGCCCGTAGTCGCCTGATTCCACGAGTTTGATACCCTCTTCCAAATCCTTGATACACACAACAGACAGCACAGGTGCAAAAAGTTCGGTCTGAAACGAATAACTGCCCGGTTTAACTCCCCATTTCACGCAAGGACGCAAAATATAATGCTGTTCATCAACATATTCGGGTGCAATAAGCCACGATTCGCCCGGCTCTAAATGCGTCAGTGCGTATTCCAACTTGTCGCTTTTGTTGGTAATCATCGGTCCTACGGTTGTTCCGCCGTCCCATTGACTGCCTGTTTGAATGCTCGAAACAGCATCCACAAGTTTTTTCTTAAAATCATTGTCGTGGAAAATCTCTTTGTCTAAAAGCAGCAACGAGCAAGCCGAACATTTCTGCCCGGCATTGCTAAATGCCGATGTAACAATGTTTTGGATAGCGTGGTCGCGGTCGCCCGAAGCGGTAAGAATAATAGCATTTTTGCCGCCTGTTTCGGCAGAAAGCGGCGTGCGTGGCGCGTTTTTGAGCAAATTAAATGCCGTATCAGTGCCGCCGGTGAGAATGATATGTTTTATTAAATTGCTTTTAATCAGGTAATTAATCGGTTCGCGCCCGTCTGCACAAATCAGTTGCAAAGCGTCTTTCGGCACGCCTGCCGCCCAAAAACACTGTGCAAATTCCCACGCAACAGGAAACGCGCTTGTAGCGGGCTTCAGAATGACCGAATTTCCGCCGCTCAGCGCCGCCGCTACCCCGCCAACAGGTATGGCAAGCGGAAAATTCCAGGGAGGAATAACCAGTACAATACCTTTGGGCGAAATCTCAGTATCTTTCAGATTCTCAAAAGTTTGCAGTGTAATAGGGTAGTAACGGCAAAAATCTATCGCCTCGCTCACTTCCACGTCTCCCTCGTAAAAGGTTTTTCCTGTAATCGCAGCCATGCAACCTGTCAAATTGCCGCGCTCATTTGCCAGATTATCAGCCGTTTGTGCAAGTATTTTGTGCCGCTCGGCAAGCGTTGTTTTGCGCCAGCCCGAAACATCTTGCGCCGATTTTTGCAGAAGCGTTTTTGCCTGCTCCAAGTTCATTAAACCAACGCGGCAAACGGTTACATCATCTGTTTGACCTTTATCTTTATAGTTCAAAAACTTATCGCTAACAAATTGATTGTCAGCAATTTGAACAGGTATGTCGTAAGGTTTGTCCGTTGGCGTTTTTTTCCATCTTTTGCGAATTTCATCAGCCCATTTGCGGTTTTCGGAGCAATCAAAATACGTGTCTGCCTCATTTCTGAAAACATTTATATTTTGCTGTTTTTCCGGTGGCTGCAAGCGGTTTTGTCTGCGTTTAGGGCTACTGTCAAGTTGCGCTTTCATTGCGAGAGCATCTTCAAACTGCTGTCGCAGGAAATTCCATTGCTCGCTGTCCACCTGCAAATTAAAGGAATAACTCAAAAAATTCTCCTTCCCTGTGTTTTCGTCAAGGCGGCGCACAAGGTACGAAACGGCATTGAGAAAATGCTTGTCGCTTACAACAGGCGTGTAGAGAATAATTTGCTTGCCCAACTGACGCATCACGCGCGGCAAATGATTTGCCATGCCTTCAAGCATTTCAAAGGTAACATACTGTTCCACAGCGTTTTGTTTGCTCAACAAATAGGCGTAACCAATGCTGAAAAAGTTGTGCGAAGCCACGCCAACGCGCAGATACTGTGCGTTTTCGGGCAAAAGTCCTCTGTCTAAAATGCGCAAATAGTTGGCATCAACTTTGGTTTTGCTGTCGAACACGGGATTTTCCCATCCTTTCAACGCCGAAATTATTGTTTCCATTTGCAGATTAGCGCCTTTTACGAGGCGCATTTTAAGCGGTGCGCCACCCTTTTTCACGCGCTCTTTGGCAAATTCGAGCAGTTCGCTTTGGAAATTCCACGCATCGGGCAGGTATGCCTGCACCACTATGCCTGCCTCAAGCGGCATAAATTCGGGCTGCGAAAGCACAGTTTTGAACACATCAAGCGTAAGTTCGGTATCTTTATATTCCTCCATATCAAGATTTACGAACTTTGCTCGCTGCGAACCGTCATCGTCAATGTACGGATTTTGCATTGCCGTGCGGTATATTTCGCTCATCAACTCCACCAAATCCTTCTTGTTTTGTGCGTAATTAAGCGGGTTGATTTTAGCATAAATGCCTGACAATTTGACAGATATATAATTTATACCCGAACTTGCCAGCGCTTCTATATAATGTTTGTACCGATGTGCTGCCTCGCTGTCGCCAAGCACCACTTCGCCCAAAAGATTAACATTTTGCCCTATTTTTTGCCCCTTGCGTCCTGCCAAATGCTTATTCAGTACGCTCGCTTTTTCGTCTATAATTACGCCGCCTGTTTCCTGTCGCAGCCGTTTTTTGAAAATCGGCACAGCGACGAAATCAAAATGGTATCCTACGAGCGAAAACATTTTCAGCAAAAAAGCGTCCGATTTGCCGAAAAATGCAGGTACGCCATAGCGGTCGAGCAAAATTTTCACGCGCTTTGACAGCTTGCGGCTGTTGCGAATCTGGGAAGACTCATCTAACATCTTCGACAACAACATCTTATCGTTGTCGTTTTGCACCATAATGGCATATTTTTTCTGATTCTTACGCTCTGCGGGCGTAATTTCGGCTTCGGTTTTGGCGAGAAAATCTTTGGTCCACTCTACAACTTCAGTTGCTTTGATATTGTCCATATAATTGAAAATGAATGATTTATGTATTAATATTAAAGGTTAAATTTCGGGGACTAAAAGTACAAAAAAAAATGTAAATTATATAAATTTAAGAATAAAAGTTTGCCAAAATTTGTTTGATGAAAGTTTTTTTATAATTTTGCATGCTTAAAACGTCTTTTTTTAATAAATATTTAAAACAGCATTTCCACTTGCGAAGTGTAATCATTGCGTCCTTCAAAATATTGTATAACAAATATTTATAAATACAAAAGCAATTTTGTTTTGGGAAACAGAGTATAAATTAACAAATTTTGGCAAACTTTTTGCCGTTAAACAGAATCAAATTTTTTTAAATAATTTAAACAATTAAAATTCACATTATTATTATGAAGAAGGGTAAATTATTCCTTTTTGCGCTTATGGGCGCAGTGTGTGCAACCGCTTTTACAGCGTGCGGTGGCGATGATGACCCAGAGCCACAAGACCACACTTTGAATGACAAAGGCGTGTTTCTTAATGGAAACTTTGAAGGCGAAGTAACAATTAGCAACAACAAACTGGGTACAACCAGTATCGTTTCTGATGCCGCAGTTGAATTTAGCGCTAATTCGCAGACCTCGCTTCTGATGACTTTTTCAAAAAACAAAGAGTTTCCGCGTGTAGTCTGCTCCAACTTTATGGAAAGCGCCGACAATTCGCGTTGCTGGTTTACAATTGAAAATATACCTGCACAGGACCTTCTTACAGGTGAAGTTCCGCAGTATATGAAAGACTGGTACGCCGATGGAACAATTATTAGGATAGAAAGAAATACCATCGTGTTTTCGGATGTGTCGTATAATGTAAAAACCAAAAAATTGAGTTTTAAAGCAACCACTTCCATCAAAGTAATCTATCAAGGTGTCGATTACACCGACACGGGCAATTTGACATATATGTTCAATTTGCCTCTTAAATAAGTGTCGCAACGCTTTATTTATTCCCCGAAGTTTCTTCGGGGCTTTTTGCGTGATTTGCAAAGTCTTTTTTGGGACTGTGGCGTGGGGCGTTGAACAGTTTCTAAAGGGAACTCCTAAAAATTAGATTATTTTAGGCGGACTTCATTTTCAATTCATTTTCAAAAGCGCAGTTTACTAATGTAAATGAGCATTTTGAAAATGAAGTCCAACGACAAATAAGCAGTTTTTAGGAGTTCCCTAAAAAAAAACGTATCTTTGCAAAAAATTTATTTAATTTAGCAAACAAAAAATTGGAAACAACACCTGTAGGCATATTCGATTCGGGCTATGGCGGACTGACAATTCTGGAAAAAATCCGTGCGCGTTTGCCATATTACGACTACGTTTATCTGGGCGACAACGCGCGTACCCCTTATGGCTCGCGCTCGTTTGCGCTTGTGTATCAATATACTTTGCAATGTGTAGAAGCGCTTTTTGCGCAGGGTTGCCGTCTGGTTATTTTGGCGTGCAACACGGCTTCGGCAAAGGCGCTGCGCACTATTCAGCAGCGCGATTTGCCACGCATAGACCCTCATCGGCGTGTGCTGGGCGTTATTCGTCCTACCGTTGAAGCGCTGGGGCAACTGACACAGAGCAGGCACGTTGGCTTGCTTGCCACAAGCGGAACGGTGCAGTCCGGAAGTTATCCCGCCGAAATTCGCAAACTGTTCCACGACATAAAAATTGAGGCAGAAGCCTGCCCTATGTGGGTGCCGATGATTGAAAACAACGAATTTGATAACGCAGGAGCAGATTTTTTCATCCGGAAAAATGTGGAAAACCTTTTAAATAAGGACCCTGAAATAGATACAATAATTCTCGGCTGCACACATTATCCGTTGATAATCAAAAAGATAGAAAAATATGCGGGCAAAAAAGTGAAGATTTTTTCGCAAGGCGAGGTCGTTGCCCACAGTTTGGCAGATTATTTACAGCGTCATAGCGAAATTGCCGAGAGGTGCAGCACAGGCGGCTCGTGTCGCTATTTTACAACCGAAGCGAGCGAGCAGTTCTGTTGCAGAGCATCAATTTTTCTTAACGAAAAAATAGAAGCAGAGCATTTGGAATTGAAATGAAGTCCAACGACAAATAAGCAGTTTTTAGGAGTTCCCTAAATAAAAAAACCGCCTGTCAAGGCGGTTTCTCTTTTTCTGTTTACAATTTTTTAGAAAGCATAGCCAACGGTAACATAGAACTGGTTGGATTTTATCTTAGTATCATCATCTTCAAACACTTCTTTTTTTGCAGCGTTTAACATACCCCAGTCATAACCAACTTTTACCAGAATGTTGCTGATATTAACGCCGGCGCCAACGCCAAGTTTAATGTCAAAGGGGTTTAAATCCAACGAGAATCTATCTTCCTTATCTTTGCCATACCAATAAATTGGTTCCTCTTCATCTGCATCGTCAACTCCTTTGAAAGACATTTTTGATTGTCCTGCCAAGGCATACACAAATTTTGGTCCTGCAAAACCAAACACTTTAAAATTGTCACTGATTGGATATGTGTAAGTTACGCGAACAGGTACATCCAAAGCATGAGAATTTCCTTTCATTGACACCGAAGCGTCGCCAAGAGAAGCAAGTTTTTTGCTGTTAAAGCCCAAGGTGTAATTCAAACCTAAGCCCAAACCAAAGCCTCCCTGAATACTCATGTCGTAGCCAACGCCTAACGAAATTCCATGTGTAGAAAGGAGATCACTACCTTTGTAATCAGGAGTTTCTGCGTCCATAGCTACGTCAGGGTCAAAAGAAACGCCTGTGTTAACATAACCAACATTAACGCTAAACTGTGCGCTTGCAGCAGCGCTTACCATTACCAATGCAGCCACCATTGCTGCTTTCATTGCTTTTTTCATAAAACTTTTTTTTTGAAATTTAATTTAAACTTTTTTTATTATTATTAAAATTATATTAGTTTTCCTGTGCAAAAATCGTGCCAAAGAATTTTTAAGACATAAAGGATAAAGAACAAGACTTGTTCCGCCAAAGCGGGAGAGGAAAGACAAATTAAGGCAATTAATAACTGTTCACTAAAAAAGATTATGAATTATTAGACACGACAAACGGCTGAAAGCCGTACAATCAATAGCGTAGGGCAACGCCCTGTGTAACAGAACACGCATAATACACAAGCCCCGCAGGGGCGTAATCATTGTTACGTCAACGCCCTGTCGGTCATTTGATTTTGCCCTTTCAGGGCGAAAACTATGTCGGCATTCTGTTTCACAGGGCGTTGCCCTGTGCTGTTGCATAGCGGGCTTGCAGCCCTTCTCCAAAGCAGCATTTACATTGATAACCATTAATTTAATGAATAATGAATAGTGAATAATCTTTTAAAAATGAAGAAATGAAGAAATGAATGAATTAGTGAATAATCTTTTTTTGATTAATAACTAATAGCTAATAACTAAACTCTAATAATTAACTGAAACTCTTTAATCTCTCTGTATCCCTCTGTGAAATAAAGAAGAGCAATAATTGCCTGACAAAGATGAGTGGCTACACAATGCCCAATGATTTGATTTACCTGATTAGCATAATTTTCAAAATTAGTTTTTGTCCACAGATTTAGATAACGCTGATTTCCAATTTACAGATTATTTTTTTAATCTATTGAGACACAAAGCATTGCGTCTGTACATTATTGATAGTGGTTAGTGGTTAATTTTTTTCAATTCTCAATTCTCAATTCTCAATTCTCAATTCTCAATTCTCAATTTTATTGAGCATTGTGCCTTTACATGCGCTTTCGCGCTTTTCAATTGTGTAATTAGTAATTTAATGCTAATTTTGCAAAAAAGTAGTACATTCATTTCTGAATACTGAATTACTGATAAATCTGAGTGATAAAAAAATATTAACATTATGGATAAATACCTGAAAATAAACGCACCGGATAATGTATGCGTATCAATCGACAGTTTTCGCGCCGGTGAAATCGTTAGCGTTGACGGGCAAACTTTTGAAATTAAAAACGCCATTCCAACAGGGCATAAATTTGCGATTTGTGCCATTCCAAAAGGGGATAATATTATCAAATACGGCTACCCTATAGGCAGCGCTACGCAGGATATTGCAGCAGGCGAGCATGTTCATACGCACAATTTGCGCACGAACCTCAAAGATGATTTAAGTTACTCGTACGCGCCGACAGATTCGCCGGTGCATATTGGGGCGTCAGACATCACCATCAATGGTTTTTTACGGGCGAACGGCGACTTGGGTATCCGTAACGAACTTTGGATTGTGCCGACCGTTGGCTGCGTCAACGGGCAGGCTCAGGCAATTGTTGCGCGTGTGCGAGCCGAACTGCACACAGAGCACATTGACGACATTCGCGTTTTTACGCACAACTATGGCTGCTCGCAACTTGGAGACGACCACCTCAATACCCGTAACGCGCTTGCTGCGGTTGTGCGCCACCCTAACGCGGGCGGCCTTCTGGTGCTGAGTTTGGGCTGCGAAAACAACCAGCAGAAAGACTTTAAAAATGCTCTGGGAAAATATGACGAGCAGCGCGTAAAATTTCTTATCGCCCAAGAGGTAGAGGATGAAATAGAGGCGGGCTTTGCGCTAATGAAAGACCTTGTGGAAGTAATGAGGTCAGACCGGCGCGAGCAGTTGCCACTGTCCAAACTCAAAGTGGGGTTGAAGTGCGGCGGCAGCGACGGCTTCTCCGGAATCACTGCCAACCCGCTCGTGGGCGCGTTCTCCGACTGGCTTATTGCGCAGGGCGGCACATCAATCCTGACCGAAGTCCCCGAAATGTTTGGCGCCGAAACGATTTTGATGAATCGCTGCATCGACCGCGAGACCTTCGACAAAACCGTTTCGCTGATAAATAACTTCAAACAGTATTTTCGCAAATACGAGCAGCCGATTTACGAAAATCCATCTCCGGGAAATAAGGCGGGCGGCATCAGTACGCTCGAAGACAAGTCGCTGGGTTGCACCCAAAAAGGCGGCAACAGCAGGGTTGTAGATGTGCTCAACTATGCGCAATATGCCGAGAAACACGGGCTTAACCTGCTAAACGCTCCGGGCAATGATTTGGTTGCGACATCGGCTCTGGCAATGTCTGGATGCCAAATAGTACTGTTCACCACCGGACGCGGAACGCCTTTTGGTGCGTTTGTACCCACGCTGAAAATATCTACAAACACTAAACTTTTTCATTTCAAAAATAACTGGATTGATTTTAATGCGGGACTGCTTTTGGAAGGAGAATCAATGCAAACAGTTCTAAATGAACTTATTACATTCATTGTAGATGTGTGTAACGGGGCTAAACTCAAACACGAAATAACGGGGTTTAAAGAAATAGCAATCTTTAAAACCGGAGTAACGCTGTAGAACCGCAAAAAACGCTGATACAACTTAATAACTACCACTTCTGAAAAACTGATAGTTATTTCCTGTCATGGCAATTTATAATTTTTCAGTTCGCTTCTGAGCATTTTGCTTTGCCCGTTTGTAACTCTGTCCATTTCCTGCCAAAAGCGCGGGCTGTGGTTCATTTCGCGGGTATGACATAGTTCGTGAAGCAGCACATAATCAACGAGTTGCGCTGTGGTAAGCAGCAAGTAGAACGATAGGTTTATTGAAAATGTTGGCTGTGGGTCGCCTTTTTTGTGGCACGCGCAACTTCCCCATCGCCCCTTGCTCGATTTTATTGTAACTTTGTGGAATGTAAAGCCGTGTAAATCTGCAAGTTCTTTGAGGCGAGCAGGCAGAACGCGCTTTGCTTCTTTGCGTAAAAAATGCTCAATGCCGTGCCAAAAAGTTTTCTGCATTTTTGCCGTGCTTATATCTTTCTCTTTTGGAAATTCTATGGTCAGAACTTTGTTTCGCAAGGCAAAAGCCACGCTGTTGCGCTCAGAAGCAACAATCCGCACGCCGAAAGTGAGTGTATGCAGCATCTTTTCGGGCGAGAGAAGCAATGCGCTGTTAACATTTTCACACTGTTTTTGCTGTTTCTTTAGAATCTTTTCGCGGTTTTTTTCTATAAAAATCATTCCGTCTTCCTGCGAAACTCCGGTAGGCAAATTAACCTGCAACGAATCGGGTAATATTCTTACACTCAAATATTTAATATTATTTTTTTTCAAAAATGATATTTCGCCAAAGTCATCGTGTATCATTTTTCATACTTTATCAACGCTTCCACTTCCACTTCTTTGGGAAAAAGCAGTCGTCCGTTAAGGTCTTCGAGTTCTATTAAGAAGTTGATATACACTTTTTTAACGCCTATTTTTTTAATAAGTTCGTATGTTGCCAACATTGTTCCGCCTGTAGCCAGCAAGTCGTCATGAATCAGCACAATATCGTTTGGGCAAAGCGCGTCCTTATGTATTTGCACAGCATCGTGCCCATATTCTTTTTCGTATTGCTCCTCGAAAACCTCTGAGGGCAATTTGCCGGGCTTACGTACCGGCACAAAGCCTGCGCCAAGTTCCACAGCCATTATCGGACCCATAATAAATCCGCGACTTTCGATACCTACTACTTTTGTGATGCCTTTGTCGGCATATTTTTTTTTCAGAATAGCGGTGAGTTCATTAAGATTTTCCGCGCTTTTAAACAGCGTTGTAACATCTTTGAACTGAATACCCTGTATGGGAAAATTGGGGATGTTTCTAATCGAATTTTTCAAATGTTCTATACTCATATTTTTTTTGTGTAATTTTTTGTTTTTATTGTTCCCAAAGCCATTCAGATGTATATGGCGAGCCTTTCATTGTCCAAAGTGCGCCTTCGGTAACTCGCATATTTCTGTCTAATTGCGCCATTTGTTGCATATCTTCCCTGCTTAGTTTTACGTTTAAAGTTCCGATATTTTCAACAATACGGCTTTTGCTTACCGACTTTGGAATGACCGCTATTCCACGTTTGATGTTCCACGCCAAAATAACTTGCGCGGGGGTTGCGCCGTGCTTTTTTGCGATGCTGACAATTGCGGCATCTTTCTTAATATCAATGCCTTTGTCTGCCATTATTTTCCCGCCAAAAGGCGAATAGGCGGTAACAATTATCCCTTTTTTGTTACAAAAATCAACGAGTTCATTTTGTTGAAAATAAGGGTGGATTTCCACCTGATTGACTTCGGGTACAAGCTTTGTTTGCGCTGCCAAATCATTGATTTTGGGGATATTAAAGTTGGAAACGCCGATATGTACGGCGAGCGCTTTGCGTTGCACTTCAATCATCGCGCGCCAAGTTTGTGCCAGTGATATTTGGGCAATCGGTAGCAAATCGTCCGGTTTTGAGGGGAACTCCGTACCTTCTTTTTGTGCAACAGGCCAGTGAATCAGGTAGAGGTCTAAATATTTGAGTTGCAAATTTGCGAGCGACCGGTTAATCGCCTCTTCCACACGCGCAGGTGCGTGGTCGGAGTTCCAAAGTTTGGAGGTGATAAAAATTTCGCTCCGTTTTACAATGCCGAAACGGAACGCATAATCGAGCGCCTGCCCCACTTCGCGCTCGTTTTTGTACATTTGCGCACAATCAATATGCCTGTAGCCGGCTCGCAAGGCTTCCAAAACTGCCTCGTAAACCTCGTCGGGCTGCGAACGCCAAGTGCCAATGCCCAGCGCAGGCATCGTGTCGGCGTTTTTAAATGTAAATGGGTTCATATTTTACTGTTTTTTTTATCGAGAAAGATACAAATTTGCGATATGTATTCTCCGTAGAATATTGTTTATATTGATAAAACAATCGCTTTATCGAAAACAAAATTACATGAAAAACGTGAGTTCTCCAAATCGGTTTTCGGTTTTCTCTTTTACAGATTATTTTTTTTATCTATTGAGATGTAAAGTATTGCGTCTGTACATTATTGCTAATTGCTTAATTCCGTAAGGGCAAAACATGTTTTGCCCCTACTTAATTTATTAATTTTTAACATTTAATTTTAGTATGAAAAATAGTATTTTTATTTAATTTTGCATTGGCTTTGAGAAAAAAATAAATAACTAAATAAAATAAAGTTTATATGCGAATAATATTAAAGGGCGTGTTTTGCCTGCTTTCTCTTTTTTACTCTGTTTGGTTTGCCATCAAACTGCTTGGGGGCGCTTACGCTTCAAATTTCGATTTTTGGGTTGCCCTTCCTTTAGCCATGTTTCTTTTTGGTTGTGCTATCTATGAGTTTATCGGCATTGTGAGGCATTTCAAAAAGAGAAAAAAAGTGTAATGAAAGAATGTATAGATTCCTTTTGGGATTGGGTTAATGAAGACATTTTTTGTGGATTTTCATGTAAAATAAATAACCATGAACCCAGATGTTGTAGATGTAGAACCTGCCAAAAATTACACTTTAAAAGTGTGGTTTAAAAATGGTGAAATTGGATAGTGTAAAAATTTAGAAATAAAAACAAATAGCATATTATAAGGCAGTTATAAAAGGGAACTCCTACAAACTGCTCATTTGTCGTTGGACTTCATTTTCAAAATGCTCATTTACATTAGTAAACTGCGCTTTTGAAAATGAATTGAAAATGAAGTCCGCCTAAAATAATCTAATTTTTAGCAGTTCCCAAAAATTAGCGTTAAAACGGCGTAGCATTTTTCACGCAATTGCAAGCGTAAATACACTTATTTTAATGTTTTTCACATTTTTCATTGCCAAAATGCAGCCCTCTATTGTAGAGCCGGTAGTCATTACATCGTCAACAAGCATAATATGCTTATTCTCAAAAAGTTGTGGGTTCTTTACGCCGAAAATTCCTTCTGTATTCTGAAATCTTTCATATACCGACTTTTTTGTTTGTGTAGGATTCTCAATCAATCGTGCAAGGTTTTGAATATCAATATCTTTGCACATAACTGCTGCCAGTCCGCGTGCAATAAATTCGCTTTGATTGTACCCTCGCTGTCGCAATTTGTTCGGGTGGAGCGGCACCGGCACGATGCAATTTACGCTCGCGAAGTCGTTGCTTTGGAGCAAATCGGAAGCGGCAAATCGCCCCAAGATTTCGCCTAACTCTTTGTGCCCCTTGTATTTAAGGTTGTAAACAAGCGTGCGAAAAGCCGAGCCTTTTTCATATCTAAAAAACGCGGTGGCGCGGAAAACGTCTGCCTTCCCCCAAAAACGCTTCTCGGCAGGATTGTCTTTCTGCAAATGGAAACCGGTTCTCGGAATGTTGCTAATACATTGAGTACAAACATATTGCTCTCCTAAAAGCAGACCCTCGCCGCAAACGAAGCAACAGTTAGGAAATATCAGATACAAAAATTCCGTGAAAAACCTTTTAATATTCATTATTCTTTAAAAATTGTACAAAAAAAACTCATTTTTTTTTAGAAAAATCCCCTGCTCATTATTTTTTTCGGCATTTTACACTAATAAAAATTCCGAATTGTTGTCAATAATGCCGTCAATATATTTCCGTTGCTGTGCGACAAACTCCTCGCGTACAAGTTCGTTGGATTGCGAAATGAGCGCCGAATATTTTTTGACCATATCCAGAAAATATTTGTGGACGCGGCATATTTCGGAATTTTTTATCTCGATAATACTGAACGGAAATACCCAGAACTGCGAAATTATATTATTGTCGTGCTGAATATAAATTGTGTTTACATTAATGTCGAACACCGAGACGTAATAAAACATAGGCGTTTTGTTTATATCCTGCGGGGTTGTCAATTTTTTGTACATCCTTGTTAGCGAGTTGTTAAGCGCCTCTTGCAAGGCAATGACTTCCTGATGCGACACCAGTTGACGCCGGTAGAAATAATGCATTTCTCTGCACAGATTTCTCAACATCCTTTTGTCGTATATAATTGTGATTTGTTTAACTTCGGGCGACCGTTTTATAAGGTCGTTTTGCAGGGTCAATATTTTTTTGGGCAGTTGCAAATCGGCAAATACGCAGTTTGAAGCGATGTGATTTATCTGGTGCAAAAAACGGTAATAATGAAACCGCAGCAGCAATTCGCTGGAAATGACAGTTATAAACAGAGACCTGTTTTGTACAATTGTGATTTCGGCGCTGCTTGTGTAGTAATGTTTTGAATACTGCTTCATCATGCCCAAAAATTTTTCGCTCGCCTCATCAGAATTTGACGGGAAATTGGAATACAACCTGCGCGGCTCGTTTGTTATAATTTCATCTATCGAGAAATCGAGTTTGCTCGACAGCAATGCAACCTCCTCAAAAGAAAAAGGAATTTCGCCACGCAAACGCCGGTAAGCAGACTCGCGCCCCAAGTCAAGAGCATCCATAAGGTAATTAACGGGCTTGGTATGAGCAGGTATTTTTTTTTGTATTACGGAAATAAGTTGGGTTGTCATTGCGTGTTTTTCCTGAAATGTTAAGATAATAAAAAGCGACTAAATTTATTTAACAAAGACATCGCTTTTTATTTTATGGAAACGGCAAAGACTTACTTTTTCGGGAAGCGGCAAAAAAAAGGGAGTTTTTAGTTATAAAAAGTTGCAAATTATTTGGACAAGCAAAGTTATTTTTTTTATAACCACCTGTTTTTTGGCATGAAAAAAGCGGCGTAAAACAGCGTAAAGAACGATGTCAATAAGTATAAACAAAAATATTTAAAAAAAAATCAGAACATTGACTGATTTTAAGAGTATTCACTTGCGGAAGCGGGGGGATTCGAACCCCCGGTACAGTTTCCCGTACGACAGTTTAGCAAACTGTTGGTTTCAGCCACTCACCCACACTTCCGTTGTTAATTTTTGAGTTATGCTGATTTTGCGGTGCAAAGGTAATAAAATTAATGTAAAACGAAAAACGAAAACGAAAAAAAAATATTATTTTTTTTAGTTATCAGTTTTCATAGTTTTTGATTTTTACAGCATTTGTCTTTTGTCTTCTTTGTCTTTATTATTACACAGAGAGACACAGAACTTGTCCCGCCAAAGCGGGAGGTTTCACAGAGAGACACAGAGAGATTAAAGAGTTATCAAGTTAGTTGCTAATTGAGAATTGAGAATTGAGAATTATTTTTACATTGAGACGCAAAGCATTGTGTCTGTACATTGCTAATTGCTAATTGCTAATTGCTAATTGCTAATTGCTATCTAACCACTATCATATCAGCGCTTTATAGATATTTCCGGGCAGCAGTTTGACCCATCCGCTAAACTCCATTGTTAGCAGGCGTGCTGATGTTGCGCTGAATGGTTTGCCCGTTTTGATAGCGATTTCGTTAGTTTGCAGTCCGTTTGGCGCTGCGCGAAGGATGCGCAAAATATCCTGCTCTTCGGCAGTGAGGTCAGCAAAAAGCGCGGTCTGACAATCTTTACTGTGCTTGTCGTCCGGCTTGATGTCCCAGTTCATAAACCGCAGAATGTCGGCAGCGCTTTCAATTAATGCAGCCTGATTTGTTTTAATCAATTCGTTGCAGCCGGCTGCATATTCATCTGTAACGCGCCCCGGGAAAGCAAAAACGTCTCTGTTATAGTCATTTGCACATCGTGCTGTAATTAGCGAGCCGCCCTTCTTCTTCGTTTCGACCACCACGGTAACATCACACAATCCGGCAATAATGCGGTTGCGGCGCACAAAATTGGGCTTGTCGGGGTTTGAGCCACTCAAATATTCGGTCAGCAATGCGCCGTTATCAAGAATTTTGACAGCCACCGATTTGTGCGCCGGCGGGTAAATTTTGTCGAGCCCGTGTGCCAGTACCGCAACTGTTGGGAGGTGATTTTCCAGCGCCGCCCTGTGAGCGCAAATGTCAATCCCATAAGCCAACCCGCTCACAATCACGATGTTATTATTGTTTTTAGACAAGTCGGCAACAAGCGTTTTGCAATTCTCCCTGCCTGTTTCGGTAGATGTGCGCGTGCCTACAATGCTCACAAATTTGTTATTGTCAAGGTTGATATTTCCCTTCATAAAAAGCAGCACCGGCGCGTCCTCGCACTCTTTGAGCCTGAAAGGATAATTGCTGTCGAGATAAAAGCAGGCAGAGATATTTTTTTTCCGAATAAAATTCATTTCCACTTCGGCTCGTTGCATAACGTTTTTGCTTACAATTTCTTTTGACAACACCTCGCCAATGCCCGGAATTTTTGCCAGATTTTGCTGCTTCTCTTTAAATATCGCCTCCACACTGCCCAGATAGGCAATCAGGTTCTTTGCCAGAATATTGCCAATTCCATTAATCAGTGTTAATGCTATAATTTGCTGTAAATCAGTTCTGTGTTCCATTGGTTCTTGCTTTAATTTTGAAAAACATTTTCATAAACACAATGCCGTGAATATATCCTATGCAATCAAATAGCCAGTCGCGGAGGTCGCCCGTACGCGGTGGCAGGAAGAAATGCTGAACGCCTTCAATTGCCAGCCCGAAAAGCACGGGAAAGCACCAGCAAAACAAAATTTTTGCCAAACGCGGACGAGCAAAGTTATCGGGCTTATATTCAAGAAATATCACCAATGCCAGCACAAAAAACATGAAAAAATGAACAAGTTTGTCGAAATTTGCAAACAAAGGGGGGTGCATTTCTCCAAAGGCTTTGAGCGGAACAAAGCAAAAGTAACAGATTATGGCTGTTACAAGTGCGGTTTTCCAGTAATTTTTAATAAAGTTTTTCAAAATATTTTTTTTAATTTGGAATCTCCACGATTGTGATTTTTTAACGCCGCAAAATTATATAAAAACAGGGAGTTTGGCAAACTCGCGAGGCGAAAAATTGTTTGCAAAATTTACATTCCCTTTCTTTGAACAAACTGTTATAATTATTTTTTTGCTAAATATTTTTCTCCATCAAATTCAAAATCTTTGCCTGCATTAAAGTCTGTGCCATTTTCGTTATTCCCCGCATTTTCAAGTTTTCTCACATCAAAAAACGGGTTTGCCAATACAGGCGCTTGGCATCTGAATATGCAGCATTGCTGCAATTGTAGCGGCGATGTCGGTCATGTGTACTTCCGCAGTTGTGGTAGCCTTGTTGATGCCCCATCCAAAGAACAGGAGCGGGATATGCGTGTCGTATGGATTCCACGAGCCGTGCGTTGCGCCGCGCAGGTCGCTGTCGCTGTAGAAGCCCGCTTTGAGAACGAGTTGCACCGCGCCCGAAAATTCGCGATTATAGCCGTTGATAATCATCTCGCGTAACTTTGCAGGAACAACTGCTTCCGATATTTTTGTTAGATCTACAACATATTGAAACACAGAGAATTGGCTCATGTATTTTACCGACTCTTCTCTTATCTTTTCAAAATCGAGTTTCAAACTGTCTATTTTCCGAATGTCGAAATTTATCTGATAATTGTCAAGATTGCGCACGATTTTTTCCGCATCAAATTTTTTTGCTAAATAACTGTTCAAACTGTCGGCATATATATCCTGTTCCCAATTACCTGCTGCAATTTTATTGTCCAAAAGAAATTGTCCGTTGTGTGCGCCTGCGTGGTCGGAAGTGAGAAAAACGAGGTAGTTATCTCGCCCTATTTTTGCGTCCAGAAACTTCAGAAACTCACCCAGGTCGTGGTCCAAACGCAAATAATTGTCTTCCACTTTTGCTGAATTTGCTCCGAAACGATGCCCTATATAGTCGGGTGACGAAAAACTTACGGTTAAAAAATCGGTAATTTTGTCTGCCCCAAGTTGCTCATTCTCAACGGCAAGTTGCGCAACGTCCAATGTCATTGCGTTGCCATAAGGCGTCTGGCAAATCATAAAACCTTCGCCTTGCGTTTTGCTCAACTCGGCAGATTTGATGGGAAACTCAACTCCCTGATTTTCAACAAATTGCTCTTCGTAATTATTCCTGTCGGGCGTACTTTGAATATATGTTTCGATTGGGTAAAGCGTAGTCCAGTCTTTTTCAATATATTTTTTCCAAGATTTTTTTTCGTTATAATTTTCCAACCATTTGGGCAAACTCTCTCTGTACCACGTACTTGTAATCCAGTTTCCGGATTTATAGTCGAACCAGTATGCAGCATCGGCAGCATGTCCTGCGGGCAAAATGCTGCCACGGTCTTTGATGGCTATTCCCACTACTTTGGAGCGGAAATTTGTAGCAAGTTTCAACTCATCTGTGATAGTTGTAACCTGCAAATTTTTCGGCGACATTCTGCCCTGAGTCGCGTTCGGGTCGGGGCAGCCTACTCCGCGCACCGAGTTGTCCTGTGTGCAGTAGATTGATTCGCCTGTGCTGTTGCGGTAAAAATTGTTCGCTGCAATCCCGTGCAAAGACGGTACTGAGCCTGTATAAACAGTGGCGTGACCTACTGCGGTGTATGACGGCAAGTAATTTATCATCGCGTTTTGGCACGACAGACCTTCGTTGAGCATACGGCGAAAACCATGCGCACCATAGCGGTCGTAGAACCTGTACAGATAGTCCCACCGCATCTGGTCTACAACGATGCCCACTACGAGGCGCGGACGTTCCAATGCTTGCGAAAAAGCAGAATTGACTGAAAATAAAGTTATTAAGATAATTAATAAACGGTTTTTGGGAGAAATCATAATTAACAGAATTTTTAGAAAAAATATAAGTGTTTTAAGATTGTGTTTTTCAAATATATATCTAATTGATAATCAGTTTGTTTTTTCAGTTTTCAGAAAAAGTCTTTACTCTTTACTCTCCGGCTTTGGCGGGACAAGTCTTGTTCTTTACTCTTTGTTCCAACAGCGCTACATTTTCGATGTGGTGTGTGTGGGGGAACATATCAATCGGCTGTATTGCTTGCAGTTCGTATTTTTCGGCGAGTAAATTTAAGTCGCGTCCCTGAGTTGCCGTGTTGCAACTGACATATACAATCCTTTGCGGGCAGGCGGTTAGCATTGCGGCAATCACATCATTGTGTATTCCTGCGCGAGGCGGGTCAACAATAATCACTTCCGGGCTACCATGCGACCGGATAAAATCCGGAGTTAAAATATTTTTCGTGTCGCCCACAAAAAACTCGGCATTTGTAATTGCATTTATTTCAGAATTAACAATTGCATTTTCAATTGATTCGGGTACGGATTCTATACCTATCACTTTGCCGCAGTATCGGGCAATAAAATTGGCGATAGTACCCGTCCCTGTGTATAGATCATAAACCAACTCGTTTCCTGTGAGTTGCGCAAACTTTCGGACAACTCTGTAAAGTTCAAGCGCTTGCTGTGTATTTGTTTGAAAAAATGTTTTTGCGCCTATTTTAAATTTCAGATTTTCCATTTTTTCAAAAATACAGTCATTTCCTTTGAAAACATTTACTTTTTGGTCGGTAATAGAGTCGTTTGCTTTTGAATTGATGATATACAACAGCGAAGTTATTTGCGGAAATGCTTCGGCAATATGCGTTAAAAGTTTGTTTCTCAACGTTTTATCGTCATAATAAAAAACTAAAATCAGCATCAGTTCTCCTTCGGAGGCGTTTCGTACAATCATTGTTCTCAAAAATCCTTCCTGATTTTTGATGTCGAAAAACCTTAGTCCTTCCTCCAATGCGTATCTGCGTATTTCGTTTCGTATTTTGTTTGAAATGTCGTTTTGCAGCACACATTTTTCTATGTTTACTACTTTTGAGAACGAGCCTGTTGCGTGAAATCCGAGCGCATCAACTGTGCCGCCGTCAGGGGGGTTGTGCAAGTCGGCAACCCACGCTTTGTTTGAAAAGGTAAATTCAAGTTTGTTGCGGTAATATTCTGTTTTTGCAGAGCCAATTATGGGCATAATCCCTTTCAGTTCATCATTTGAAGGTTCCGGCAAGTCAATTTTTCCTATACGTGTCAGATTATCAATCACTTGCTGCTGTTTGTACTTCAACTGCTCTGCGTATGGAAATATTTGCCATTTACAGCCGCCGCACACTCCAAAATGCGGGCAAAGCGGCTGGCAACGATTTTCCGAGTATTTTGCGAAACGCGCGGCGCGTGCCTCAGCATAAGTTTTTTTCTTCTTAATTATTTGTAAATCAACAATATCGCCCGGCACAACGAAAGGTACAAACACAACCATTTCTGCAACTCGTGCAATTGCCTTCCCTTCGGCGGCAACATCGGTAATAAGAACGTTTTCCAGTAAGGGCAAAGGTTTTTTGTTTCGCATAAAATTGTTTTTCAATTAAAAACCGTCTGCAAAATTAGTTGTCAGTTATCAGTAGGGGCAAAACATGTTTTGCCCTTACGGAATCTGTCTCCCGTTTTGGAGGGACAAGTCTTCTTATTTTTTTATTTCACAGAAAGATTCCAGATTCCAAAATTGAGAATTGAGAATTGAGAATTGCTAACTGCTAATTGCTAACTGCTAATTATTCAATACTTCATTTCGTCTATTTTTTCCACATCAATATTATTCAAATTGCGGTAAATATTGATAATAATAGCAATAGCCACTGCTGTTTCGCAGGCGGCAACAGCAATTGCAAAAATGGTAAAGAACATTCCCTCGTGCTGCTGCGGATACAGATAGCGGTTGAAAACAGCAAAGTTCAGGTCAGCGCCATTGAGCATTAACTCGATGGCAATCAGCATCATAAGCAAGTTTTTGCGCGTCAGAAAACCATAGACGCCGGCAAAAAACATCACCAGCCCCACCGACAGATATGCAACCAAAGGTACTTGCATCGACAAAAAATCTACAATTATTTCGTACATAATCAATAAGTTATCAAAATTTTATTAGAAAAAATAATAATTAAAAATGTTTTTAAAAGTCTATAACTTTATGAACTTCACGGGTTCAGGTTCACAAAAATTATTTTCTTTTTCTTGCCACCATTATTGCGCCCACAATGCAGGCGAGCAGTAATATACTGATTAATTCAAACACAAGCAGATACTGAAATTTGCCTGTTCCCATCAGTTGCGTTCCGAGTTGCTGTACTGCGAGTTCGTCGTGTGCTAAGGTGGCAACAGCATTGCTTACGTTGAAGTATATGATGCCGCCGCAAAGGGCAATGCCTGCAACAGAGGCAACTAACGCACCAAGGCGGCGTTTCCAACTTGCATTATCAACAGAATCGCCCGGCTTGTGCGTGAGCATAATCCCGAAAATAAACAGAACCATAACGCCACCTGCATAAACGGCTATTTGAACTGCCATAAGAAAATGATAGTTCAGAAGCAGATAAAACGCTGCCGTACAAAGCAATACGAGCAAAAGACAGGTGGCTGAGCGAATGACCCTGCGCGTGGTTACTGCAAAAATGGAGCAGAAAACAACCACAAAAGACAAAACATAAAATATAATTTGTTCTAACATAAAGAGTTATTTATATTAAAAAATAAATATATCGTGTATTAATTAAGATATAATCAGAATGTAAAAATAAAAAAGTATCAGTTTTTTTTATAAAAAAAATATTAAAATACAATTGCTGCTTCAAGTTCAATTTTTTACGAAGCGGCGGCAATTTCTTTCTTCTTTTCGCGCAGTTTTGAGCCTTCCCGGTTCAGTTGTTCCACAAGTTTTGAGCGGGTGAAAACGGCGTTTTCAAAACTGTTTGAAAATTCTATCGCGTCCTGCGGGCAAGTTACAACGCACAAATTGCAGAAGGTGCAAGTACCCAGGTCGTATATATATTTGTCCAAAACCCGTTTCTTTTTACCGTCAGGCGTCTCTTGCATCTTCGAAATCACGGAAATCGTTCCGTTTGGGCAATTCATCTGGCAAATCCCGCATGCAGTGCAGGCATGTTCGTTGTTTGCATCATGCGGCATTATCAGTTTGGCGCGCCAGCGGTCGGAAACCTGCAATGTCTTACGATTTTCGGGATATTGCTCGGTAACTTTCCTACGCCATAGCACGCGCCACGTTACCGACATTCCCAAAGCAAGCGACCGCAATCCTGTAAATATTCCTTTAAAATACTGTATCATATTGTTTCTATTTTTTTTCTATTTTTCCGTTGATTTTTAATTTAATAATTTCTAAACCTTCAAGTCCGTCAGTATCAATAACTTTGACGGCTACGTTGTATTCTCCGGCGTTGAATTTATGAACCTGTGTGCCTGTTTTATCAATTACGACCTCGGCTTTAAAACCTTTTTCTTCATCATAATTGAAATCCCACGAGAAAAATTCTACGCCTGCATCAGTTTTTGCCGTTGCAATAAATTCTATTTCACGCATATCAAAATCGCGCGAAAGTTCTCCAATTTTTACGTCTATTCGAGGCTTTTTGGCAATCGGCACAATATCTTCCACTTTTACCAATTCTATAACAATATTTTCCTCCAATTTTAGCCGTGCAATTTCCTGCACTGCGCCGCGCCCAAAACTGAATGCGATAAAATAACCGACAGGGCGATTTTCTGTTTTATTTTTGTCAAATAATTTTTTATCGGAACGCTCTATTGCCGACTTAAATTTGTCAATATCAACTCTGCCAATATTTTCCTGCTGTTTGACCTGAATTGGCGTTCCGTCAGGCATTTTGCCATCAAGCCCAAAGTCGTTACGCTGTTTTTTGTTGGCTGCTCCGCCAAACTGTCCGATAATCCACGTTTCAAACTGATACGGATTTTGATTAAACAGCGTGTCGTAATCGTATTTGTGAAGTTGCAAAGTGTAAGAGTTTGCATACAAACTTGTAAAAATATCCGTTTGCGTTTGCAGGCGCAGTTCGGTAACTTTAATTGCCTGCACAGACTGGTCTATTCCAATCCAGTTTCTGTTCAATTTATCGGCAGCGGCAACTGTAGTTCCGCCACCACAAAACGGGTCAAGTACTACATCGCCTTTGTTGCTTGCCATTTTGATTATTCTTTCGAGCAGGGCGTAAGGTTTTTGAGTGGGGTAGCCAATGCGTTCTGATGAATTACCTTGCAAACGAGGAATATCAGTCCAATAATCTTCGGGATATTTACCGTCTTCGTGCAGACGGTTTTTATGCCTTTCCGACAAATCGCCCTTTACATTAGCCATTATGCCTGTCTTGCTTGCTCCTCTGCCTGTTCGTGCAACTGTTTCTTCGCTATAAGGCAACCTGATTCTATCTCCGTCAAAAAAATATTTATCTGTTTTGCTGTAAAAAAATATTGTATCGTGTTTTTGTGCTAACCGATTTTTTACATTTGCAGGTCCAGAATAGCACCAAATAATTTCATTTACAAGATTTCTATCAAAAATTTTGTCCAAAATCATAACTCTAATATGTGCGCTTGCGTGCCAGTCGCAATGCAAAAATATACTGCCTGTATTTTTCAAAACACGGTACATCTGCTTAACTCGCTCATTTAACCAATCAAGATATTTTTCTATTCCGCCGCTCCAACGGTCTTGAAACGAACGCACCTCGCCCTCGTCGCCCCATATCACCTCGTAATTTCTGTTAGAAAAAAACGGCGGGTCGAGGTATATCAAATCAACGCTCTCGTTTTCGAGCGTTTTTAAGATTTCGAGGCAGTCGCCAAGAATGAGTTTGTT